>MGUR01000052.1:59722-67474 GCA_001800075.1 Elusimicrobia bacterium RIFCSPLOWO2_01_FULL_59_12
TCCGGTGCGGGTGACCTTTAGAGGCCAGACGGAACTTTAGCCCGCCACTGAGTCGTTGGCGGGTCCGCCAAAGATGCGGCGGCGGAGAGGAGACCTTATGTTCAAAGGATCTTATGTCGCGTTAGTGACGCCGTTGCGCAACGGCCGCGTGGATGAAGCGGCGTTAAAAGCCCTGGTGGATTATCACGTTGAACAGCGCAGCGACGGGCTGGTGCCTTGCGGTTCCACGGGCGAATCCGCCACGCTCTCTCATGACGAACACCGCCGCGTGGTGGAGATCGTCTGCAAGGCGGCGCGCGGGCGGCTTCCCGTGATCGCGGGCGCGGGCTCCAATTCCACAGCCGAAACGCTCGGCCTGGTGCGGCACGCGGCGAAAGTCGGCGCCTCCGGTGTTCTGCTGGTGGTGCCCTACTACAACAAGCCCATGCCGCGCGGCCTCTACGAACATTTCAAAACAGCGGCCCACGCCACCCGGCTTCCCGTCATTCTTTACAACATTCCCGGGCGGAGCGTGATCAACATGCCGGTGGAAACCGTTGTCCAACTGGCGAAGGACTGCCCCACCATCGTCGGCATCAAAGAGGCTTCGGGCAGCATGGATTACACCAGCCAGCTCTTGACGGCGCTCGACCGCCGCCGATTCACGGTCTTGTCCGGGGATGATTCCCTGACGCTTCCGCTGATGGCGATTGGCGCTCAAGGCGTGATCTCCGTGATCGCCAATATTCTTCCCGCCGCGATGGCTGAACTCTGCCGGGCGGCTCTGTCCGGCCGCTACGACCGCGCGCAGGAGCTGCACCTGCAGATGGTCCCGCTGATGCGCGCGCTGTTTTATGAGACCAACCCCATCCCCATAAAAACGGCGATGGGCGCCTTGGGGGTGTGCCGCAGCGAGCTGCGGCTGCCGCTGACGGCCATGGGGCCTGAGACGAAGAAGAAGCTTCTTGCTGCGTTGAAGGCATGCCCCCTACTCCGTTCGTCATCCCCGCGAAAGCGGGGATCCAGAACCTCGCCATGATTAAGCTTGTTGTAGCGGGAGCTGCGGGACGGATGGGCACCGCAATTCTTAATCTTGCTGAGCAAGATAAGGATTTCCAAATTATCGGTCGTTTAGAATCTATAGCCAAACAAGATGAGAAGGCTGGCTTGACGGGCGACATAAAGGTAATTGAAATGGCTGATGTTGTAATTAACTTCGCTACCGCTACAGGTACAGCCGTTGGAATGTTTCCGGCAATGGAGAAGTACGAAACTCCTTGGGTAATAGGCACGACCGGTTTTAATGACGATCAGGAAGCCACCATTTCTAAATTTTCGAAACGGGTTCCTATTGTCAAATCATCCAATATGAGCTTGGGAGTGAACGTTTTTTTCAAAGTCGCACAAGAAATAGCCAGAGCATTACCCAGCTATGATGTTCGAATTTGGGAAGCGCATCATGCTCAGAAAATGGATAACCCCTCTGGAACAGCCAAACAAGTAGGCAGGTTGATTCAGGAAGTGACCGGACGTGAGGTGATTTTAGAGAAAGGTAAGCGGGAAGGCGACATCGTCGGCGACCATCGCGTTACCTTTTCAAGTCCAACAGATAAGCTCGAATTATTTCACCACGCTGAAACAAGAGATATCTTTGCGTTAGGTGCTTTGCAGGCTGCGAAGTGGCTGGCAACTCGGAAACCCCCTGCTGGGCGTCTCTATACTATGCAAGATGTTTTAGGTTTGAGGTGAGACGGCCACAGTTCTGGATTCCCGCCCTCCACACGACTGTGCGGGCTTTCGCGGGAATGACATGTGAGAGCGCGATGAAAGACGTCCTGGGGCTCTAGAAGCCGTGCTCTATTGTCGTTTTCAGTCCGGAAACGTTCAGGCGTCGGGCGATTAAGAAATACTGTCAAACAGGATGACTAGACGGCCGGATGACCGGTAATCGAATCATCCAGTAATCCAGCAGATTTATGAAATACTCCCAGCGCATCGAAAAACTCCCGCCCTACCTGTTTGCCGAGATCGACCGCAAGAAGAAGGCGGCGATCGACCGCGGCGTGGATGTGATTTCGCTCGGCGTCGGCGACCCCGACAGGCCCACGCCGCCGCATATCGTCAAAGCGGGCCAGGAGGCGATGGCGAAGCCGTCCAATCATCAATATCCCTTCGGCGCCGGCCTGATGCCGTTCCGGCAGGCGATCGCGGCGTTCATGCAGAGACGCTTCAATGTGACGTTGGACCCGGCCTCCGACATTTACTCGTTGATCGGTTCGAAGGAAGGCTTGGGGCACCTGCCGTTGGCGTTCATGGACCCCGGCCAGGTGGCGCTGGTTCCGGATCCCGCCTACCCGGTGTATAAAAACGCGACCTTGTTTGCGGGGGGCGAGCCTCACCTGATGCCGTTGAATGAAGCGCGCGGCTTTCTTCCGGATCTGGGCGCCATCCCGAAGGATATCCTCCGGCGCGCGCGTCTTCTGTTTCTGAATTACCCGAACAATCCGGTCGCCGCCGTCGCGCCCAGGGCTTTTCTCGAAGAGGCCGTTGCGTTCGCGAAAAAGAACAATTTGGTGGTCGCCTATGATAACGCCTACTCGGAAATGTATTTTGAACAGGCGCCGTTGAGTTTCTTGGAGATTCCCGGCGCCAAGGACATCGGCATCGAGTTTCATTCCTTGTCCAAGACTTTCAACATGACCGGATGGCGGATCGGCTGGGTGTGCGGCAACCCGGAATTGATCAAGGGGCTCGCGCAGATTAAAGACAGCATCGACTCGGGCGCCTTCCAGGCGATTCAGGAAGCGGGCATCGCAGCGCTGAACGGCCCTCAGACCTATGTTGACGATATGCGCGCGTTGTACCGTAATCGCCGCGATCTTTTCGTGGACCTCATGCGCAAAGCAGGCTGGGCCCTTCCCTCACCGCCCGCGACGTTTTATATCTGGGCGCACGCGCCGAAGGGGTTCACCTCCACGGAAACAGCCGGGAAGCTCCTGGATGAAGCCGGCGTGGTATGCGCGCCCGGCGTCGGATTCGGTCCTTCCGGGGAAGGGTTCGTCCGTTTTGCGCTCACGGTAGATGAACCCCGATTGAAACAAGCGGTCGAACGCATCAGCCGCGTCGTATGGCAAAAGTAGCCCTTCAGCAGGTTGTCGTCTGCTATATCGGCCTCGGCGCCAATCTGGGCGACCGGGAGGAAAATATTCGCCGCGCGCTGGAGCTTCTGCGCGAAACCCCAAACGTGCGCGTGGTGAGAGTGTCCACCCTGGAAGAGACGGTCCCCTTCGGTCCGGTGCAGCCGGCTTATTTAAACGGTGTGGCGGCGATCGAGACGGCCCTTGAACCGCTGGAACTTCTGGACCGTCTGCAGGCCATCGAGGCGCGGCTGGGACGCGCGCGAGCGGAGCGCTGGGGCCCGCGGACGATCGATTTGGATATTTTGTATTACGGAAACGAACAGATAGCCCATCCACGTCTCACCGTGCCGCACCCGGAAATTTACCAGCGCGACTTTGTCCAGCGCGAACTTAAAGAAGCGGGTTATCATGGCTAAACCTTCCAGAAAAATTACGGTCCCCGGCCTGCAGGCCCTCAAGACGCGGCGCCAGAGAATCGTGGCATTGACCTGTTACGACTACACTACGGCGCGGCTTTTAAACGAAGCGGCCGTGGACGTGCTTCTGGTGGGAGATTCTTTGGGCATGGTCAAACTCGGCTACTCGTCAACGCTTCCGGTCACCGTAGAGGACATGCTCTATCATACGCGGATCGTCGCGAAAGGGAATTCGCGGTGCCTTTTGGTCACGGATATGCCGTATTTGTCCTGTCAGATCTCGCCGGAACAGGCGGTGGAGAACTGCGGCCTTATGCTGAAAGCGGGCGCTGAAGCCGTTAAAATCGAAGGCGGTTCGGAAATCCTCCCGATGCTGGAAGCGCTGCAGCGCGCGAAAATACCGGTGATGGGACATCTGGGAATGATGCCGCAATCCGTCCATCAATTCGGCGGATATAAGGTTCAGGGGCGTGATGCAGAGGCCGCGAGGAAACTTGCAGCGGACGCCCGAGCCCTTGAGCGCGCGGGGGCGTTCGCGATCGTTCTGGAATGCGTGCCGTCGTCCCTGGCCAAAACGATTTCGCGGGCGCTTTCGATCCCCACGATCGGCATCGGGGCCGGCGCCGCGTGCGACGGCCAGATCCTGGTGATTGACGATCTATTGGGGCTGACGCCGGCGCCCCTGCCGCGATTTGTGAAGCGCTATGCCGACCTGCGCAACGTCATTCAGCAGGCGGCCGTTCGGTATGGGCGCGAAGTGCGATCAGGCCGGTTCCCCGATGCCGGGCATACCTACCCGTAATGGTCCTCGCGGCGTGGATTCTGGGGGGACTGATGGTTTTTGTGCTCGGTTTGTCGTATTACGGTTCTTTGGAAATGACGCGCATTCCCTATTTTGCCGTCCCTTACACCCCGACGGATTTCGGATGGGACTGCGAAGAGGTCTCTTTTCCATCCGAAGATGGGCTGCGGCTGACAGGCTGGTTTGTACCCGCGTCCGGACAGCTCGCCGATGGCGACCCGTCCGGACAGCCCTTGCACCCGAAGGGTGTCCGGGCGCACCGGGCCTCGGCGATCACGTTGATCGTGCAGCATGGCATCGGGTCGAACCATGGCGACATGCTGCAGAACACGGCCTGCCTGGTCAGAGAAGGACGCTTGAACCTGCTGTACTATAATTTTCGCGGTCACGGGGACAGCCAGGGCCGGCTGACGTCGCTGGGGCCTTTGGAACTGCTCGATCTCGCCGGCGCGTTGAGATTTCTTCGTGAGAAAAAGCCGCACGCCTCGCGGCGTCTTGGAATTTACGGACATTCTCTCGGGGCGGCGGTCGCCATCGTCGGCGCCGCGCGTTTTAAACAGCTGGAGGCTGTGGCCGCGGAAAGCCCGTTTGCTTCGATCTCACAGACCGTCCGGCTCTTTGCGCGGATTTACCACGGGATCCCCTATTTCCCGTATGTGCCGCTCGCTATTTTCTTCGCCTCGCTCCGTTTGAGGCTGCGGTTGGGACAGTTCAACCCGGTGGAAGCGATCAGCCAGATCGCGCCCCGGCCCGTTTTTCTGATCCAGGGCGGGCAGGACCTGCGCATCCCGATGTCCGATTTTCAAAAGTTGTGGGCCGCCGCGCGCGAACCGAAAGAGCGGTGGCTGGTCCCCGGAGCGGATCATGGCGATCCGTGGCTGATGGACCGGGAAGAATACGAGAAACGCCTGGTTGGATTTTTTAAGAGAACGCTCATCGAGAAAGAGGTGGCAGGGTGAAAATCATACATTCCGTAGAAGAGATGAAATCCAGCACGCACGCGACCCGGCGCGGACGGCGTTCGATTGGCTTTGTTCCGACGATGGGCGCTCTGCATGAGGGGCACCGCGCCCTGATCCGCCGCGCGCGCCGTGAAAATGATCAAGTCGTTGTGTCGATTTTCGTGAACCCCGCGCAGTTCGGCCCCCGGGAAGACTTCACACAGTACCCGCGCGCGTTGTCAAAGGATCTGGCTCTCTTGAAGCAGGAGAAGTGCGATGTCGTTTTTATTCCTTCCGCGTCCCAGATCTACCCCCCCGAGTTTTCAACCTGGGTGGACGTCCCGGCTTGCTCCGCGTCGCTCTGCGGCAAATTCCGCCCCGGGCATTTCCGCGGGGTGGCGACCGTGGTCGCCGCCCTGTTTCAGATCGTCCAGCCGACCCGCGCCTATTTCGGCCTGAAGGATTACCAGCAGTGCCGCGTCATTGACCGGATGGTCAAGGACCTGCAGATTCCGGTGCGGGTCGTCGCCTGCCCCACGGTGCGCGAGCCCGACGGCCTGGCGTGTTCCTCGCGCAACCGGCGCCTGTCCAAGAGAGACCGGGAGGAAGCGGTGAAGCTTTACCAGGCGCTCTACCTGGGGCGGGAGTTGATTGAACAGAAGATCATGTTGGACAGCGGCCGGCTGGAAACGCGGCTCAAGCAGGTGCTGTCCCAGATTCCGCACTGCCGCATCGATTATATTGCCGTGGTGGATCCGGTGACGCTTGCCCCGATGCGGAAAATCCGGCGGCCGGCGGTGCTGGCGGCCGCCCTCTGGATCGGAAAAACGCGGCTGATTGATAATGTGGTGATTTCGTGAAACGCCTCACCCACCACCTCGAAGCGAGGCGGTCCCCCCTCTCCCTAACGGGAGAGGGTCCCGTCCTCATCGACGTCAATGAGGACGGGGGGGTGAGGCTTCTCAAATGAACTCGGTCGAAACGGACTATCTGATCATCGGCAGCGGCATCGCGGGCTTGAGCCTGGCGATCAAGTTGTGCGAACTGGGGACGGTCGCGATTTTGTCCAAGCGCGATTTCCTGGCGGGGTCCACGTCCTGCGCACAGGGAGGCATCGCGGCGGTGACATCACCGGAGGATTCCATCGAGAGCCATGTCGAAGATACTCTGCGGGCCGGAGCGGGTCTCTGCCATGAAGACATTGTGCGGGGTGTTGTGGAGGAGGGTCCCGCGCGCATCAAAGAGCTGATCGATTGGGGGATGGCTTTCACGCGGGATGAGCGTGACGAAGACCATCCTTACGAATTGGGTCTCGAAGGGGGGCATTCCCGCCGCCGCGTGCTGCATGCGGGTGATTTCACCGGGTCGGAAATCGCCCGAACGCTCCTGCGCAAAGCGCAAGGCATGCCGAATATCTCCTTTTACGAATTTCATGCCGCGATCGATCTGATCACAACGGAAAAGCTGTATCCTTCCTCGCCGGTGAGGTGTTTGGGCGCCTATGTGTTGGATGGTCAGACCCAGCAAATCCGCACGTTCCTAGGGCGCCAGGCGACGCTGCTGGCCACCGGCGGCGGGGGCAAAGTGTATCTCTATACCTCCAATCCGGATGTGGCCAGCGGCGACGGACTCGCCATGGCGTACCGGGCCGGCGCGGTGATGGCCAATCTCGAATTCGTGCAGTTTCATCCCACCTGCCTCTATCACCCTCAGGCCAAATCGTTTTTGATCTCCGAAGCCGTCCGCGGCGAAGGGGGGATCCTCAAGTTGATGGATGGAACGCCCTTCATGCAAGCCTACCACCCGGACCAGGAGCTGGCGCCCCGGGACGTGGTGGCGCGGGCGATCGACGCCGAACTTAAAAAGAGCGGCGATCCCTACGTATTTTTGGATATCCGTCACAAAGGCGCTGACTTTGTCAAAAAGCGGTTTCCGATGATTTATCGGGAGTGCCTCAAGTACGGCATCGATATGACGAAAGACCAGATCCCGGTCGTTCCCGCGGCGCATTACTTCTGCGGCGGCATTCAAACGGATGCGTCGGGCCGCACCTCGGTCCAGCATCTTTGGGCTGTCGGAGAAGTCGCCTGCAACGGGCTTCACGGCGCCAACCGCCTGGCCTCCAATTCTCTTTTGGAGGGGCTGGTCTTCGCGCACCGGGCCGCTGAGAAATTGCGGCAGCAGACGGTGCCCTCGGCGTCGCCTTACAGCGTTCCCGCATGGAACCCCGGGAATGCGCGCGACAGCGATGAGCAGGTTGTCATCACGCAGAACTGGGACGAGATCAGGCAGCTCATGTGGAATTACGTCGGGATCGCGCGTTCCGATAAGCGTCTTATGAGGGCGTATCACCGCATCCGGCTGCTGCAGCAGGAAATTCACGAGTACTACTGGGATTTTATCGTGACATCGGATCTGATCGAATTGAGGAACCTGGCGACGGTGGCCGAGCTGGTCGTGCGGTGCGCGATGAT
>MGUR01000052.1:67495-69538 GCA_001800075.1 Elusimicrobia bacterium RIFCSPLOWO2_01_FULL_59_12
TCGCGACGATCTCCATTTCCGCAGCGACACGCGGGTGGAGCGCCCCGCGCTCACGGCCTCCGCGCCCACCCTCAACTTTATCTAGCCGGGCACCCCCATGGAAAAAGAGTTCATCGTGATTCGCGGCGCCCGCCAGCACAATCTCAAAAATCTGACGCTCAGGATCCCGCGCAACCAGCTCGTCGTGATCACCGGGCTTTCGGGGTCCGGAAAATCGTCCCTGGCGTTCGACACGATCTACGCGGAAGGCCAGCGCCGCTACGTCGAGAGCCTTTCGGCCTACGCCCGGCAGTTTCTGGAGCTGATGGAAAAACCGGACGTGGACTTGATCGAAGGCCTCTCACCCGCGATCGCCATCGAGCAGCGCACGCCTTCGCATAACCCGCGCTCCACCGTGGGCACGGTCACCGAGATCTATGATTATCTGCGCCTCCTGTTCGCGCGCGTCGGAAAGCCGCACTGCCCGAGCTGCGGAAGGGAGATCAAGCCCCAGTCCGCTCAACAGATCATCGATGAACTCCACAAGCTCCCGTCCGGAACGAAAGTTCACATTTTGGCGCCGCTCGTCCAGGGGCGCATCGGGACCTATGAACAGCTTTTCGCCAAGCTCCGGCAGTCCGGCTTTGCGCGCGTGCGGGTGAACGGCGACGTCCGAACGCTGGAGGAGGACATCAAGCTGGACCGCTATAAGAAGCACCGCATTGACCTGGTGGTCGATCGCCTCGTCATCGGGCCCGATATTCGGGAACGGTTGGCCGATTCCGTAGAAACCGCCCTGCGCGAAAGCCGGGGGCTGGTCCTGATCAGCCGTGAAGAAAACGGCGCTCACGCGCATAACGGCAAGGAACAGCTTTTCAGCGAACATCACGCCTGCGTGCATTGCGGGACCAGCCTGCCGGAGATCGAACCCCGCATGTTTTCATTTAATTCTCCTTACGGGGCCTGTGCGGAGTGCGATGGCCTGGGCACCAAACTGGAGGTGGACCCCGATCTGGTGGTCCCGGACCGTTCAAAATCCGTTTCGGAAGGGGCGGTCCAGGCGTGGGCCGACCCCGTGACGACCCGGACCAACCGATGGAAGCGTTCCTGGTCGGAGTATTACGAAGAAATTCTATTGGATGTCTGCCGCCGAAACCGCATCCCGGTGAAGACCCCCTGGAAGGACCTCTCCCGCGAACAGCAAAAGACGCTCCTTTACGGCGGCGGCCAATACAAAGTGCACTGGGGCCGCCATGAACAGGATTTTGAAGGCGTCATCCGTCAATTAGAGCGGCGCTACCGGGAAAGTGAGTCGGACTTCGTGAAGGAAGAGGTCTTTAACCGGTTCATGCGCCGCCGGATTTGCCCGGATTGCAAAGGGGCGCGCTTGAAAAAGGAAAGTTTGGCGGTCACTCTCCAAGGCAAATCCATTTCCGCGCTCTGCGCGCTGTCGGTGCAGAAGGCGGGGGCGTATTTTAAGGAACTCTCTCTGACGGACCGGGAACGGCTGATCGCGCGGCAGGTTCTAAAGGAAATCCAGAGCCGATTGAGCTTCCTGAGCAACGTGGGGCTCGAATACGTCACGCTCGATCGCGAAAGCGCCACCTTGGCGGGAGGGGAAGCGCAGCGGATTCATTTGGCGACCCAGATAGGTTCGGGGCTGGTGGGCGTGATGTACGTGCTCGACGAGCCGACGATCGGTCTCCATCAGCGGGATAATGACCGGCTGCTCCAGACGCTGACCCGGCTCCGGGATCTCGGGAACACGCTGATCGTGGTGGAACACGATGAGGCGACCATCCGGGCGGCGGACTGGATCATCGATCTGGGACCCGGCGCGGGCGTTCACGGAGGTCACGTGGTGGCGGAAGGGCCTCTGAAGAACATCCTCAAGGAGCCGAAGTCCCTCACCGGGCAATATCTGAATGGCAAGCTCGAGGTTCCGGTCCCAACGACACGCCGGGTCCCCGGAGCGGGCCGGGACTGGATTCCCGCCCTCCACACGACCGGGCGGGCTTTCGCGGGAATGACACCTTCTGCCGTCCCCCCCGCGAAAGCGGGGGT
>MGUR01000052.1:69589-71032 GCA_001800075.1 Elusimicrobia bacterium RIFCSPLOWO2_01_FULL_59_12
TGGGGGTCACGGGGGTGTCCGGGTCCGGGAAGTCCACCTTTGTCCATGAAATTCTATACAAAGCGCTGGCTCAAAAACTGTACCGCTCCAAGGAGTCCCCCGGAAAATACCGCTCCATGACCGGGGCCGACCAGCTCGACAAGGTGATCGTCGTGGACCAGTCTCCGATCGGCCGCACGCCCCGCTCCAACCCGGCCACCTACACCGGCGCCTACTCCCAGATCCGGGATCTTTTTTCTCAGCTCCCGGAAGCCCGGCGCCGCGGCTACAAGCCGGGTCGTTTCTCCTTTAACGTGAAGGGCGGGCGCTGCGAGAACTGCGAAGGGGACGGGACGCTGAAGATATCGATGCAGTTCCTGCCGGACGTCTATGTGAAGTGCGAGGTCTGCCAGGGGCGCCGTTTCAATGAGGAAACGCTCCAGGTGCGCTACAAAGGAAAGACGATTTCAGACATTCTCAGCATGCCGGTGGAAGAAGGTCTGGAGTTCTTTCAGAATATACCTGTGCTGGCGCGAATGCTGGGCACCTTGAATGAGGTGGGTCTGGGATACATCGCGCTTGGGCAGTCTTCGACCACTCTGTCGGGAGGAGAAGCCCAGCGCGTGAAGCTCGCCACCGAGCTGGGGAAGCGCGCCACCGGCCGGACGCTTTACATCCTGGACGAACCCACGACCGGGCTGCATTTCGCCGACGTCCATAAGCTGCTGGACTCCCTGCACCGCCTGGTGGCCGCCGGAAACACGGTCCTGATCATCGAACATAACCTCGACGTCATCAAAACGGCCGACTGGCTGATCGATCTGGGCCCTGAAGGCGGGGACGGCGGCGGCCGTATTGTCGCGGAAGGCCCGCCGGAAACAATCGCCGGAACCCCAGGCTCCCATACCGGTCGTTACCTCAAACCCCTGTTACGGCATACGGCGTAAATAGTCAATCGTAAATCGTGCGAGGAACTTACCTTAATGACGAGGTTTGCTCCACTATGTTCTATTTACTATTTACGCCGTTGGCCGTTAATCAGTTGCCGTAGATGTCCGCGGGGGACAGGGCGGGCGTATTGGCGGAGGGAGCCGGTCTTTCCTGGGGGGTTTCCGAGGCGCTTTGGGCGCCGGGGCCGACATTGACATCCAGGACGCTGACTTCAGGCAGGATGCCGAGGTTGGCCGGATCATACCCGTACAGGTCGGAGGGGGACGGGGCTGTATTCTGAGCGTAAGCGGCCTCCCCTTCCGGCACCAGTTCCGCCAGCGCGGCGTCTTCGGGGGAAGGGACGGGGATCGATTTCTGGGCCAGCGCGTCCGAGTTTTCAGCCCTGTGCAGCTTGTCGTAGCTCTTGATCATGTAGCGCAGGATGTGGTCGTTGGCGGGGTCCTTGTCCAGGAGTTCGTTGTAGGCGATGATCGCCGGAACGTAGGCGCCGTTCTTCTCCGCGGCCTTGGCCTC
>MGUR01000053.1:0-144 GCA_001800075.1 Elusimicrobia bacterium RIFCSPLOWO2_01_FULL_59_12
CCAGGCTCAGCTCGAAGGGATTACCCTCCTCACCCATGATCGGCGCCTCAAGGCGTACGGCGCCTTCGTGACGTTGGTTTAGTTTCCGGGCGACGGCGGGCGTATTTATTGCAGGATTATTTCGGCGGGTTCAGACGCAATGGA
>MGUR01000053.1:196-5127 GCA_001800075.1 Elusimicrobia bacterium RIFCSPLOWO2_01_FULL_59_12
AGGACTTGGACTTTGTACTTGCCACGCTTGCGAACGTCATACAATTCGCTCAAATCTACGGCACGCTCCCGGGTTTCACCCGCGCGCAGGACCGCTAGATCGCTGTCGCGGAGTTCTTGAGGGATGACCATCTTGCGGAGAAGGTAGGTCTGCCGCTTGGGCCCTTCGATCGTAAAACTTACTTCCCCTTTCAGGGGGTATTGGTTGAACAACATCCGGCTGTTGACCAGGACCGGTTCACGTCCTTGGTTTGAGAGCATCACGGTGACCCAGACCGGCTGCCGTGCGATGTAGCGTTCTTTGTTTTTCAATGTCACCGCCAGGCGGGCCTCGCGGTTGGGTTTATAAAACTGGGCGCCTGCGAGCGCGGTGATCAGTGCGGTGCAAAGAAGGACAGGCGCGGTGAAAAAAACGGCTCGTTTTCTCGTCACAGTGGGAGGGTATCCTCAGATTGAAGCCGTGTCAAGGGTCGGAAAAGGATCACCTATCATGGGCATGCGTGCACTCCGTTTAGCGCTGGCGCTGGCGATCTGCCCGATGCCGCTCACAGCCTCGGAAGAGGCCCCCTCGGTGGGCGACCTCCTATCCCATGTCTGGCACGACCAGCGCGCGATCGTCACCTCCCCTCTCCGCATGGATGCGGCGGACCGGTGGGTGTGGGGCGCGACGGCCGTTTCCATGATCGTTCTTATGCCCAACTATTTCGATCGGCGGTCGATCGGCGAACGGTATGCCACAGGCATCGAGCGGGAACATGCTCAGTACTCTATCTTTTTCAAACGCCTTACCTGGGTCGGGGACGGAGGCGTCATGTACGGACTTTCAGCCGCCAGTTATGGCTTCGGGGCCTGGTCGAACCGCTCCCAACTTCAGAAAATTTCGGCTCACTGGCTTGAGGCGTTGATCGATACCGGTCTTTGGGTGACCGGATTAAAAATCCTGGTGGGGAGGAACCGACCCGGGGAGGGAAATCCGCATAGCCGGTCTACGGGGCCTCGAGGGTATTTTAAGGAGCAGGGAGCGAATTCCTCATTTCCATCGGGCCATTCCGCCCTCGCGTTTGCCAGCGCCGCGGTGATGACACGAGAGGCTCACGGCAGTCTCTGGGTCGGTATCCCGGCATATGCCTTGGCGGGCGGGGTTGCCTTTTCACGGGTTTACGTTGAAAAGCATTGGCTTAGCGACGTCCTGTTCGGGGCGGCTTTGGGACACAGCATCGGCATGCTGGTGGAAAACCGCCGCCATAAACCTTCTCAGGTCTCATGGCGTTTGGAACCGATGCTGATTGACGATGGGGCGGGCTTGCGCTGGACGCGGCGGTGGTAGCTCAGAAGCGGTAGCGAAGATCCAACCCCGCACCGCCCCCCGGGAGGATCGTGGGCCCCAGCGATATAGGGGAAGGAGGCTCTTCGGCTTTTTTCCTGCCTTTATTGACGGCGATCTTTGCAAAGCCGTAGCCCAGCGCCAATGCCAAAGGGTAGTCGCCCGCCCAGTGCACGCCGTTGTTCATCATCTGATAACTCACGAGCCCCAGCAGGGTGTATCCCACCGGTTTAATCAACCGGTACTCGGAGTAAGTGGAGCCGATCACCCCCACTGACGCGGTCGCCGCCGCCAGATGACCTGATGGGAACGCGTCGTACTTGGCGACATTCTTGTGGTAATCGACCTGGTTGGGAAAGAAACGCCACCGCCCGCCGCGGATTTCCGCGGTGAACGGACTTTCATGGCCGGTGATGTGTTTGAGGACTTGGACCACCAGACCGCTGGCCAGGATGCTTTCGACCATCTGGCTGGCGGTCTGCAGGGCCCGAGGGTCGTCCCGCGCCAGCCCCGTCCCCAAGAAGCCTCCCGCGATCCCGAAATGCAGCCAGCCATCTCCCAGGAAGTACATCGCCTGCCCCCAATTCTCCGGGTAGGCGAATTCAAGTTTTTGAGATCCAATTTTGACGCCGTGCCGCCCGGTCTGATCGTGATCGTGCGAGATGCGCTGGCGGTCGCCGAAACGAACCGCTTCGTCCACCAGCTCCTGATCTTTCCAGATCAAAAGCGCCGTGCTGAAGGTGACCAGCGCCACGGGGCCCAGCGCTTGGCGCCGGAAGCTCATGCGGAAAAAGTCACGGTTGTCAGGAAGGATGTTCTTGACAAAATCGAACCGGCCGGGCGGTTCATACGCATGCCCGTCCCGGACCTGGGGGCCTTGGGCCGCTTCCCCCAGGGAGGCATGGGCCAGCAGGAGAGCCGCCACGCCCAGCGTTCGAATGATTTTTCTGCGCATGCGGACGCTATTTTAGCTAAAGCGCGCGTTGGAAGGTGGGTTTGCTCCCTGAGGGAAGAAATTGATATGATCCCGGCTCCAAAATAAACCCAGGATTAATCCCATGACATATGCCATTGTTCAAACGTGCGGCAAACAGTATCGCGTCGAGGAAGGTTCCCGCCTCCGCGTGGACGCCCACTTGGAAACGGCCGGGGCTGAAATCACCCTGGATAAGGTCCTTTTGGTCAAGACCGATGCCGGCGTTCAGATCGGGAATCCCCACCTCAGCGGCGCCAAAGTCATGGCCCAGGTTTTGACCCTGGACCGGGGGCCCAAGATCATCGTTTTTAAGAAACGCTCTAAAAAGACATACAAAAAAACCCAAGGGCACCGGCAAGACTACACGGAATTGCTCATAACGAAGATTACTGGATAACTAGATGGCTAGTACAAAATCACAAGGCAGTTCAACCAACGGGCGGGATTCGGCCGGCCAGCGGCTTGGCATCAAAGCCTTTGGCGGAGAGCGAGTGACGGCCGGTTCCATTTTGATCCGTCAGCGCGGCACGCGGATTTTTCCGGGCCGCAACGTCGGAGTGGGGTCGGACGACACCCTTTACGCGCGGATCGACGGCCAGGTCAAATTTGAATGGCAGTCCAAGGGCCGCAAGCGCGTTTCCGTTTATCCCTCCAGCAATTAAGCGTTCGTCCCCTTCCAATCTATTCCATGTCAACTGAACAACGTGAACGTTCGATGTTTATCGATTTTGCCCGGATCTCCGTGCGCGGAGGGCGGGGCGGGAACGGCTGCGTTTCCTTTCGCCGCGAAAAATATGTCGACAAGGGCGGCCCGGACGGGGGCAACGGCGGCGCTGGCGGCGATGTGTTTCTGCGGGCGGACCCCCAGATCCGGTCCTTGCTGGACCTGACCTACCAGCCGCATTATTTCGCCGAGGACGGAAAGCCCGGCCAGGGGTCCGATAAAGTGGGGCGCAGCGGCGAAGACATCTACGTCAATATCCCGCCGGGCACCCTGGTCTTTAAAGGGAATCAATTTGTCGCCGACATGAAGAACGCCGCCGAGACCCTGCTGGCGGCGCGCGGGGGCCGGGGGGGCCGGGGCAACGCGGCCTTCAAGTCCCATCGCAACACGGCCCCGAAGATGTCCGAGCGCGGCGAGCCGGGAGAAGCTTTTCTGTTGGATTTGGAGCTGAAACTCCTGGCGGACGTCGGCTTGATCGGTTTCCCGAACGCCGGAAAATCCACCTTCCTGTCGCGCGTCACCAGCGCCCGGCCCAAGATCGCAAACTATCCTTTCACCACGCTCAATCCCAACCTGGGCATTTCCACCTGGCACGGTACGCGGATGGTTCTGGCGGACATTCCCGGATTGATCGAAGGAGCCCATCAGGGCAAAGGCCTGGGGCACGACTTCCTGCGGCATATCGAGCGCACCCGCGTTCTCCTGCATCTGGTGGACATCAACGGTTACGCTCGATTGAGCGCGATGGAATGCGTCGAAGCCCTGCTGGGGGAGCTGAGGCTGTATTCGGATGAGCTGATGAAGAAGCCGATGATCCTGGTGCTCAACAAAATCGACACCTCGGATGATGAAAAAATCATTAAGGCCCTGGAGAAGCGGTATAAAAGATACAAGGTGTTTCCGATTTCGGCGGTGACCGGGAAGGGCGTCAATCCTTTAATGGCGCATGCCGCCAAACAACTGACGCGCATCGAACCGGAGGACCCGCCGGCGGCGGCCGCCGAGCCTCTGAGATTCGTGGTTGAAGCCGAATTTCAAGTGATGCGTGAGAACGGCGACTTTGTCATCAAAGGCGTCAAAGTCGAGCGCCTGGCCGCGATGACGAATTTCGACCAGCAGGAAGGGTTGAAGCGTTTCCAGAATATCCTGAAGAAGATGGGTATCGAGCGCGAACTCGCCCGGAAGGGAGCCGCGTCGGGAGATAACGTGAGAATTGGCAAAGTCGAGTTTACGTATGAGCCCTGAGAGCCTCACCCGACCTTCGGCCACCCTCTCCCTGAAGGGAGAGGGAACATCCCTTGCTTGCCCCCCTCGCCTATCAAGGAGAGGGGTTGGGGGGGAGGCATGAAGAAGATTAAGCGCTTGGTCGTGAAAATCGGCACCAGCCTGCTGACGCGGGACGGTGGTCATTTGGACACCCAGCGGATGGCTCGTTTTGTCCGCGAACTTTCACGGGTTCGGAAGTCCGGTGTGGATGTCCTGCTGGTGACCTCGGGGGCGATCGCTGCCGGGACCGGCGAACTGGGCTGGAAACACAAACCCCATGCCATGGGGCAGAAACAGGCCGCCGCGGCGGTGGGCCAACCCCGGCTGATGGAAACCTACCGCCAGTTGTTCCGGAAGCGGGGGGTCCGCGTGGGACAGCTGCTCCTGACCCGGGAGGACTTCGAGAACCCGACACGGGCCCAAAATGCCCAGGCCACTCTGTCCGCGCTCCTGGTGTCCAAGGTCATACCGATCATCAATGAAAACGACACCGTCGTTGTCGAAGAAATCCGCCTGGGCGACAATGATACCTTGGCGGCACAGGTGGCGGTTTTGGTGAAAGCCGATATGTTAGTTCTTTTGACCGATGTCGAGGGTCTTATGACCCGCCCGCCTCTTAAGCAGGCGGGTGAGGCTCGCCGG
>MGUR01000053.1:5148-11365 GCA_001800075.1 Elusimicrobia bacterium RIFCSPLOWO2_01_FULL_59_12
TCGCCGGCCGCAAAGCGGCCAGGCGGCCCGCCATCCCAGGACCGCCAAGGGGGATTTAATCCCCCGGGTAAAGCACATTGGCCCCCAGATCGACGCCATCGCCCACGATACGCCCGGTACAGACGGGGGTACGGGGGGCATGCTGACCAAAATCCGGGCCGCTCGGAAGGCCACGTCCCACGGGGTCGACATGGTCATCGCCAGCGGCAAGCGGCCGGGGGCTCTGGTGAACCTCATAAGAGGAAAGCCGGTGGGGACATTTTTTTGCCGCAAAGGCGCTTGACTTGCTTCCAGTGAATCCTTATAATTAGCACTTGTAAATAGAGAGTGCCAATCAAGCCCGTTTAAACCGACTCTCTCAACCATCAAAAAAATGACGTCGAAATAGGAGGTCAGAATCATGACTGTAGCGACTGCCGTTCGTTTGAAGCCCTTGGGGGACCGCGTTTTGGTCAAAGCACTGGAAAAGAAAGATGAGATCCGTTCCGGGATCATCATCCCGGACACCGCGAAAGAAAAGCCGCAGGAAGGCGAAGTCATCGCCGTCGGAAAAGGCAAACTCACCGAAGAGGGCAAACTCATTCCCATGGATGTCAAAGCGGGGGACAAAATCCTTTACGGCAAGTATTCCGGCACCGAAGTCAAAATCGAAGGACAGGAATATTTGATCATGCATCAGGAAGACATTCTGGGACTCGTCGAATAACAAAGAACTCACTTTTGGAGGAATGAAAAATGGCTAAGCAACTCAAGTACCAAGATGAAGCCAGCCGCGCCGTTAAAACCGGCGTGGATAAACTGGCCAATGCCGTAGGCGTCACCATGGGCCCCAAAGGCCGCTATGTGGTGCTGGACAAGAAATTTGGATCCCCGGTCATCACCAACGACGGCGTCACCATCGCCAAGGAGATCGAGCTGGAGGACCCGTTTGAAAACATGGGGGCCCAGCTGGTCCGCGAAGTGGCGTCCAAGACCAACGACGTGGCCGGCGACGGGACCACCACCGCCACCGTGCTCGCGCAGGCCATCATCAACGAAGGCCTGCGAAACATCACGGCCGGCGCCAACGCGATGCACATCAAACGCGGCATCGACAAGGCCGTGGAATCGGTGGTCGCCGAGCTGAAACGCATGTCCAAGCCGGTCAAAGAGCAGGAGATCGAGCAGATCGCCACGATCTCCGCCAATGACAAGGAAGTCGGCAAGCTGATTGCCGACGCGATGAAAGCCGTCGGCAAGGACGGCGTCATCACGGTCGAAGAAGGCAAATCCGCCAAGACCGAAGTCGAAGTGGTCCAGGGGATGAAGTTCGACCGCGGCTATGTCTCTCCGTATTTCATTACCGATCCGGAACGGATGGAAACCGTCCTGGAAGACTGCTCCGTCGTCGTGCTGGACAAGAAAGTCAGCGCCTTGAACGAGCTCCTGCCGTTCCTGGAAAAGCTGCTGCAGGTCGGCAACCGGCCGTTCATTATCATCGCCGAAGAGGTGGAGGGTGAGGCCCTCGCGACCCTGGTGGTGAACAAGCTGCAAGGCCGCCTGAAATGCGCCGCCGTCAAAGCCCCCGGCTTCGGCGACCGCCGCAAAGAAATGCTTGAGGACATCGCCACATTGACCGGCGCCCAGGTGATCTCCGAAGAGCTCGGCATCAAGCTGGAAAAAGCCGAGCCCACCATGGCCGGGACCGCCAAGCGCGTGATCGTGGACAAAGAGAACACCACGATCGTGCAGGGCTCCGGCGACAAGAAAGCCGTCGAGAAGCGCATCGGCCAGATCAAGAAGCAGATTGAAGACACGACCTCGGACTACGACAAAGAGAAGCTCCAGGAGCGGCTCGCGAAGCTGTCCGGCGGCGTGGCCTTGATCAAGGCGGGCGCGGCGACGGAAACGGAGATGAAGGCGAAGAAATATAAGATTGAAGACGCCATGCACGCGACCCGCGCGGGCGTCGAAGAAGGCATCGTTCCGGGCGGCGGCATAGCCCTGCTCAGGGCGGCCGACCTCCTGGCCAAACTCAAGGGCGACGACCAGGATGAGCAGACCGGCATCAACATCGTGAAGAAAGCGATCGAAGTGCCGATCCGCCGGATCTCCGAGAACGCGGGCGTCGACGGCTCCGTGGCCATCGACAAGATCCGCGCGAACTCGGACATCAACTTCGGGTTGAACGCCGAGACCCTGGAGTACGGCGACCTGATGAAGCAGGGTGTTGTGGACCCGACGAAGGTCGTGCGCACGGCATTGCAAAATGCCGCCAGCATCTCAAGCCTGCTTCTCACTACGGAAGTCCTGATCACCGACATCCCGGAGAAGAAGGGCGCCGGCGCTCCCGCAGGAATGCCCAACCCGAGCGACATGTATTAAGCCGCAATCGTTCAACAGCAAAAACCCCCCGCCGATGAATCAACGGCGGGGGGTTTTTTTGTTGTCGTTAAATTTGCTGCTTAACGGATTTGGGTGTTTTTTTGAGACGCTTGTGTGTTTGATGGCTGGGTCGTGAGCGATGTGGAACGGTAATCACCCGTCAGCACTTGAGAGGAGGCCTCCGATTTTTTGGCGAACTCCTTCAGGGTCTCGCGAAGAATGACTTCAATCTGGTCGAAAACATAAGGTTTATTGACGAAAGCGTAAATCAGCGACTGCGAAAGATGCGGCAGGCGTTTTAGGAGATCTTCCCAATAGGGGTTTCGGCTCTCGACGATATTGGACGATATGATCACCGGAGGCCGCTGCAAATCCTTCTGGAGAGCGATCGATTGCAGGACATCCGTTCCGTTCCCGTCCGGCATCAAGTAATCCAAGATCATCAGATCGATCTTCTCCGGTTTTCGAAGCGCTTCCGTTGCCTGGCGGCAATCCTCGGCCGTTGTCACCTGATAATCCAGGGTCACGAGGAATTCCTTCATCGTTTGCAGGGTCACGTAATCATCGTCGACCAGGAGGATGTGCTGCATTTTTTTATTTTTTGTCATCACGGTTAGTTAACTCAAAAACGATGCAATGTCAACCGGTGAATTAACAGGGATTAACCGCTGGAGTCAATCTGGTCTATTTTTGAACGGGATTTAAACACGTAAAATATTAAGGAAATAACGGCGTTAAGTCGGCACGCTCGTTTTGTTTGATTTATCAACCCGAATCGACTATAATGGCTTCGCTTCATGGATGCGAGCCAAGAGCGTTTTAACCAGGTGGTAGAGCGTATTCAAAGAGCGGCCCGACGATCTGGCAGAGACCCTCAAAAAATTGCCCTCGTGGCCGTTTCAAAGTTAGTTCCATTTGACCGTTTAGCCCCTTTTATTCACGCAGGCGTCCGGACTCTTGGCGAGAATCGCGTTCAGGAGGCGATCGCCAAATTTGGCGAGGGGCAGGCCAAAACACTCCATCCCGATATTCAACTGCATTTCATCGGCCGTCTGCAGGGCAACAAGGCTCGCAAGGCGGCCGCGCTGTTTGACATGGTCCAATCATTAGACAGCGCGGACCTGGCGGAGGACTTAAACCGTCACGCGCGGGAGTTAAAACGCCCGATGCCCTGTTTGGTGGAAGTGAAGATATCTTCTGAAGCCGCCAAGACCGGCCTGCCGCCGGAAGAACTTTCCGATTTTCTCGCGCGGGCGGCGGGCTGGCCGTTTTTGACGATTAAGGGGTTGATGGGGATCGCCCCGCAGACCGATACGCCGGAGCGGGCCCGGCCGTTTTTCGCCAAGCTGCGCCGGCTTTTCGAGGATGCAAAATTGGATGTTTTATCGATGGGGATGAGCGGTGATTTTGAAGCGGCCATTGAGGAAGGGTCCACGATGGTGCGCCTGGGGACCGCGTTGTTCGGCGCCAGAGCTTGATGGAATATGGAGGGTGGAAGATAGAAGATGGTCGAGGAAGTTTATTATTAAAAAATTCCTTGACCCTTCACCATCCTCCATCTTCCATCCCCTGCCCTCAATGAAAAAGCTGACGTTGGTAGGCGGCGGCAACATGGGGGAGGCGCTCGTCGCGGGACTGATCCGCTCAGGACACTGGAAGCCTTCCCAGATCACGGTGTGCGATATCCGGCATGACCAGATGGCCCAGCTGCAGCTGCGCTACAAAATCGGGGCAAGCGCGGACAGCCGGTGGGCGGCGCGGGAAGCGAACATTATTCTGCTGGCCGTGAAGCCGCAGCATATGGCGCACGTTTTAAAAGAGATCGGCCCGGTGGTTCGGACGTCCCAGTTGGTGCTCTCCATCGCGGCGGGCGTGCCGACTTCGTTCATTGAAAAATTCTTAGGAAGGGGCGTCCCGGTGATCCGGATCATGCCGAACACCCCCGCCTTGATCGGCGCGGGCGCAGCGGCCATGGCACGGGGACGATGGGCCAAAGCCGCGCATGAGAAAACCGTGGAATCCATATTTGCCACGGTGGGGTCGGTGGTCACGGTGACGGAAAAACACATGGATGCGGTCACCGCGCTGTCAGGCTCCGGGCCCGCCTATTTGTTTTACCTGGCGGAGGCGATGCAGGAGGCCGGGAGCCGGATGGGCCTGGCGTCGCATGTGGCTGACGGGCTGGTGCGCCAGACGCTTAAAGGCGCCAGTCTCCTGCTCGCCCAGTCGCATGAGGAGCCGAAGACATTGCGCCAGCGGGTGACCTCCCCGGGCGGCACGACGGAAGCGGCCTTGAAAGTTTTGGAGCAGCTACGGGTGAAACCGGCCATTACCAAGGCCATTGGACGGGCGCAACGGCGCGCCCGCGAACTGGCCAAGACTTACTAAGCCTATACGGGGGAAAATAAAAAACGATGATCATTCGCATTCGCGTCATTCCGAACTCTTGCGAAAACGAAGTCGTAGGTCGGGTCGGCAGCGTGGTCAGGGTGAAGGTGTGTTCTCCGGAGATCGATGAAAAAGCGAACTACGTTCTCATTAATTACCTGGCGGAGTTTTTCGAAGTGAAGCCCAAGAGCATTCATATCATGCGCGGCGAGCGCGCCCGCGAGAAGACCGTGCAGATCGCCGGCCGTTCGGAAGACGAATTGAAGCGCGTGATGGAGTCAATTCCGTAACAGCGTGATAAAGTGATAGGTGGTAAGGTGGTAAAAGAAACACGGGGTCACCCTTATCACGTTATCACATTACCACGTTACCACGATTTTTATGAAGTTACCCAAAACCCGGGCCTTTCTCTGGAAGAAGAACCGCCTTTTGCTGCTGGATCAGCGGGTGCTTCCGCACGCGGTCGTATGGCGAACCTGCCGGACGTGGCGCCAGGTGGCGCAGGGGATTGGCGATATGGTGGTGCGCGGTGCCCCCGCGATCGGCTGCACGGCCGCCTATGGCGTGCTGCTGGCCGCCCGCTCACGGGAAGCCCGCTCCGAAGGCGATGCGCGGAAGGAACTGACGGCGGCGGCGCAGGGCCTGATCAAAGCGCGGCCCACCGCGGTGAACCTGCGCTGGGCCCTGGAACGGATGGGAACCGTATGGGGACGATCCTTTGCTTCGGGGAAGCAGCTCGTCAAAGCTCTGGAAGCGGAAGCCCGGGCGATCGAGGAGGAAGATCGGGCCGCCAATCAGGCGATGGGGCGCAACGGCGCCGCATTGCTCAGCTCCGGGGCGACCGTCTTGACTCATTGCAACACCGGTTCTTTGGCGACGGCAGGGCTGGGGACGGCCTTCGGCGTCATTTGGACGGCTTTTCAGGAAGGCAAGATCCGCAGGGTGCTGGCCGGCGAAACCCGTCCGTATCTGCAGGGCGCGCGGCTGACCGCGTGGGAACTGCAGAAAGAACGGATTCCATTTCAGTTGATCACCGATAATATGGCGGCTCATTTAATGAAAACCGAAAAGATCGATGCTGTTATCGTGGGCGCGGACCGCATTGCGGCGAATGGCGATACCGCCAACAAGATCGGCACCTACAGCCTGGCCGTCCTGGCGGCGCACCACAAGATCCCGTTTTATATCGCGGCCCCTCTGTCCACCGTGGATGCATCGACCCCGCACGGAGACGCTATCCCGATTGAGGAACGCTCCGCCGAGGAAGTCACATCGCTCCGCGGCCACCGGGTGGCCCCTAAAGGGACCGAAGCCCGGCATCCCGCTTTTGATGTGACACCCGCGTCGCTGATCACGGCCATCATCACGGAGCGCGGCGTCGCCCGGGCGCCGTATGGAAGGGCGCTCAAGGATTTTTCGCTTCACCTACCGTCACCCCGGCAAAACCGCCACACGTCGGGCGGTC
>MGUR01000053.1:11421-19395 GCA_001800075.1 Elusimicrobia bacterium RIFCSPLOWO2_01_FULL_59_12
CTGGATGCCGGCTTCCGCCGGCATGACGGCAACTGAATAACTAACAAACTCCATGGACTACTCGACGACAGTCAACTTGCCGAAGACGGATTTTCCTATGAAAGCTGATCTCCCCAAGCGGGAGCCCGCGATGCTGGCGTCATGGGAAAAAGACAGGGTCTACCAGAAAGCGCTGGAACGGCGCCGGCCGGAGAAGAGTAAAAAACAATTTATCCTTCATGACGGGCCGCCCTACGCCAACGGCCATCTTCACCTGGGCCACGCGTTGAACAAGATTTTGAAGGACATCATCGTCCGGTTTAAAACAATGGCGGGGTACTACGCGCCGTACGTTCCCGGCTGGGACTGCCACGGCCTCCCGATCGAGCTCCAATTGATGAAAGAACTGAAAATCGCGGACAAGCATCAAGTCGATCGACAGACATTTCGCGACCAAGCGAAAGCCTTCGCGGAGAAGTATGTCGAGATCCAGCGTGAAGAGTTCAAACGCATGGGGGTGCTCGGGGAGTGGGAGGCCCCTTACCTCACCATGGCGCCGGAGTATAAGAAAACGATTGTGGACTCATTCCTGGAACTTCAGAAGAAGGGCTATGTCTATCGGGGTCTCAAACCCGTCCTCTGGTGCGCCACGGACGAAACCGCTCTGGCGGAGGCGGAAGTCGAATACGAAAATGATCCGGGGCCGTCGCTCTTGGTGGCGTTTCCCGGCGCGCTTGCGCTTCAAGGCCCGGAAACACCGCCCGAGATCGCGCAGGGCGTATCGTTCGTCATCTGGACGACAACGCCCTGGACGCTGCCGGCGAACGCGGCCATCGCCGTCCATCCGAACGAGACCTATGAGGTCCTGAGAGATCAGGCATCCAGCCGCCTGCTGGTTGTCGCATCGAAGCGAGCGGAAGATTTTAAGAAGACGTCCGGCTTGTCCCTTGAAGCGGTCGGCCCCTCCGGATTGCATCTCAACGGGAAAGACCTGGTGTTGATCGGCCAAGCCAAACATCCCTGGATCAATCGTGCCGTGAAAATCGTTGCGGCAGATTTTGTCGCGATGGACGCCGGAACCGGCCTGGTCCACATCGCCCCGGGTCATGGGCGTGAAGACTATCAACTGGGCCAGCAGCAGAGCCCTCCCCTGCCGATCCTTTCACCGGTGGATGACCGGGGGCTATTTACGGAAGATTTTTCCGATCTGAAATTAAAGGGCCAGCATGTCTTTAAAGCCAATAAGCTCATCATTGATTTCTTAAAAGAAAAGGGAGCACTGCTGCACTCTGAGGAAATCGTGCACTCCTATCCGCATTGCTGGCGGTGCCACAAGCCGGTAATCTTCCGGGCGACCGAACAATGGTTCCTCAATGTCGAGCACCAGGGTCTGCGCGGGCGTCTATTGAAATCCATCAAAGGCGTGAACTGGATTCCCGCCTACGGACAGAACCGGATCACCGGGATGGTGGAGGCGCGGCCGGACTGGTGCCTTTCGCGGCAGAGACTCTGGGGGACGGAGATTCCTGACGAAAAACGCAAGACAGAACCGGATATTCTTGACGTCTGGTTTGAGTCCGGGGTTTCCTGGGCGGCCGTTTTGCAGCCTCGCGGGGAATTTCCCGCCGATATGTACTTGGAAGGGTCCGATCAGCACCGAGGCTGGTTTCAGACGTCTTTGATCCCTTCCGTCGCCTTAAGGGACACATCTCCCTACAAAGCGGTGCTGACGCACGGTTTTGTGATGGATGGGGAGGGGCGGCCGATGTCGAAGTCGCTGGGGAATGTCATTTCCCCGCAGCAGATCATCGACCAGTACGGGGCGGACGTGCTCCGTCTCTGGGTGGGCTCCAGCGATTACGGGGGCGACGTACGGCTTGCGCCGGCGATTCTCAAGGGCCACGCGGAAGCGTACCGCAAAGTCCGGAACACTCTGCGCTTTTTTCTCGGCAATCTATCCGATTTCGATCCCGGCAAGGACGCCGTTTCCCTTCTTTCCCTGCATAAAAATGTGGACCGTTGGATCCTCTCGGTTCTTCAGAGCAAAATCCGTGAGGCGCGGAAAGCTTACGATGCCTATGAGTTTCATCGCGCCGCGGCCTCTCTGGTCGATTTCTGCGTGCGCGAGTTGTCCGGATTGTACCTCGACCTCATCAAGGACCGTCTCTACTGCGACGCGGCGCGGTCCGCCTCCCGGCGCAGCGCGCAAACGGTCTTATACCGGCTGGCGGAAGCGCTGATCCGGCTGTGGGCGCCCATCCTTCCCTTCACCGCGGATGAAGCCTGGCGCCTCTTGGGCCACGCCCGGAATGTGGCGCTGGAAGACCTGCCGGATCCCGTCGAGACGGTGATTGACGACGGGATGGGTCCGGATTGGCAATATGTCTGGAACCTCCGGGACGAGGTCTACCGCGAAATCGAAGAAAAGAGAAAAGCGGGACACCTCGGCAGTTCGCTGGAAGCCTGGGTGACGATCGGAAGCCGCACGCCGGAATTCCTCGCGCTGCTGGACAAGGTCAAAATGGATTTGCCGATGCTCTACATCGTATCCAAAGTCGACATCGACCCGAATGAAACGCACAAAGTCGTCGTGCGTCACGCAAAAGAGGCCGGCTGCAAAAAGTGCGCCCGGTGCTGGAACTGGCGCGCAGACGTGGGGACCCGCGCGCGCTGGGGGGAGGTCTGCGGCCGCTGCGCGCAGGCCCTGGAAGGTCTGCCGAGAAAGGTTCCGGCATGACCCCGCCACCTCCTCACGCGCGAAGCGCGTATTTTCATTGTACCGGCCCTGCGGGCCGGGAGGAGGTGGTGGGGTGATGAATAAAGCGCGTTTCCCGGCCATCCTTTTCATTGCCGCCGTGGTCATCGCGGTCGACCGCTGCTCCAAAATTTGGTTTTTGGATCACTTTCAGTTTGGGGAGACCCGGCGCGTGATATCGGGTTTGTATGTGACCCTGGTTCATAACACCGGGGCGGCGTTCGGCCTATTTCAAAATAATAACCGCGCGCTGCTGATCCTGTCCTACGGGATCCTGCTGCTGCTTTTGTACGGCGCCCGGGGTCTTTGGGAACGGGGCGGGACCTGGGCATTTTGGGGAGTGGCCTTCATTTTGGGAGGCGCCGTCGGCAACATGGTGGACCGGCACCTGTACGGCCATGTCATAGATTTTATCGACCTGCGGGTGTGGCCGGTCTTCAATCTGGCGGACTCCGCCATCTCGGTCGGGGCCTTTTGCACGGCCCTAGGGCTCCTCAGGCATTCCAAGAAGTCCTCGGGATAACATATGCATCCGATCCTGCTTCAGCTTGGCCCTTTGTCCCTGCGCACCTATGGCGCGTTGATTGCGGCGGCCTTTCTGGCGGCCTTGCGGGTCGCCAAGCGCGCGGCGCGTCTCAAGGGGATTCCCGAGAAATTCCTGATGGACCTTTCGATCATCCTGGTCTTGAGCGGCCTGGTCGGCGCCCGGCTGTTTTATGTCCTTTTGAATACCCCCTACTATGCTTCTTACCCCCTGGAAATCTTTAAAGTCTGGGAAGGAGGTTTGGTGTTTTACGGCGGTTTTTTGACCGCCGCGGCGGCGGGCAAATTATATGCCCGGCTGCATAAAATTTCCGCTCTGGTGTTGGCGGACTGCCTGTCTCCGGCGCTGGCCCTCGGACAGGCCATCGGGCGCTGGGGGTGTTTTTTCGCGGGCTGCTGCTACGGCCGGCCGACAGCGCTTCCCTGGGCCGTTCGCTTCAAGGATCCCGCCTCGCTGGCGCCGCTGGACGTGGGTCTTCACCCGGTGCAGATTTACGAGGCGTTGGGAAGCCTGGGGATCGCCTTTTTTCTATGGGTGCGATTGACTAAAAAACCGGATGCCCCGAGAGGCCAGGTCTTCTGGCTGTATGTGCTCTTGTACGGCGTCCTCCGCTTCATCACGGAAATGTTTCGCGGCGATGACCGCGGCCCCCAGTGGGCGGCGTTGTATCCCTCCCAGGGGATCGCCCTCATCGCCATTCTGTTGTCCGCGAGTCTTTTAATCGCCCACGCGGCGTCCACCGGAGACATGCATGGTACCGCTTTTCAGAATAAAAAATAACGACGGCGGCCAGCGCCTGGATGCCGTCCTGGCACGGGCCTATCCGCAGTATTCGCGATCCTTCTTCCAGAAGCTTTTGAAGACGGGCGGCGTCACGTTGTCGGGAGCTCCCCGGGAGCCGAGCTACCGCGTTCGGGCCGGGGAAGCCTTTGAAATTGCGGATTTCGAATCAAGGGGTCATCCCCGCGAAAGCCCGCCCAGTCGTGTGGAGGGCGGGGATCCGGTGCCGTTCAAAGATTCTGGATTTCCGCTGACGACCGCGGGAATGACGGCGCTCGTTCCGACCATCCTTTTTGAGGACAGTTCGCTTCTGGTCATTGATAAGCCGGCCGGGCTGGTGGTGCACCCGGCTCCCGGGCATCGGGTAGGGACCCTGCTGGACTGGCTCAAGGGTCACCTCGGTTCTACGGTGACCAGGGTCTTCACCGATCCCGAACGGCTGGGTCTGGTGCACCGGTTGGACAAGGACACCTCGGGCGTGCTGGTGATCGCAAAAACCATTCCCGCGCAGACCGCGATCAGCCGGCAATTCCGGGACCGGACGGTGCGCAAAACCTATGCCGCGTTCATTGAGGGCGTGATCGCCGCCAGGACCGGCGTGATCGACGCTCCGGTGGGACGCTCGCGTAAAATCCCGACGCGCATGGAGGTGTCGCCATTGGGAAAGGCTTCGGAAACGGCGTTTGAGATTCAGGAGACGTTGAAGGAGGTATCCCTCGTGAGGTTGACCCCCAAAACCGGCCGCACTCATCAAATCCGCGTTCACTTGTCCGCGATCGGGCATCCCATCGTGGGAGACCGATCTTACGGAGCCAAGTCTATCTGGGGCCAGTCCTATGGGATACGGCGCCCCCTCCTGCATGCGGAGCGTTTGGAACTGGCGCATCCGTCAAGCGGCAAAGCAGTTACGTTTCAAGCGCCATGGCCGGAAGATTTCATGGCCGCTCACGCGCGCTTTCGCGAGGCGTTTAGGACCCTTCTTGTTTTGACAGCGGCCGGAAGCCTTTGGCTGGCTCCCGTTTATGCGCAGGACGGGCCGTCGAAAACCTCATCCGCCGCCAGGCCGCCGGCGTCCCGCAATACCGGCGCGCTCACCGCCGAAGTCAAAAAAATAAGAAATGAAGTCGCCGCCCTGCGGGAGGAGCTGGCCAACATCAAAGCGTCCCTGGAAAAGCTGAACGTGTCCGATCGCCTCCGGGACGTGGAACGCGCCGCGATGGAACTTAACGCGAAGGCGGTTTCGGGCGCGACCAGCGGGGAGGAAACCAAGACGCAGGTGCTGGATTTCAACCGCAAGCTGAAGACCCAGCAGGACGTCATCGAGCAGCTGCGGGATCAGGTGGATCGCTTGCAGCAGCAGGCTGTGAAGCAGCAGGCGGCGGAATCTCCGTCTTCCCCGTCCCCTGCGTCCCCCGGATCCCCCGCGCCGTCCGGATCGTCCGGGCCCAGGCCGTGGGGATCCCGCTCGCAGTGAAGAAGCCTCACCCCCACCCCCTCTCCCGATGGGAGAGGGGAGAAGGCACAAGGCTGAAAACCCCTCTCCCCGTGGGAGAGGGTGGCCCCACGATGGTGGGGCCGGGTGAGGCCTGGCTATGAGAAAAGGCCTTTTGGTCGTGGTATCGGCTGCTTCCGGAGCCGGGAAAAGCACGCTCTGCCGGTTGCTGCTGCAGAGGCGAAAGAATTTGAAGTTTTCCGTGTCAGCGACAACGCGCCTGCCGCGCCCCGGAGAAAAAGACGGGCGGGAATATTTTTTCCTGAGCGACGCGGCCTTCCGGGCCATGCGCGCGAGGGGGGACCTGGTGGAATGGGCGCGCGTGCATGACCACCTGTACGGCACCCCGAAAGCGTTTCTCAGCCTGATGCGCGCCCGAGGCAAGGACGTTCTCCTGGATTTGGATGTTCAGGGCGCGCTCGCGGTGAAACGCCGGTATCCGGAGGCCGTCCTGATTTTCGTGCGAACCCCGCGATTCGCGGATCTGAAAAAACGCCTGCGATCCCGGTTGTCCGAGACGGAAACGCAGATTCGCAGGCGCCTGAAAACGGCTCGCAAAGAACTGCGCCTGGCGCGCCGGTATGACTATCAGGTGATCAACGACCGCGTCCCGCGCGCGTTGAAGCAGTTGGACGCCATCTTAAAAACTGAAGCTAAGTTAAAGGAGACAGACCATGGCTGACTTGTTCCTCGACCCGAAAGTGCTGAATTACGATGCGGACCGTTATGAACTGATCCTGCACACGCTGCGGTGGGCGCGGTCCTTGAAAGGGAAAGGCGCTCCCGAACCGATGCAGGAACTTATCGAGCGGGCCCTTAAGGACATCGTGGAGAAACGCGTCACCAAAGAAGACATCATGAATGCCAAATTGGCCGAAGCCCCGGTGGTGGCCGAAGAGGTGCCCGCGGTGGTTTCGATGGCGGATGAAGAAGCGCCCAAAACAGCGAAAGCGCCCGGCGACGACGACGCGGCGAAGAAGGCCAAAAAGAAAAAGGCGAAATGATCCTCCTGGGCGTTTCCGGAAGCATCGCCGCCTACAAATCGGTTGAACTGCTGCGCCTGTTTCTGAAAGCGGGGCAGGACGTGCGCGTCATCATGACGCAGGCGGCCACCCGCTTCGTGGGGCCGCTGACATTCCAGGCGCTTTCGGGCCACCCGGTACTCGCCGATTCGCTCGATCCCCAGGGATGGCCACCGGTCCCTGTTCGCTTGGATCGGAGGCCCTCCTCAATCAACGCATCGGAGGGAGGGCAGATGGCCCATTTGGATCTGCCGGAAAAGGCCTCGGCCCTGGTGCTCGCCCCGGCGACCGCCCAGTTGCTTTCCCAGTTGGCCTGCGGAGCGGCGGGCGACATCGTGTCGGCATCGATCCTGGCCATGCCGCGGAGCCCCGCGGGCAGGCTCAAAGCGCCGGTCCTGATCGCGCCCGCGATGCACGAGGCGATGTGGCTGCATCCCGCCACTCGCGCCAACGTCATAACGCTGAAGAAGTTCGGCTATCAGTTCATCGGTCCGGAACGCGGGCCGCTGGGTCGGGCCGACGACCAGGGGTTGGGACGCATGACGGACCCCAAAGCAATCGCATCCATCGTGCTTAAAGCGTTATGACGTCCGTGTCCCTTCGAAACAAGAATGTCCTCATCACCGCCGGTCCCACGCGCGAGTATTGGGACCCGGTTCGTTACCTGACCAACGGTTCCACCGGCAGGATGGGCGCGGCTTTGGCGGCGGAAGCGGTCCGCCTGGGAGCCAGGGTCACCCTAGTTCTTGGACCGGTCGGCCACCCCCCGGCAGGGAGTTCCCGTTTGCGCGTCATTCCCGTGGTTTCCGCCTGGGACATGTATGAGGCGGTGAAAAAAAACGTTCGAAAGGCGGATTTCTTTGTGGGAACGGCCGCCGTGGCGGATTACCGCCCGGCGATTCCGCTCAAGCGCAAGATCAAGCGACATCAGCCCTCCGTCACGCTCAAGCTCTACGGCAATCCGGACATCATCGCGATGGCCGGCCATCTGGGGAAGAACCGCCCGCGGTGCGTGATCGGGTTTGCGCTGGAAACCGATCGCGTGCTGGAAAATGCCCGGGAGAAATTGCTGCGCAAGCGCTTGGACTGGATCGTGGCGAACCGCGAATCCAACCTGGGACGATCAGAAGCTTCGGGGACGCTGTTATCCCGCTGGGGACATCAGGTCCCCCTGGCGAAAATGCCGAAAGAGAAACTGGCGAAGACGATATGGCGAACGATCCTGAATTGAAACAGGTCATCGCCGACGCCCGCCGGTGGGTGGAGCAGGAACGGGCGTGGGGTGAATCGCTTTACGCAACTGCTCAACCGGTTCCGTCGCGAGCCTCACCCCCACCCCCTCTCCCAACGGGAGAGGGTCCCGCCACGCGAGTGGCGGGGGGTGAGGCTAAGACCAAGTCCC
>MGUR01000053.1:19418-20256 GCA_001800075.1 Elusimicrobia bacterium RIFCSPLOWO2_01_FULL_59_12
CCCGCTGCACCCTGGGGACGTCCCGGCTGAAGTTTGTTTTCGGGGTCGGCAACGCGGACGCCGAGGTCCTATTGATTGGCGAGGGCCCGGGGTATCAGGAAGACCATAAGGGGGAGCCGTTTGTGGGCCGGTCGGGTCAGCTCCTCGACAAGATGCTGGAAGCGATAGGCTTTTCGCGGAAGACGGTGTATATCGCCAATATCGTGAAGTGTCACCCGATGGTCAACCCGCAGACGCCGGAAGAGCATGGGAACGACCGGCCGCCGACGCCTCTGGAAGCGGAAACCTGCTCGCCGATCCTTCAACAGCAGATCGCCGTGATCCGGCCCAGGATCATCCTGACCCTCGGCTCTCCCGCGACCAAAGCGCTCCTGGGCACCCAGGAAGGTATTTCCAAAATCCGGGGAAAACTCGTCCCCATGCCGATGACGTATTTCAAAGTGAAGCTGGAAGAAACGGATTTGTTTGAAAAGAAAGTAAAGGAAGGCGCGTTTTCAGGACTGACCGCCGAACAACGGGCCCCGCTGGAAAAGATCCAAGTGCTCCCCACCTATCACCCCGCCGCGCTCCTGCGCAATCCCAACCTCAAAAAAGACGCCTGGGAAGACCTGAAACTGCTTCGCGACGCCTTGCGGAAGCCGGCTTAAGCCGCGGTCCGTAATCTCAGCCGGCGGTATGTTGAGGCGTTTTCCACCTCTTCGCGCGTCGAGAGCGTACCCATCAACGGATCGTGAACGACGGCGACCCATGTTTCATGCGCCGTGTCCGGGAAGCCCTCCGGCCACCCCATTCCCGTAGCCCTGCGCCGCCACATCCGTCGTAAGCTCGCCGCCGTCCG
>MGUR01000053.1:20278-23758 GCA_001800075.1 Elusimicrobia bacterium RIFCSPLOWO2_01_FULL_59_12
CCATCTTTCCCGCTACGCGGGACCGCCTTTCGGCCCGCATTTCTCAGAGCTCTTTTCACCGCATTCTTAAATTCTTTCCGCCTGTCTTTGGTGTTGGCCCCCAACGCCGAGAGCAGCGCATCGAGCGTTTCGTCAGGAAGTTGGCTCCGCCCGTCTCGGATCGCATCGTATAACGCGTCTGACAAAAGCCGAAAAGCGGCGCCGTGGATGTTCTCGGGCAGCCGGTGTTGCGCGATGAGGCCGTTTGCGGCCGACGCGGCCAACCGGACCAGATGAGGCGCCCTATCGTCGGAAGCCCGCCGGCGACGCGAGGCGTCCGCGGCCGCGCGTTCCCGTTCCTTCGCCAGACGCCGGCGCTCGAGCGCTTCGGCGGCTTCCGCCTCCCGGACAAGCCGGAGCGCCTCCGCGTCCCGCGCACGGGCTTCGGCGGCTTCTTGATCCTTGATGGCCCGCTCCGATGCCGCTGCGGCAAGGATGTCAGATCGCGATCCTCCGGCGGGCGGTGAATGAGTCTTTAATCTGGATCGGAAGAGTTTCAAGATCCACGTTCTGGGAACAAACCACAACGCCGCCGTGCCAAACGAAACCGCCGGCAGGGAAGGTAGAGACTGAGTCGCGGGAGCGAAGAATTCTTGTGGGTTGAGCAGCGTTCCTGCCGCAATGATGAGGGCGCCCCACCCCGATAGAGCTGCCGCATTATGCGAGAGGGTCTCTTTCAAGGAGTCGATTCCCTTACGGAGCATTTTGAGGACGGCGTCTTTTTCAAGGCGAAGCATTTGAGCAATTTCATGGGGCTCATGGCCTTCCAACGTATGTGCAATCACCCGCCGCGCATGGATATCGCGGACGTTGGGGAGGAACGACTGGATCAGCCGAACCCGTTTCCCTTGTTGTTCATGGCGCTCCTTTTGAAGAGCCAGTTGTTCGGGGTTCGGCCCCACCGCGGCCGCTTTGGATTCGATGAGCGGCGGCGAGATGTAGTGGAATACACGAACGGATCGGATTGCCTTATGAAGTGTCCTCAGGATGTCCGGACTGACGGTCTTTTTATATTTCCCGCTTTCTATGCGATTGACAGTGTCTTGACTGTATCCCGCCGCGCCACCCAGCTGTTTTTGGCTTAGACCGACCCTGCGACGTTCTTCCTGCAAGGTGAGACCCTGCTGTTTGTCCAGGGCGGCCTGCAAGAGATTCACCGTGTCAGGCCTTGCATTGACTTTACCGGCTTCCAATTTGCGAAGGTGGCTTTCGCTGAGCAGGGCTTGTTTGGCGACTTTGGCGCGACTTAATACGGCGGCCTCCCGTCGCTCGCGCAGCCATGGACCCTGGAGATCATCGAGGGTCTGATGCAAAAGGACCAGGGCGGCGATATCGGGGACCGACTTGCCGCGTTCGATCAGGCTCAGAAAACTGGGATCCATTCCGATTTCAGCGGCAACGACGTCTTGGTCCAGCCGAGCAGCGAGACGGCGCTCTTTGAGCTTGGCTCCTAAAAGCTTCTTAAGCGTCTGGTGGACCTGATTTAAACTGGCCGGATCTGTGGGAGAAATTCCTAATTCAACTCCCTCCAAATAACTTCGACTGCGCCCGAGGGCATTGACAACATCCATCCCGGAAAGTCTGGCGGCTTCCCGCCATTCTTTGAGGCGCGGGCCCTGCAGCGCAATAATTTTGTTGTGAATAAGCTTCGCCATGAACGCGCTGCCCGGAGTTTTTCCGAGTTCCAGCCGGTTTAAACGGCGGACGCTGATTCCTGCGGCGCGCGCCGTTTCCGCGAGGGTCAATCGAGCCGCCAGGCGGCATGTCTGAAGCGTCTCCTGCGTTCGAGGGTAACTGGCCGGGATTGTGTTGTCCTTGGATTCAATGGATTGTTGCTTGCCCACGGTATGCTTGACGTCAGATCCGGCCGGCTGATTCATGGGATTGTATTCGTCAGAATGGCGATGGCGGCCCCCGGTGGGCGGAAAACCCGCCACGCCCTGCCGGTTTTCTCTGAAGTTTGCTCCATCGGTCCGCGCCACGTTCCAGTCTTGGAGCCCCGGGTCCCCATGGCGCCCGGCCGAAGATCTGGAATGGGCGCCGGCCGCGCGCCGCATGGAATGGCCGATGCGGTCCGCAAAGCGCATCCATTCGGCCCGGGGGGAAAACGCTTGGAGGGTAAAGACGGGGCCGCGATGGTCTATCAACGCTTGGGCGGAATCTTTGAGCGGCCAAACGGACGCCGTTGCAGGGTCCGTGACGATGCAAGCGACCATTGTGAAGGAAACGATTCGAGTGAGCGATTTAGGCATTATCAGATTCCCGACCGCGCGGTGGGGGAACGGCTAAATTCTATGAGGTTTCGGCCAAGCGAACCATGGAGCGTCAGGGCCAATATGCGTGCCCGAAAGGCCCATGGATTTACAAGCCCCCGGTTGTTGCGGTTAGACGGTGGGTTTGATATCTTGGGACAACCATGTATGTCGAGGTGGCTTTCGCGCTCCCGTTAAACCGCACGTTCCATTACCGGACCCTCAATGGCGAGTCCCCGGACCTGCCTGCCGGACCGGCCGGTTCCTACATTGGCCGGCGGGTCCTGGCGCCGTTCGGCAAGAAAACCCTGGTGGGGTACGCGGTCGGCACGCAGGATCAAACACCCTCGTTCCCGACCAAACTGATCCACTCCTGGATTGACGACCAACCGCTGTTGGATCCCGCGCTTCTGGACCTGGCCCGGTGGATGTCCAAAACCTATCTCTGTTCGATGGGCGAGGCCTTGGCGGCGATATTGCCGCCTCAACTGAGGGCCCCAAAACGGATATCGCACCCCTCCCCCCTGCCCTCTCCCGCAAGGGGAGAGGGGGAAGGACTTGCATCTCTCCGATTAAGCGCCGAGCAAAAACACGCTCTCGATCAATTCATTAAAGCGGCGGAGTCCCAAGCGTTTCATCCGTTTCTTCTCCGCGGCATCACCGACTCCGGCAAGACCGAACTGTATCTGCGGACCATCGATCATGTCTTGAAGCAGGACCGCCAGGCGATCTACTTACTGCCCGAAATCGCCCTCACACCCCCTTTTATCGACCGGCTCAGAGCGCGCTACTCGGAGGACCATGTGGGAATATGGCACAGCCATCTGGGCGCCGGGGAGCGGTACAGGACCTGGCAACGCGCGCGCGCCGGCAGCGTCCGGGTGCTCCTGGGCGCGCGCTCGGCCGTGTTGGCGCCCTTCCCGAGGCCGGGCGTCATCATCATGGATGAGGAACATGAATCCTCATACAAACAGGAAGACCGCCCGCGGTATCACACGCGCGATGTCGCGCTCTGGAGAGCGGAACGCGCCGGATCCGTCTTGATCATGGGCAGCGCGACGCCCAGCCTGGAATCGTATTGGAACGCCAAAAAAGGCATTTACACCCTGGTTGAATTGACCTCCCGCGTGGAGATGCGCCGGCTTCCGCCGGTGACTTTAATAGATCGCCGTTCGGCCTCACCCCCAAC
>MGUR01000053.1:23768-25376 GCA_001800075.1 Elusimicrobia bacterium RIFCSPLOWO2_01_FULL_59_12
GTTTTCTCCGAACCGCTGAAGCTGGCGATCGAGCAGCGGCTGGCGAGGCGGGAGCAGGTGATCTTGTTTGTGAACCGCAGAGGATTCACTCCCTTTCTGCGTTGTTCGAAATGCGGCTGGGTCGCGCGCTGCGAACGCTGCGCCATGACGCTCGCACTGCATATCAAGGGAGACTTGAAGACGGTCCGGTTGGAAGGCAAAAAGCAGAAACTGCCGGTGCCGGCGGATTCCGTTCTCCAATGCCATTCCTGTTTGCGGAGTCATCCCGTCCCCATGCAATGCCCCTCCTGCAAGGGGATGCGTTTGGGTCACTTCGGCATCGGGACGCAGCGGGTCGAGGAAGAGGTCAAGCAGCTTTTTCCCTTTGTTAAAATCGCGCGGCTGGACCGCGATGTCGGACAGTACCGGCAGACCTATGAAAAAGTATATCGGGCGTTCGCGGCCCGGGAGATCGATGTCCTGGTCGGCACGCAGATGATCGCCAAAGGGTTCGATTTCCCGGGGGTGACGCTGGTGGGCGTGGCGGACGCGGACGTGTCGCTGCATTTACCCGATTTTCGCGCCGCGGAGCGCACCTTCCAGCTCTTGACCCAGGTTGGGGGACGGACCGGGCGGGGAGATCAGGGCGGAAAAGTCCTGGTGCAGACCCACCACCCCGACCATTACGCGCTCCAGGCGGCGCGGGAGCATGACTATCTCCGGTTTTATGACGCGGAGATTAAATTCCGGGAGGCCTTGAACTATCCGCCGTTTTGCCGCCTGGCGCATGTGCTGGTGCGCGCGCGCAAGGAGCCGCTGGCGAAAAACGCTTCGGAGGATCTCGCCGAACAGCTGGGCAAAGTCGGTCCCGGTGTGGACATTCTGGGGCCCGCCATCGCGCCGCACAGCCGGGTGCGCGGGCAGTTCCGTTATCAAATCGTCTTGAAAGGGACGGCCGCCTCACTGGCCCCGTGTCTGGACTATTTGCGCGGGCGGCGGTTGTCCAAAGCGTTTCTGTCGGTCGATGTGGATCCCATGGACCTTTTATGACGGGTATCTTTCTGTTTTTGGGAAGTTTCGGTCTGTATCTTTTCACTCTTCCCGGGACGATCCCCGCCTATAGGGATTCCGGCGACATGATCAACGCCGTCTTTACCTTGGGGATCGCCCATCCTCCCGGATACCCTCTGTACGTCCTGCTGGGCAAACTGTTCACCGTCTTTTTGCCCTTCGCCACCGCCGCCTTTCGCGTCACGCTTTGCAGCGCTCTCTTTGCCGCGGGCACCGTGGCGGTTTTTTATTCTCTGGCGCGACGGCTGACGGGCGCTCCAGCGGCGCTGGGGGCCGCCGTCCTGCTTGGTTTAAGCCCGGCGCTGCTGTCCTTGGCGCGCGTGTCGGAAATGTACACGATGGCCGCGTTCTTCGGCTCCGGGATCATCGCTTGTTGCGCGCTGAACACCCCGCGCAGTCTCCTGCTGGGGAGTTTTCTTCTCGGCTGCGGTTTTGGGGTGCACCCCACGCTGCTCTTTCTGGCCCCTCTGCTGGCGACGTTCCGTCGCGCAGCGTTTGCCCGCCTTGGATTTTTCCTGGCGGGTTTTTCGGTCGTATTTTTTCTTTGGGTGCGGAGCG
>MGUR01000053.1:25393-33537 GCA_001800075.1 Elusimicrobia bacterium RIFCSPLOWO2_01_FULL_59_12
ACGGGCCCGTCCAGAATTGGGGGAATCCCGCGACCCTCGCCGATCTCTGGCGCGTGCTCACCCGAAGCAATTACGGCGGACTGAAACTCCACCCGGTGGAGAGTCAGTTCGCATGGACCCTGGGCGGTTTGGCCGCACAGGGGTCCCATTTTTTTCAGACGTTCCTGGGCCAATGGGGAGGGGTCGGTCTTTTGGCTGGGACCTTCGGTTTGTTCATGTCCTTTCAAATGCCCGACCGCCTCGCCGCTACGGTCCGGCTGTTCGGTTGCTGGTTCCTGGCCGGACCCTTTTTCTTTGCGCTTTCCAACCTGCCGGTTGAGCAGCGGACAACCGCGCCCATTCTGGAGCCGTATCTGATTCTGGTCAACCTGATCTGGGCGGTGTGGCTGGCGCAGGGGATCGGCGCGGCGGCCCGATGGATCCGCGCGCCGGCGCTGCGGTGGGTTCTTTTGGGCGTGCTGTTGATCCCATCGCTCGTCCAGGCACGGTCGTCGTTCCGGTCCTACCGGGATCACTTCTATGCCTATGACCTGGGCCGCAACATGCTCAAGACGCTCCCCCCGCGCGCCGTGCTGTACGACCCGGATGACCCGGTGGCGTTTACGCTGCGGGGGATGCAGTTGCTGGAAAACCGGCGGAACGACGTGGCGCTGCTGAATTTCTTCCGGACCTATTGGGGATATCGTCAGATGGTGGACCGCTGGCCGGACCTTCTGCCGCCCGTCCCGTATCGGAATGCGCAGGAGCTTGAAAGCGCCTTTTGGAATTACGCCTGCAAACGCCGGCCCTGTTACGTGGATCTTCCGGTGAAACTGCCGCCGGGCATATCCTACCGGGTGGAGGGCCTGCTGTATCCCATCGAACTGGCCGCCTCGCCGCCGACGCCGGAGGAGCTGCGACGCGCGGAGCTGCGGTACCCCTTGTACGCCTGGCGAGGTTCCTGGCGAACGCCGCGGCACCCGGATTTCTTTACCCGCCAAATCCTGAATTACCGCGCCGCCGCCCACTGCAATCTCGGGTTGAAATATGCCGAGCGCCGGGAATGGGAAGCGGCCCGCGCGCATTACCAGCGCGCGCTCAGCATCGATCCCCTTCTTTCCGTCGCTTACAATAATCTTGGGGTGGCTGATTTTGAACAGCGCCGGTATGATCGCGCGGTGGACAATTACCGGTTGGCGCTGCTGTACGATCCAGGAAATGCCGGGTATCAGCGTAATTTGGAGATCGCCAAGCAAGCTAAAGAAATGTCGTCATTCCCGCGAAAGCGGGCCCTCAACACATCCGGCGGGCCCGTCCGCCAGTAGTTTGGAGGACGGGAATCCAGTGGCTTTTAATCCAATGCTGGATCCCCGCTTATGTCCGCGGGGATGACAAAAGGGCTTGCGCTCCCATCATCCGCCAGCTAAGCTCATTAGTGCGTAAATATGATACGAATTGCATGCATCGTTGCTTGCAGCTCCTTCCTCATTAACGGCGCCCTGCTCGCCGCCCCGAAAAGCATTTCTATGGGCGCCCTTTTCGAAAAGAATTCAAGCGGCGAAAAGCCTCAGATCGCGCGCGACCTGGAGGGGCTTGACCCGAAGGAAGGCACGATCAGCCGGGGGCTTCGAGGAACCTTTACGGTGCGTCATTATGTGTCGGGCCCCTGGGCCGGCGGCACCGCCATCATTGAGCTGGCGTCGGATCTCTCGTATGCGGAAATCCGCATTTTCGACTTTGAAGGCAGCCTGCAAAGGATTTATTCCGTTCAACCCAACGCGCAAAAAGGGCGGCTGGATCCGTCGAGCGTGAACAATCCCCTGGCCATGGTTCAGCAGGCCAGTCCTCCCAGCGCCGTTTCCGGTCAGTCAGACGCGATGAACGTCGTGCGTTCGCGGGAGCGGGAAGCGGCGGTCGCAGCTCAAACCGCGCAGGCGGTCAAAGCCGGGCAGGAAGAACGTGCGGCCGAACGGAGCGCTCCTCAGGGCAGGGCGGGGACGGTGTCCAATAAGGCGGGGTCCATCGTTGAGGGAAGCACGCTTGCGGCCATCGAAGCGGCGGAAAGCGAGCGCATGTCGCCCAAGAGACGCTTGGTGAGGGTGCGTCGCAAGCGCCCGCGCAAAACCCCGAAGAACGCGCTGGACACGCCCCTCTCCGGTCCAGGCAGCCAGTACGAATATTATTACGAAGACGTCGTCGTGGTGGACAAACCCGCTCAACCGGATGATCCAGCCGCTTCCGAAAAGCCCGTTCAAACGGCCGCTGCGGCGCCGGAGCCGCCCGCCGCCAAAACGTCCCCCGAACCCGTGCAGGTGGCGTCCTCCCGGATGAGCCCCTCGGTAACGCCAAGGGGGGGATCCCTCCCGGCGCCCTCCGCGTCCTCAGCCTACGATGAAGCCGGCCTCCCGGACGTGACTCAAGCGGTTCAGGAAAACCAGACAGAGAGCGCCGCGTCACGGTCAAGGCGCAGGCAAAGAGAAACAGTTGCAGAAGATATCCGTGAGGCCCAAAAAGCGGCCGCGCGGTTGGACAGTGATCAATGGACCCCGAAATCGGGTGCGGCCGCCCCGCTCTCGGATGCGGAATTGGGGCTGGTCCCCCTGGAGGGTTCCGGATCTTCACCCGCGCGGCGCGCGCGGCGCAGGACGCAAGAGGATGAAATGGTGCCGATGTCCGAGGAGGTTCGTCGCGGCGGCCGGGTGACCGAGGGCAGCGAAGCGTGGTCGCCCAGCGCCACGGCGCCTAAATTAAGCGCCAAAGAACAGCAAACCCTGGCGATGTTGAATAATCTGAAGCAGGTTGCCCCGGTTCCGGTCGTCAAAGTCAACCGCGACGTCAACAACCCGGAGGAAGGCGTTAAACCCTTCTACTCGTTGGAAAAATTCTCGGGTCCGCAATATGGGCGCCATCGCGAGTTCGAGCGGCGCGTCATCTATAAGCAAAACAGGAAAAGCGCCGTGAAAGGTTATGAGTTTTACATTGATGAAGTGGATCGAAAGCAGGAAAAGCATTATTTGTACTACTACAAAGTGGATCCAAAAACAAAAAAGGCCAAACTGATCGCCACGGAGAAACACGAGCAAGTCGCTTTTCTCAGCAATTACGACATCGGTTCTGAAGACAAGGGTAAGATCGATTACGAATAACCCCGCCTTGATTGACTCCGCATCGTGAATACTCTTTAATATCCCGTCTATGAGCGAAGCAAATATCGTTTTACCCCCGCTGACGCGGAATGAATGGACCCTTTTATGGGCGGTCCTGGGGTCGGCGCTTGTCGCGCTCGGTTATGGATTATTAATGGTCTGGAGCGTCCTGCGCTGCGATCCCGGAACCCCCGCCATGCAGAAAGTCGGCAAGGCCATCGAAGACGGCGCCATGGCCTACCTGCGCCGCCAGATCAAAGTCATGATCTGGTTTGTTCTTATCCTGGATGTGGGTCTTTATTTGATGTACAGCCATCTTTATGCCGATCAAGGGCCCGGGCACCCGTTGGCCCTCGGAGTCGCCGTGGCGTTCCTGGCGGGCGTTCTCGCCTCCTACGGCGCCGGATATGTGGGCATGTGGCTGGCGGTCAAAGCCAATGTGCGCACGGCGGCCGCCGCGATGGAAAGTTTTCCCAAAGCGATGAAGGTGGCCTTTAACGCGGGGACCGTCTCCGGGATGTTCACGGTGGGCTTCGGCCTGCTGGGGGCGACCCTGATTTTCCTCATTTTCCGGGAAGAGGCAATGCGCATTCTGGTGGGTTTCGGATTCGGCGGATCGCTGGCGGCTTTGTTCATGCGCGTGGGCGGCGGAATTTTCACCAAGGCGGCCGACATCGGGGCCGATCTGGTGGGCAAAATCGAAGCGGGCATACCCGAAGATGACCCCCGGAACGCCGCGGTGATCGCCGACAACGTGGGGGATAACGTCGGCGACTGCGCCGGCATGGCGGCGGATGTGTTCGAATCGTATGAAGTGACCCTGGTCGCGGCGATTATTCTCGCAGCGGCGACGCTGGCCACCCCCCAGTTTCAGGCGGATTACGGGGCGAACGCCTCGTCTTTCGCTCTTAAATTGATCCTCTTCCCTCTTTTGATCCGGGCCGTCGGCGTGTTCGCCTCCATTCTCGGGACGATCAGCGTGCGGTTGAAGCCCGGCGAACAGGACCCGATGAAGCCGATCATCTGGGGGTACTGGGTCTCCTCCCTGAGCGCGCTGGCCGGCGTCGCCGTGGTGAATTACTTCTATTTGCACGACCCGCGCACCGGTCTGGTGGATTGGCGGTTCACGGTCGCCAGCGGGATCGGGATCGTCCTGGCGATTTTGACCCTGTTCCTGACCAATTATTACACCCATCCCAACAACCGTCCCGTCAGTGAAACGGCCATTGCGTCTAAAACCGGCCCCGCGACGCTGTTGTTGTCCGGCATGGCCGAAGGCAACGAATCCACGGTCTGGGCGATCGTTCTGATCGGCCTGACCATCTTGAGTTCCATGTGGGTTTTCGCCAGCGAACCGGCGCTCGCCGCCTATGGGATCGCTCTGGCCGGGCTGGGGCTGCTGACGACCACCGGATTTATTCTCGCCATGGACACCTACGGGCCGATCACCGATAACGCGCATGGCATCTTCGAGATGGCCGGCGTATCCAACGAACGGGCCAGCCGGACGCTTTCCTGGATGGATGCCATCGGCAACACCACCAAAGCGCTGACCAAGGGGCTCGCCATTGCCACGGCGGTCCTGGCCGCTGTATCGCTCTTTAAATCCTTTATCGATGAGGCGCAACTCAACGAAATAGGGATTCAAGTCAATCTTCCCAAAGTGTTTGTCGGCGTCCTGATCGGGGGCGCCGTGCCGTTCCTGTTCACGGCGTTTTCGCTCAAGGCGGTCGGCCGCGCGGCCTACTTTGTGGTGGAAGAAGTCCGCCGCCAGTTCCGCGAGCATCCCGGCATCATGACGCGCAAGGAACTCCCGGAGTACGGCCGCTGCGTGGAGATCGTCACGGCGGCCGCGCAGAAAGAACTGCTGGGGCCGGGGATGGTCGCGGTGGCGACTCCGGTCCTGGTGGCTTTTGGATTGGGCGCGGCGGCGTGCGGCGGATATCTCTGCGGCGCGATCCTGACCGGCCAGCTTCTGGCGGTCTACATGGCCAACACCGGCGGCCTCTGGGATAATGCGAAGAAAAAGATCGAAGATGGATTTCTCGGCGGCAAAGGCACCGACCGGCACAAGGCGGCCATCATCGGCGATACCGTCGGGGATCCTTACAAGGACACGGCAGGCCCGTCGCTGAATCCGCTGATCAAAGTCATGAACCTGGTGGCGATTTTGATCGTTCCCTTTACGATTCGCCCGCTGTCGCCAGGGGTGCGCGCCACGGTGATCATGGTCTCCGCGGCGATGCTGATCGCCGCGGTGATTATTTCCCATCGCGGGGCCATCCTGCTTCCGACTCCCTCGGACGGCGAACACCCTCCCGCGCCCCCCAAGGACTAACCGGTGTCCCTTCTTCCAATCGTCAAAATGGGCGAACCTGTTTTGCGAAAGAAGACCGTCCCGGTCACGGCGTTTGACGAGGCCCTGCGTCAGATCCTGGAGGACATGTTCCAGACGATGTACGCGGCTCCCGGCGTTGGATTGGCGGCCAATCAAGTGGGGCTGACGGGGCGATTTGCCGTCATCGATGTTCACTCCGAAGGAAAGCGCCGGCCGATGGCGATCATCAATCCGGTCATTGAGTCTCGCTCGGGCAAGATCATTGAGGAAGAAGGCTGTCTCTCGATCCCCGGTTTCGCCGCGCGGATCAAGCGTTCCGCCCGCGTCCGGGTCCGTGCGATCGATCAAAACGGCCTGCCCGTGGTGATTGAAGGGGAAGGCCTTCTGGCCCGCTGCCTTCAGCATGAGATCGACCATTTGAATGGGGTGTTTTATATTGACCACCTTTCTTTGCTTCAGCGTCTTCGAATCAAACGCGAAATCGCCCGCCGTAAAAAGTCAAAACTATTCTAGAATCAGTCCCATGCGGACTGTCTTTTTCGGAACACCTGCTTTGGCCGTTCCCTACCTGGAGTTCCTGGCCCAACAAACAGAACTCAAGGGCGTTGTCACCACGCCCGACGAACCGGCCGGGCGCGGCTATGAGACACAGCCCACGCCGGTCAAACAAGCGGCCCTTAAGTTTCCTCTGCCCGTTCTGCAGCCGGATTCTCTCACAGATCCTCAATTCCTGACTTTACTGAGATCCATCGCGCCTGACCTGGCGGTGGTTGTGGCTTATGGAAAAATCCTGCCCGCGGATGTCCTGAGCATCGCCGCGCACGGCTTCATCAATGTGCATTTTTCGCTTCTGCCCGCCTATCGCGGCGCGGCCCCGATCCAGCGCGCGCTCATGAACGGGGAAAAGCAAACGGGCGTCACGCTGTTTTGGCTGGATGAGGGGATGGATACGGGTCCCGTTTTCCTTCAAAAGAACATGACCATTGCGGAGGAGGATGACGCCGAATCACTCCGGCAGAAGCTGATCCCTTTGGGAGTGAACGCACTGAAAGAGGCTCTCGATAGGCTGTCAAAGGGACAGGCGGCACGTCACCCTCAAGCGGGCGCCGCCAGTAAGGCCCCCTCTTTAACTAAGGACGACGGCCGCATCGATTGGACACGGTCCGCCGCAGTTGTTTCGAACCTCATCCGGGGAACTTACCCCTGGCCGGGGGCGTTCACTTTTGTGACGGCCGGTGGCAAAAGTCTGCGGCTGAAGGTCTTAAAAGCCAAAGTCGTTCCCGTTTTAATCGATCCCAAGGATGCTGAGGGTCCCGGGGCGGTTGTTCACCTTGAACATGATAGCGGGTTCATTGTAAAATGTGGCCGGGAATTCCTCCACATCCTACAGGTCCAACCCGAGGGAAAGCGCCCCATGTCCGCGTGGGATTTTTGGCAGGGGGCGAGAATGAAAATAGGCGATAAAATAGGGTAATTTTACCTTCGGTACGGTTCGCCTGAATGGCGAACCGCTTTACCGAGGGCCATCGCGACTATGAAAAATTGGAGGGCGAAGGTGAACTCATTGAAGACATTTTTGCTTTTGACCGGATTGATGGCCTTGTTTGTTTTCATCGGCCGGCAGATCGGCGGCCAGGCAGGGATGGTCTACGCCTTTGGCTTTGCCTGCGTGATGAATTTCGTCTCTTATTGGTTTTCGGACAAGATCGTTTTGATGATGTTCGGAGCCAAAGAAGCTTCGCGCGAGCAGGCTCCCGAGCTCTACGAGATCGTTGAAGACCTGGCCCGGAAAGCCAACATTCCCATGCCGCGCATCTACCTCATTCAATCTCCTGCCCCAAACGCATTCGCCACCGGCCGGAACCCGAAACACGCGGCCATCGCGGCGACCACGGGCATCCTGGAACGCTTGGACGCGAAAGAATTGGAAGGCGTGTTGGGGCATGAGCTTTCGCATGTTTTTAACCGGGACATCCTCATTTCCACCATCGCGGCGACGGTCGCCGGCGCCATCATGATGCTCGCGAATATGGCGCGATGGGGCATGATGTTTGGAGGCTACGGCGGACGGGACCGGGAAAACCGGGGCGGTTTGGAACTTCTCGCCGTGGCGATTCTCGCGCCGCTGGCCGCGGCCTTGATCCAGATGGCGATCTCCCGCAGCCGGGAATACGAAGCGGACCGCAGCGGCGCGGCCCTGACCGGCAAGCCTTTGGCGCTCGCCAGCGCACTCCAAAAGATAGCGGTTGAAACGAACCGGGCGCGCGTTCCGCTGTCCACCAACCCGGCCACCGCGCATTTGTTCATCATGAATCCGCTGCGAGGAGAGGGTCTTTTCAGCCTTTTTTCAACCCATCCGCCTACCTCCGAGCGTATTAAACGTTTGGAGGCGATGGACTTGAACCGCGCCACCCTCAATGCGCCGCGCGTTGTTTACTAAGGGATGTCCCTTGAACTGGCGCTGGCGGTCGTCGTCGGGGTGTCTGTGCTCGGCAACCGCCTTTTCTCGCTGCTCGCAGGCCTGGTCCTGAAAATCCCGCCCACCATGCTGCTTCCCACCCTGTATGCCGTCGATGTCGTTCAGATACCCTTTTATTACTGGGTGTACGAAAGCGGTTCCACCCTCGTCAATTATTTTCCGGCGCGGCTCCGATCCTGGTTCGGGACAGGAAGCCGGTCGG
>MGUR01000053.1:33545-51756 GCA_001800075.1 Elusimicrobia bacterium RIFCSPLOWO2_01_FULL_59_12
CCCACGTTTGGCGGCGGCATGTGGTCGGCGGTTTTTCTGGCGTACGGTCTGCGGCTTCGCAAAACCTGGAGTTACCTGCTGCTGGCCTCGGGAAGCCTGCTCAGCTACATCTGCCTGTACTGGATACTCAGTTCCGTTATTCAAACCGTGCGTTATTTCGCCAGCTGATGAAAAATACCCGTAAAACATTTTTAGACGTCCCCGTGGATGACTTCCTGGAGTTTACGCGCGATCAGGACGTCCCTGTCTTTCATGCGAAGCAGGTGTACGATTGGTATTTTAAGAAGGGGGCCGATGACTTTGCGGCGATGACCAATATTCCTCTGGCCTTCCGCGAAAAACTGGCCTCCCGATATTCACTGCATCCCCTTCACCTGAGCCGCAAAGACGTCTCCGCCCTGGATGGAACGATCCGCTACCATTTCCATGGACATGACGGGAAGGACATATCGGCGGTGTATCTGCCCGACGGGGACCGGCTCTCGCTTTGCCTCTCCACGCAAGTGGGATGCGCGTACCGCTGCGGTTTCTGCGCGTCCGGCCTGGTCCCGTTTCAGCGGCAGTTGAGCGCGGCTGAGATGCTTGACCAGATCCTGCTCATTCAGAAGGATCAAGCGCGCCCGGTCACCAATCTGCTGTTCATGGGGATGGGAGAACCGCTGGCCAACTATACGCAAGTGCTTCAGTCGATCCGCTGGATCACCTCGGCGCAGGGGTTGGGCATGAGCCCCTCCCGCGTGACGCTGTCCACGTCGGGATTGGTCCCCCAGATTCGGAAATTGGCGGACGACGGCGTCCGGGTGAAACTCGCGATCTCGCTGCACGCCGTGCGCGATGAGGTACGCTTGAAAATCATGCCTGTGTCCGGGCGCTTCGGGGTGCGCGAGCTGATCAAGTCCGCGAAGTACTATTTTCAAAAAACCAAGTCGCCGGTCACCTTCGAGTACATTCTGCTCAAAGGGGTGAACGATCATCTGGCGGATGCCATCCGGTTGGCCTACCTTGTCAAAGGATTTATCAATCACGTGAATCTCATTCCCTATAACCCCGTCGGGAGCATGCCCTACGAGCGCCCCTCGCCTGAATCCGTGGCGCGCTTTCAATCCTGGCTGCGCCAACGCGGCGTGCCGGTGTTCGTGCGCAAGCCCAAAGGGCTGGATATCGAATCTGCCTGCGGGCAATTAGGACCTGAGGCGATGAGTAATACGCCTCAGGTCCCATCGAAGAGGAAATGGCGAATGGGAGCGGCCGCATGATGCCTACGTATACACGTCCTGATCTGGGATCGCTCGCGACGCCGCCGCCCCCGAAACCCGCGCGCTGGCTTCCCGTGCTGCTTCCGGTCCTTGTTCTGTTGCTGGCGTACGTATCGTTCCGGTGGGCCGTCGGGGCCGTCATTCACAGCCGCACGGTGGTCAGGGTCCCGGATTTAAACGGTAAATCGGTCTCGGACGCGCTGAATCTTTTGTCGCCAGCGCGGCTGGGACTTCTCAAAGAGGGCGAACAGTTCGATAAGCGTTTTCCCGCGGGAACCATTCTTCGCCAGAACCCGTCCGCCGGGATGAGGGTGCGCGAGGGCCATGTGATTAAAATCGCGCTCAGCCAGGGCGGAGAAACGCTCTTTGTGCCCGATCTGACCGGCCAGCCGTTCCGCAACGCCCAGACGGCGCTGCAGAACGCGGGCCTCGGCGTCGGTGAGATGGACGCCCGCCCGTCCTTGCGGTTTGAGAAGGACCAGGTCATGTCAACGGATCCTCCGGGCGGCGCGGTGGTGGGCAAGAATGCGCTGGTCAGCATCATCCTGTCGGAAGGGCCGCCGGGATCGGATGTCCTGCTGGCCCCTGATTTTGCCGGGAAAACGGTTGCCGAAGCGAAGAGTTGGGGAATACGGAACCAGATTCCCATCGCGGTACGCGAAGAGGCGGACATCACCAAGCGGGTGGGGGAAATTTTGATGCAGGCCCCGGTCGTCGATTCCCCGCTGCGGCTCGGCGACGCCTTGACGGTCGTGGCCAACACCGCTGTGGCGTCCGGACCGCGCGTGCGCTATGAGGTCCCGCAGGGAGCCAGCGACCGGGACGTTCGGATCTTGGTGGTGGATGAAACGGGCGAGAGGGAAGTGTATCGCAAGGCGCAGGCGCCTGGCAGCCGCATCGATGTTCCCGTAAGCGTGAAGGGGCGGGCGAGGGCGCGCATCCTTGTGAACGGCATTCAGGTCGAGGAGCAAGATCTTCAGTGACCCGTCACCGCCCGCACATTGTCCCATCGGTCCTTTCGGCTGACTTCGGGAATCTGGTCCATGACGTGCGCACCGTCCAGCGCGCCGGCGCCAAATCCGTTCAAATTGACGTGATGGACGGCCATTTTGTCCCGAATATCACCGTGGGGCCCATCGTGGTCGCCGCCCTTCGCAAGCAAACCTCCATTTTTCTCGATGTCCACTTGATGATCGAAAAGCCCTGGAAATACCTGGACGCATTCGCCAAGGCCGGCGCGGATCTCCTCACCGTACACTGGGAAGCCTGCCCCCGGCCGCGCCAGGTCGTCCGGCATATCAAGAATTTGGGCCTGAAGGCCGGAGTGGCGATCCGCCCGAAGACGTCCGAACGGGTGCTCTTTTCGCTCCTGCCGGAGATCGACTTGGCCTTGGTGATGACCGTGGAGCCTGGATTTGGCGGCCAGGCCTTTATGCCCAGGATGCTCAGCAAAGTGCAGGCGCTCAAGCGCCGCATCCGCCTCCAGGGGCACCCCTGCGAGATTCAGGTGGACGGCGGGATCAATTTGAAGACGGCGCCGCTTGCCGCGGAAGCGGGAGCCACCTCCCTGGTCGCCGGCAGCGCGGTGTACGGAGCGCCGGACGCGGCGGAAGCCTTCAAGAAACTGCAGCGATCGGTTGACTTACCCGTCGACGCACAGGTAGAATACCCCCTTAAATTGAGGTGAATCGGTCGGTCGCCGCGGCGACCGACCGAGCTTTTTTCTGAAAAGCCCGCCACGGAGTCGATGGCGGGTCCGACGAGAAGCAGTGGAGGAGAGCAGCATGGTTCGAATACGGTTTCAGCGGGAAGGCAAGCCGGGACAAGCTTACTACCGGTTGGTCGCGGTGGACCGGCGCGCGAAGCGCGACGGCCGCCCCATCGAGGTTATCGGCTATTACAATCCCCGCTTGGAGAAGGAAAAATTGAAGCTGGATGAGGCCCGCCTGACCTATTGGCGTTCCCAAGGGGCCCTTCCCAGCGATACGGTTAAGAATTTACTGGTGGAATCCGGCATCTGGAAACCTACAAAGTAAAGGATCTGGCCGGCTGCCAGGTGGTCACCGATCGGGGGGAATGTTTGGGGATCCTGGTCGATGTGATGCCGTCCGGCGGAAACGATATTTTCGTGGTTCAGCAGGGGTTGCGGGAAATGCTGATTCCCGCTCTGAAGAGCGTCGTGACGCGCATCGACATTCCGCAGAAACGGGTCGAGGTCGTTCTGCCGCAGGGACTTCGAGAGATTTATGAAAACACGCAGCGTGAATAGGCTGGACATCATCACGATTTTCCCCGGGATGTTCGAGGGACCCCTGACGCAGAGCCTGCTTGGAAAAGCTCGCCAGAGAGGTCTGATCGATCTGCGCCTCCATAACTTGAGAGATTTTTCGGCCGATGCAAAGCACCGCGCGGTGGACGACCGGCCGTTCGGCGGCGGGGCCGGGATGGTCATCCAGCCGGAGCCTGTCTATCGCGCCTTGAAGCACATCCGAGGCAGCCGGGTCGCCGGGGCGACCCGGCAGGTAGGAGACAAGCCGTATGTCGTGCACCTCTCTCCTCAGGGGCGCGCGCTGACCCAGGCGGACGCCCAGACGTTGTCGGAACGGCCGTGGCTGGTTTTCATTTGCGGGCATTACGAAGGCATGGATGAGCGCGTGATGAAGTGGGTGGACGCCGAGGTGTCGATCGGAGATTATGTGCTGACGGGCGGGGAACTGCCGGCGATGGTCCTGGCGGACGTTGTCCTGCGCCTGGTGCCCGGCGTCGTCAAGGACGTTGAATCCATCCGCAACGACTCTTTCCAGACGAATCGGCTGGACCATCCGCACTATACGCGGCCGGCCCTGTGGCGCGGCAAACGCGTTCCCGCGGTGCTTTTATCCGGAGATCATGAGCGGGTGCGCGCCTGGCGTTCGCAGCAGGCCGAATGTGTGACGCTCAAGAAAAGGCCCGACCTGGTCATATGAAAATATCCATTGATGACATCGAGCGGGCGCATTATCGAAAATCCGTCCCGAGTTTTCGGGTGGGCGACCAGGTGCGCCTCACGCTTAAAATTATCGAAGGGGAGTCCGAGCGCCTGCAGGCGTTTGAAGGCACCGTGATTCGGTCGCGGGGCCACGGCTTGTCCCGGACCTTCACCGTTCGGAAAATTTCCTACGGCATCGGCGTGGAGCGGACCCTGCTGCTGCATTCCCCGCGAATCGAGAAAATTGAAGTGATGCGGTCCGGCCACGTCCGGCGGAGCCGGCTTTACTTCCTGCGAAACCGCAGCGGCAAAGCGGCGCGCCTGGATGAGAAGCTGGACCACCGCGACGCCGGCGCCGAAGGCCCGGCCGCTCCGGTCGCCAAGGAACCCCCGTTGAGCGCCGCTCCCGCGCGCACCTGACGTGCAACCACTCCCCTGACATGAAACGAAGAGCGCGACGAAAGCGTTCTTCCTCCCTTTTCAAATTTGATCGTCCCTATATTCAGCGCTTCGCGTTTGTCGCGGGTGTTGATGAAGCCGGACGCGGCCCGCTGGCGGGTCCTGGGGTGGCCGCGGCCGTTATTCTGCTTCCCTGCCGTATTCCCTTCCTGGCCGACAGCAAGCTTCTCAGCCCCGCGCAGCGTTTTGGAGCCTATCGCGCGATCCAGCGAAACGCGGTGGCCATCGGCGTCGGCGTTGTCCCGCACGACGACATTGACCGCATCAACATCCTGCAGGCCACCTACCTGGCGATGCGCCTGGCTCTGGCGCGCCTGATCGTCCCTCCTGAACATATTCTTGTGGATGGGTACCCGATGCCTGCCAGCCCTTACCCTCAGACCGGCGTGATCGACGGCGATGCCAAGAGCGCCTGCATCGCGGCCGCCTCGATCGTGGCCAAAGTGACGCGCGACTGCATGATGATGGCGGTCGACCGGGATTACCCCGCCTACGGGTTCAAAAAACACAAGGGGTACGGGACGCCGGACCATCTCGAAGCCCTTCGCCGTAACGGGCCGTGCGCCATCCATCGCCGCAGCTTTCACCCCGTGGTGTCCGTTTTATGCTAGGTCTGAAGCGCAGCGCGCTCGAGCGGGGCGCCGAAGGAGAAGATGCCGCGGCGCGGTATCTCGAACAAAAGGGGCTCAAGGTGGTTCAGCGTCATTATCAAACCCGCTGGGGCGAGATCGATTTGGTCTGCCGGGACCGGGACACCTGGGTCTTTGTGGAAGTCAAAACCCGCACGCGAACGTCCGCTCCATCGGCGGCGGAGGCGCTGACCCCCGCCAAGCAGAAGAAAATCATTGGGGCGGCGTTGAGCTACATGAAGAAGCACCGTCTTAAAGATGAAGCGATGCGCTTCGATCTCGTCACTCTTGAAGGCGGCTTTCTCGAATGGTTCGCGGGCGCCTTTGAAGCGTCAGGTCCCTACACCTATTGACCCCACCGCGTGTCTAAGGGGGACGTAATGAACTTAGCGAACTTATTGCCCGATCGTCCTAAAAGTTCGGCAAGTTCATTACGTCCCCCAGGGAACGCTCAGTATCCCCATCGCCTTCGCTTCCAGAAGGCCCTGCTCCAGCTTCAGCGCCTGCACGTTTCATAAATTATTTTCGATTGGTCGAAATCAAAACAGCACGCTCCGCCGGGCTGTTTTGATTTCCGGCCTCGTTCCCCGGTTTTTCAGGATGAATATCCCGCCTCCGATCCGGGTCTAACTGGAAAGGAGGGCCTATGCTCGCTCACGTGGAAAGCGCCTGTTTGGTGGGGATGGAAGCGGCTCAGGTTCATGTGGAGGTGAACCTGGCCAAAGGATTGCCGTACTTCTCCATCGTGGGACTTCCGGATGCCTACGTCAGGGAGGCCAAGGACCGCGTGGTGGCGGCGATCCGCAACTCGGGGTTTGAGTTTCCCTCCCGCCGGGTCACCGTCAACCTGGCCCCGGCCGATCTAAAGAAGGAAGGGGCCTTTTTTGACCTGGCAATCGCGATCGGTATCTTGAGGGCCAGCGAGGCCATCACGATCACCCGCTGGCCCCGCTGTATCTGGCTGGGGGAGCTGGCGCTGGACGGGACGATACGGCGAATACGCGGCGCCCTGCCGCTGGCGCGGAGTCTATCGCAAAAAGGTTTAAAGGAAATGGTGCTGCCGACCGCCAACGCCGAGGACGTGTCATTTTTAAGGAAGATCAAGGTGCGGCCCTTTACGCATTTGAAGGAGGTCGCCCGATGGCTGACCGGAGAACTTGAGTCCCCGGATGTAGTGTCTCGTCCGTGGAAACCCGTGGAACGGCCCGAGGGAACCGATCTGGCCGAGATCAAGGGGCAAGCCGCGGGGAAGCGGGCGCTGGAAATCGCGGCGGCGGGCGGCCACAACATTCTGATGATGGGGTGTCCCGGCAGCGGCAAGTCCCTGCTCGCGCAGGCCTTGCCCACCGTGATGCCCGCCTGGAGCCTCGAAGAAGCGCTGGACGCCAGCCAGGTTCACTCTTTGAGCGGTTCCCTGCGAAGTTCCGGACTGCTGGACTCCCGTCCCTTTCGATCTCCGCATCATACGGTGTCCTCCGCGGCGTTGATCGGCGGCGGCGACCACCCCACGCCGGGTGAAATCTCGCTGGCCCATCGCGGGGTGCTGTTCCTTGATGAACTGCCTGAATTCAAGCGGGACGCCCTGGAAGCCCTGCGCCAGCCTCTGGAGGAAGGTCAGGTCCATATCCGCCGGGTGCGCGGACGCGCCACGTATCCCTCCGAGTGCCTGTTGGTTGCGGCCATGAACCCGTGCCCGTGCGGATACCGAGGTCATCCCAAACGGGAGTGCGTGTGTCCCTCCCACCGCGTCCAAAAGTATCTCGCCAAGGTGTCGGGTCCCTTCCTGGACCGGATCGACCTGCAGGTGGAAATTCCGGCGCTTAAGGTGGAGGAATTGTTCGCTGAAGAGACATCGCCGGAACCTTCGGAATTTGTGCGCGCCCGGGTTGAACGCGCGCGCGCGCTTCAAGCCGACCGCTACCAAGACAACGGCGCCGGGCGCCGGACCAACGCGTCCTTGCGCGGCCGGGAGTTGAAGCGATACTGCGGATTGACCGAAGAAGGCAAAAACCTGTTGAAATCGGCGGTTGAACGCCTGGGCCTTTCTGCCCGCGCGTTTGACCGGATCCGGAAGGTCGCGCGAACCATCGCCGACATGGAAGGCGCGGAAAACATTCAGGCCAGTCACATTGCCGAGGCAATTCAATATCGGGCATTAGACAAGAAACCGGCAGCTTACTAAGGTGTCATCCCCGCGAAAGCCCGCCCAGTCGTGTGGAGGGCGGGGATCCAGAGACTGAGCAAGAACTGGATTCCCGCCTACGCGGGAATGACGGCGAGTGCAACGAAACCTTGACAACGAATTGTTAATCGATTATGAATAGAGGGCTTTTGCTGGAAAACGAACGTGACGCTTGGATCTTTCTCAATCGAATTCCGGAATTAAGCGCCGCGCGCTTTCACCGCTTGCTGTACGCGGCGCAATCGGGCCTGGGAATTCTGGAGCTGTCTGTGGCGGGCTTGCAGGCGGCGGACGTCACCCGCGACGTGGCGGAGCGCTGGCATCGGGCCTTCCGGGCTCCGGAGCATCACCGCTGGCTGGAAGCGGAACGCGAGCGGTTGTCCAAAGGGGTCTGCCGCCTGGCGACAGAATTGGACGAGGAGTACCCCGCCCGGCTGCGCGAAGTCGTCGGCCGGCCCCCTGTTCTTTACTATAAAGGAAGGTGGCCTCCGCCCCCGGAAGGGTGTGTGGGCCTGGTAGGCACCCGGCGCCCTTCCGCGTATGGAAGGACCGTGGCGGAGCGTCTGACAACCGATTTGACTGTTCAGGGAGTTGCCACGATTAGCGGGCTGGCCAAGGGTATTGATACCTGCGTTCATGAAGCGACGCTGCGGGCGGGAGGTCACACGATGGCGGTATTAGGCTGCGGTCTCGGTCAGGTGTATCCGCCGCAGAATGCGGCCTTGCAGGAACGCATCGCGGAATACGGCACCCTGGTTTCGGAGTTCCCTTATGAGGCGCCGCCTGATGCCCGCCACTTTCCCCAGCGCAACCGGATCATTTCGGGGCTGGCGCGGGGCGTGGTCGTGATCGAGGCCGGCGCTCGTTCCGGAGCGTCGATCACGGCGCGCTGTGCGGCGGAGCAGGGCCGGGATGTCTACGCCGTGCCGGGCAGTATATTCGAACCGATGAGCGCCGGCTGCCATCGTTTGATACAAGAGGGCGCCAAATGTGTGGCGCGGGCGGCGGACATCCTGGACGATCTGGGCATACAAGCCGTCACCCCCGCGGTCGTAAGCGGGGGCCCAGTGTCTTCAAAGTCACTGGTCCGCCAGACGTCTGGCGGAGACGAAGTTGCGAAGTCAGCTGTTTTTGATACACTTAGCGCTTTAGAAAATAACATCCTGCAATTGGTGGCGGGGGTCCCCATGTCGGCGGACGAGATTTCGCAGAAAACCGCCCAACGATTTGATCAGGTGGCGAACAGCCTGTTATCGCTCGAATTGAAAGGACGGATCCGGGCCCTTCCGGGACAACGCTATGCCAGACGCTAAATCAGCCAAAAAAGAACCGACCGGCCGATCGATCATCATCGTCGAGTCGCCGACCAAGCAGAAGACGATCGCGAAATTCCTGGGGAACGGCTACGTCATCGTCGCCACCTTGGGGCATATTCGCGATCTGCCGTCGCGCACGCTGGGCGTGGATGAAAACAATGATTTTGAACCGCAGTATGTGATCCTCCCCAAGGCCAAAAAAGTCCTGCCCTCTCTCAAAGAAGCCGTACGCGACGCCAGGAAAGTCTATCTGGCGACGGACTATGACCGCGAAGGGGAAGCGATCGCCTGGCACGTAGCGGAAGCGCTGAAGCTGCCCGCGAGTCAGATGGCGCGCATCACCTTCCATGAAATCACGCCGGAAGCGATCCGGGATTCTTTGCAGCATCCCCGCAAAGTCAACATGGCGCTGGTGCACTCCCAGCAGGCGCGCCGCATACTCGACCGCCTGGTGGGGTACAAACTGTCGCCGCTTTTATGGTCCAAGGTCCGAAAGGGCCTCTCCGCGGGACGGGTCCAATCCGTAGCGCTGAGGCTTCTGGTGGAGCGTGAAGAGGAGATCAAGGTGTTTAAGGCCGAGGGGTTCTGGACGATCAAGGCCGAACTTCAGAAGGGGAGCGACGCCCCGTTCCAGGCCCGGTTGGTCGAGATCGACGGTAAAAAGATCGAGCTGGCCCAGGTTTTGAATTTGTTTGCGGATGAGTACCGGATCACGACGACCTCCCTTCGTGAACAGGATGCGGCGGAACTCCTGGCAGGCGAGCTCAAAAAAGGCGCCTATCAAGTGGTCAAGGTCGTTCGCAAGGAGGCCCACCGATCGCCGCCGCCGCCCTTTATGACGGCCGCCCTTCAGCAGGATGCGGTCCGCCGCCTGGGGTTTTCGGCGATCAAAACCATGGTGGTTGCCCAGCAGCTCTATGAAGGCGTCGAGCTAGGCCCGGACGGCTCCGTCGGCTTGATCACCTACATGCGCACCGATTCCTTGAACGTGGCCGCCTCCGCGCAAGCCGAGGCCAAACGCTTCATCTCCAAAACCTATGGCGCCGAATTCCTTCCCAAAACGACGCGGATGTATAAATCAAAATCCAAAGGCGCCCAGGAAGCGCACGAAGCGATCCGGCCGACGTCCGTTGCGCGCACGCCGGAATCGATCCGGTCATTCTTGACGCCCGAGCAGGCGAGGCTTTATGATTTGATCTGGCGGCGTTTTGTGGCCAGCCAGATGGCCGACGCGGTGTTTGATACGGTGGGCGTGGACATCACTTCTACGCCGTCACCCCGGCAATCCGTAAGCCGGGGTCCAGGGCCAGGACTGGATTCCCCGCTAACGACCGCGGGGAATGACGATAAGAGGTGGAAAACGTGCCTGTTTCATGCCAACGGCCGGACCGTCCAATCCGCCGGCTTTTTGAAAGTGTACGCGGACGATGACGCCGATAAAGCAGAAGGCCAGAAGCTCCCCTTGCTGAAAGAAAAAGACGCGGTCGCTCTCCTGCAGGTGATCCCGGAAAGCCACAAGACCGACCCGCCGCCGCGATACAACGAGGCCAGCCTGATCAAGATGCTGGAACGCCACGGCATCGGGCGCCCGTCCACCTACGCCCCCATTTTGCAGACGATCATCGGGCGCGGCTATGTCCGCGACGAAAGCCGGCGGCTGTTCCCGTCGGAACTCGGCATCATCGTGACGGACCTGTTAAAGAAGCACTTCGCGGCGATCGTAGACCTGCATTTTACCGCGAACGTGGAGGACCGCCTCGATGAGATCGCCCAAGGGACCACGCCCTGGCCGGGGGTGATCCGGTCGTTCTACGTTCCTTTTATGAAGGACATGGCCGTGGCCCAGACCGCGATCACGACCAAGCCGTATGAGCCCAAGGAATCCGGCGAGCTGTGCGAGAAATGCAAGTCGCCGATGCTGATCCGGGAGAGCCGTTTCGGGCGGTATCTCTCCTGCAAGGCGTACCCGGCCTGCAAAAACAAGATCTCTTTGAACTCCGAAGGGAAAAAGATCCTCCCTGAAGTGACCGACCGCGTCTGCGAAGCCTGCGGGAAGCCGATGCTCAAACGCATCGGGCGGCGCGGGCCCTTCCTGGCATGCTCGGGCTATCCCGAATGCCGGACGACGCTCTCCATCGACAAAGCGGGCAACGTCATTCATCGCCCTCCTCCCCAGATGACGGATAAAAAATGCGAAAAATGCGCCAAGCCCATGCTGCTGCGCGTGGGCAAGCGCGGTCCCTTCCTGGCCTGCTCCGGTTTCCCCCGCTGCCGCAACCTCAAAAAAATCCCGGCTGCCGCCGCCTAAGCTTCACCCGGTCCACCGAGCTTGGGGTGTGGGGGTGAAAGGCAGGCGTCCCGCCGTTCCCCCTCGCCCGCCGAAGGTGGGAGAGGGTGGGGGTGAGGGCACATTTTCAATTCAGTCGCCCCTCGCGGGGGCTTCCTATTTCATGCGGGGCGGGGGCAAGACCGAGCCCTCACCCGCGGCTCTCCCTCCGGTCGGCCTTGCCCTCTCCCGCCTTCCGGCGGGCGAGGGAAAATTCGGATCACCTGCTTTTCGCCCCCGGACCCCCGAGCTTGCGAGGGGGACCAGGTGAGGCTACAATATCCTTCATGGACATGGCTCATTGGGGTCAACGCTTTCTCCTCTATCTGCGCGCGGAACGGAACGCCTCCCGGCATACCTTGCGCGCCTACAAGCATGACCTGGACAATTTCCTGCGTTTTCTCCAGCGCCGCTACCCGCGCATCGCCCTCGAGCCTGCCGGCCGGCAGGCGGGCGCCCAGTACCGTTTGATCGTCAGGGATTATTTGTCCGAACTGCATCAGAAAGGACAGCGCCGGGCCACGCTCCTGCGGGCGGTGGCGGTGCTTCGCGCTTTTTTCAAATTTCTGCTGCGTTCAGAGGTATTGGCTCAATCCCCGTTTGTCGGACTGCCCATGCCCAAAGGTGAAAAGCGCCTGCCGCGCTACCTGTCGGAAGGCGACATGCAGCGCCTGCTGGAGCTCCCGAGGCGTTCTTCCAAAAAACAATCACTGCGGGACGGCGCGCTGCTGGAACTGCTCTATTCATCCGGTCTGCGAATCGAAGAGCTCTGCCAGCTCAATGTGGAGGACATCGATTTTTGGGGCGGGATGGTCCGCGTTTTCGGCAAGGGCGGACGTGAACGGCTGGTCCCGCTGGGCCAAACAGCCCAGAAGACCGCGCGCGCCTACATCGAAAGCCGCTCGCCGCACGACAGGGCGAGCGGTCCGTCCGGCCGTCCGGCGGACCGGCCTGTTCATTCAGGACCCCTGTTCCTGAACCCGCGCGGGATGCGGATTTCCGACCGGGGGGCCCGGTTCATCGTTCAGAAGTGGGTTCAACGGGCGGCTTTGCATCAAAAAATAAGCCCGCATTCGTTCCGGCATTCGTTCGCCACCCATCTCCTGGACAGGGGCTGCGACCTCCGCAGCGTCCAGGAAATGCTGGGCCACCGAAGCATCGTCACCACCCAAATCTACACCCACGTGACCCCCGAACACCTCAAGAAAGTCTACCAGCAAGCCCACCCAAGAGCCTGACAGCGGCGCTTTTGTCAGACTGTAACAAAAGCCCGAAAAGCATTGACAATTCAACCAGTCGAGGCTAGACTTAGCCCAGTTAAAAAACAGCGTCATTCCCGCATGTCGTCAGAGGGGGATGACGGGGCAGAAGGAGCCGTTATGAAAACCCGTATTCTTCTCATCGAAGACGATCCCGCGCTGCGGAAACTGCTGAAGGACGCGCTCCCCGAGAGCATCTTTTTGATTGATACGGCCGAAACCGGACGGGAAGGGCTGGAAGTGATCGTCAAACGGAAACCCGATTTGATCCTCCTGGACTGGAACCTGCCCGATTTAAACGGTTTTGAAGTCTGCAAGTACATCAAGCACAACAAGGACTGCGCGCATATCCCGATCATCATGGTGACCGCGTACGCGGAACTCAACCGGAAGGTGTCCGCGCTCGATGTCGGCGCGGACGATTACATCACCAAGCCGTTTGAGATCGAAGAGCTGATCGCGCGGATCAAAGCGGTGCTCCGGCGGCGCCAGGGCGGCGCGCCCGAAGACGCGATCACCAAGGGCGGCGTGACGCTCAATCTGACCACCTATTCCGTCGACGTCGAGAAAAGACCGCTGATCTTGACGGCCAAGGAATTCGACCTGCTGTATGCCTTGATGAAAAACGCGGGCCGCATTCTCACCCGCGAATTTCTTCTGGAGCGCATCTGGGGCTACGCGGTGGACGTCTCCACGCGGACCGTGGACGTGCATATCCGCCGGCTGCGCAAGAAGATGGGGCTCAAGAGCGCCGCCTTGATCGAGACGTTCCGGGGTGTGGGCTATAAATTTAAAGACAGCGACCATATTCGGAGATAAGCCGTCATCCTTGCGGTTGTAAACGGGGATGACACCCGGAGGGAGCACTCCCATCGTAGACGTCGTTTCACCGGCCCGCACGCGGGTCTTGGTCGCGGAAGACGAGGACTCCATCGCGAAAATGCTTCAGGAAGCCCTGCAGATCGCGCGGTATGACGTCCGGATCGCGCGCGACGGGCAGGAGGCCCTGGAGCAGGTCAGCATGGATCCCCCGGATTTGGTCCTGCTGGATGTCCAGATGCCCCGCATGAATGGTTTTGATGTCTGCAAGAAAATCAAATCGGACGTTTTTATGCGCCATATCCCGGTGCTGATGCTGACCGCGCAGGGGTCGACGCAGAACAAGGTGGCGGGCCTGGAATGCGGCGCCGACGATTACGTGACCAAGCCGTTCGACATGGACGAACTCCTGGCGCGTATCCGCACCCTGCTCCGGCGCACGCGGCTGGGGCTGGAGGCCAACCCGCTGACCCGTCTGCCCGGCAACGTGACGATCGAGAGAGAAATCGTGCAGCGGATCAGAACCGGGACGCCCTTTGCGGTGCTTTACGTTGATTTGAACGAGTTCAAGGCCTACAACGACGCCTACGGCTTCGTCAAAGGGGACGACGTGATCCGTGAGACGGCGCGGCTGGTGGTGGCGGAGACGGAACCTTCGGGCGGTTTTGTCGGGCATATCGGGGGGGACGACTTCGTGGTGATTGCGATCCCGGACAACGCCGAGGCCCTGTGCCAGCGCATCCTGGCGTCCTTTGACGCCAAAAGCCCGGAATTCTACGCTCCGGAGGACCGCGCCCGGGGGTTTGTGACGATGAAGGACCGCCGCGGGCGGGAGACCCGGTTCCCGCTGCTTTCGATATCGATCGGCGTGGTGACCAGCCAGCTTCGCAAGATCACCTCGCTCGGGGAAGTCAGCAAAATCGGGGCGGAGATGAAGCATTTTGCCAAGGAACACAAGGAAATGCGGTCGGCCTACGCGATCGACCGTCGGAAAGACTAGGTCATGAAATACAAGATCCTCGTGGTCGAGGACAACAAGGACGACGCCGCGCAGTTGATCAGCACCTGCCATCAGGCGGGTTTTCAAACCTCCCAGGCGGACAGCGGCGAAAAGGCCCTGGAGATGGTCTGGACCTGGAAGCCCGACATGCTGCTGCTGGACCTGGCGCTTCCCGGGATCAACGGGAAAGAGGTCTGCCGTATTTTAAGGGACGATGAGCGCGGCCGCGCCATCCCGCTGATCATGGTGACCGCCGCCAAAGAGCGCGCCGACGTCCTCGCCGGCTTCGCCGCCGGGACCGACGATTATCTCGCCAAGCCGGTGGAGCCCCAGGAACTGGTCGCGCGCATGAACGCGGTCCTGAAGAGGTACCACAAGAAAAACGGCGAGGCGGAAGTCCTGCGGGTCGGCAAAGTCACCCTGGACCTGTCCAAGCACCGGGTGGAAGTCGACGGCCAGCAGGTGAAGCTCACCGGCAAGGAGTTCGGCCTGCTGGAAGTCCTGATGAAAAAGTCCGGCCGCGTGCTCTCGCGCCAATTTTTGTTGGAGTACGTTTGGGGGTATGAGGAAGAAGTCCTCACCCGCACCATCGACATGCACATCGCCCGCCTGCGGCAGAAACTCGGCGACGAAGGCCGCGAACGGATCCAAACCGTCGAACGCTTCGGCTACCGGTTTTCCGACGAGTAACGACTCCCCCGTTCCGAAACCCATCTAAAAATCAACTAAACTGGATTTACAAGACTTTTACAAGACGATAACACCCGCGTGACAGGCGTCCCGTATACTTGTCCCATGGAACGACGCTTGCTGATGATTGACGACGACATCGCGCTGGGGAAACTGGTCCAGGAATTTTTAACCGGCGAGGGCTGGAGCTGCTACTGGGTGGACAACGGCGAAGAAGGCTATCAGGAAGCCCTGGCTTTGAAACCCGATGTCATCCTGCTGGATTTGAATCTTCCGGGTGTCGGAGGGATGGAACTCTGCCACCGCATGAAGGGCGATCCCCGGCTGTCGCACATCCCCGTGGTGATCCTCACCGGGGCCTACAAGGAAGTCCGCGACCGCGTGCGGGGCCTGGAACGCGGCGCCGACGACTACATTTTGAAGCCGTTCGACCTCGATATTCTTCTGGCCCGCCTCAATTCCATCTCGAGAGTAAAAGGCAAAGTCGCTTAATTCCCGCGCTACCCCAGTCATTTTAGCCATCCCCTAAAAAAGTCTAGACTTCGCTGACCCGGAACCTGCTTGGGAAGGACGGCCTCCCTCCGATTACTTCATCCGGAATTTCTGGCATGGATTTAGGGCCTGGAACGCGGCGCCGGCGACTGCATTTTGAAGCCGTTTTGATTTGGGCATCCTGCCGGCGGGATTGAATTCAATTAAAACGTCGGGACATCCGCTGGGTTGTCGGGGGGCTCGGGAGTGCGTTTAATGACGGGAATCGCGCCGCCGCCCGCGGCCCCGCCGTTGCGGAGCGCTCCGGTCGCGCCCCGGGGGCTGATGCCGGAGGCGTTGGCGGCCTGCGCCATCGCCATCATCTCACTGAGAGCGGAGGAGGCGTAGGGGTTGGCGACGATCGCGCCGTTGGATGTCGCTTGGAACATGGGCAAGCGCTGGGTTCCCGGCGGCAGGTCGCCGACATAGTCGTTATCCCAGTCCACGGCCACCAGGTTCGTCCGATAGCCGTTTTCGACGCCGGGATCCGGATCCTCATCCACAAAAACGATCTTATCGGGCGTCATGCCGTTGTTCTCCGCGCTTTGGATAAAGACCTTTCCCAGCAGGCCCGTAGGATTCGTCGGGAATCGCGCTACATCAGCTTGGCGTATCGAGCCTTTAATAACGTCTCGGTGGCTCGGCAAATCGACGGCGCTGACTTTGACGCTGTCAATGATGGGGCCGCTGACGGACAAATCAAGGCCGATCCCCATCAAAGCGCCGCCCAGAGCGATCATGAAAACGTTATTGACGGCATTGGCGGGCAGGGAAGAGTACCAGGGGCCTGCGTTCGGCATTCTTGCGGCGTCGGCCCTGGCAGTGTCGAGCTTGTTGTCCCTCTTCCCCATGATGTAGCCCCAAATGGCGGCTATAGCGAAAGCCGCGGCGAGGGCAATCCACCCATAAGGATTCGACAACAGCCCCAACTGCCACAAACCGGCCGCGTACATGCCCACGCCGGAGATGACCTCGCCCAAAGCTCCCATTGAAAATCCGTCTGAAAACAGCCTGAACGCTCCGTCGAACACGGACCAGCCGCCCAAAACGAGGCCGACGACGCCGCTTGCCTTGCCCAGCGCGTTGGAACGGAACCAAGTGGGCCCGCCAAGCCCGCTATTTTTGACATGACTGAACCATTGACCTCTGACCCCCATCGCGAAGAAACTGCCGAAGGCGCCAAGGATCGAACCCATTTTGCTTGGACCCGGGCCCGGGTGAAAACCCTTATAGCCTGTGTCATCGGGGACGCCTGAACCGGTACCGGGGACGCTTGGACTGCCAGAACCCGGTGGGACTGCGGCCGTTGTATCCACGGGAGGGGGTTCTTCGGTTGGAGGATCTTCCGTGTCGGGTGGGGGCGTCGGCGTATTCGGCGGAGCGGTCGTTGTCGGTGTCTTCGGCGGAGCGGGCGCCGTCGGCTCTGCGGGCTCGACGATGACGGGGCGCGCCCCGCCGTCCGTCAAGGTCGCCGTCGCGTAAGGCCGGCCCGACACCGTGCCGGTGGGGCCGACGCCATTATTGGGGTCCGATGAAGCGCCGGCGCCGCCGCCGTTGGTTCCGGACGTGGAACTGAAAGGGGACGCGCCGCCCCCCAATGCGCTGGACGGGGTCGTTTCCTCGTTAAAATCGGAGGTGAGCGTCGAGAAATCGAATCCGGTGATATTCCCGACGATCTCGTTATCCTGGTAAAGGTTGCCCGACGAGAGATCGACGGCGACGCCGTCCGGAAGGGTGATCGGCTGCCCGTTCTCATCGGTGATGTAGACGCCCTCCCCGCTCCGCGTGACCAGGATCGGGAAGGAATCGCCAAACAAGGCTAAGACGGCGTTCGTCGCGCTCATGGCAGGGGTTACTCGTGCCCTCCTTCGGAGCCCATCACAGCGGAGGATTGCGCGCTTTGCGCGCTGGTCGTGCCGCTGGCGGCCGCCAGGGCCAACGCTCTTACGGCGGCCAATTCCGAGTTGGCTTTGGGGGTAAAGCGAATCGCGCCGCGGTCATCCTTGTAGAAAATAGGCACTTGAGACAAGGCCGGAATCTTCGGGCTGGTCGCGTAGCCGTCGTAATCCAGGCTGAGCATGTTGACGGCATAGGCGTTGTCTCGGGTCGTGCAATCGGCTCCGCTGCACCGGGTGTCATTGGACACATAGACGACCTTGTCCGGCGATATGCCGTTATTTTCCGCGCTCTGGATAAAGACTTTACCCAGGACGCTTGTGGCAACGGAGGGCAACTTTCCGCCGCCGATGGAAGAATCCAAAGCGTCATGCCAGGCAGGCAGCTTGGCGCCTGGGACGGCGATGAAGTGATGGGAGGGGCCGTCCATGCCCAGGTTCAGTCCAAGACCCATCAAAGCGGTAGCCGTCAGGATCATGAAAACGTTATTTGTCGCCAGCTTTTTATACCAAGGCTGCGGCCCGGTGTCGGCCGGAGGAGCCGTGGTGGTCGTCGGCTGTGTCGTGGTCGCCGGAGGCGTCGTTGCAGCAGTTGTTTGCTGTGTCGCGGCCGGCGGCGTCGTGGCGGGCGTCTGGCTTGCCAGAGGAGTTGTGCTCGGAACGGGAGGAGGGTCCAGCTCCTTCTTCTGCTTGTTGTCACGCTTCCCTTTGAGCAGTCCCATAATGAAGGTAAGCACCGTGGTGCCCAGGGATATCCAGGTGGCATAGGGCATGAGCATCTTATACCGGGCAAGCATTTTGGCGAGAGAACCAAAGAACATGACCCCGCCGAGCCCGGCGCTCATCAGGCCCATCTTGCTGAACTCCGCGCCCAGCTGATG
>MGUR01000053.1:51787-54484 GCA_001800075.1 Elusimicrobia bacterium RIFCSPLOWO2_01_FULL_59_12
TTTGTCGACGAATCCGGTTTTCTCGCCTGCGGCGGCCGCCACACCTCCACCTTGTTCTTCCGCTGCAGAGGCATTTCTCAGTTCCTGGGGGTCATGATAAGTGGTCCGTTGCGTTTTCCAATCGTGCACCGCAATGCGGCCATCGTCCGTCTGCCAGGTTGTTGCTAAGGGCCGGCCGTTCTGGTCGACATAGTTCCTTTCCCCCGGTCGAGCCAATTGGCCAGCCGGGTCATACTGGGGCGGCATAGAATCGGCAAATGGCGCGGGATCGACTAAATGTCCAATACCTGCAATGGGTGTGGACGCAAGCGGCGTCGGAGATGTCGGTTCCGCGGCCGCGGCAGCAGGTTTGGCTGCCGGAGTCACGGGTTTCGCGGCCGCGGCAGCAGGTTTGGCTGCCGGAGTCACGGGTTTCGCGGCCGCTGCAGGAGACGTTGTGGCAGGGACGTTTAGCCTCCCGTTTAACCAACCGTCCTTAAAACGACCAAACTCGCTGGCGCTTATGGCAACTTTTTGACCGGGTTGGTTTAAAGGAGAAAACTCAAGCGTATATGAATGGAGGTTCGGCCCTTTAGGGACAGAAGTATACCCATTGTAGACATAGGTCTGTCCGCACGCGGTGACATGTTGTCCCGGTTTAAGTTGGTAAGTCGCGCCATTATACGTCGCTTGGAATAAACTTTTACCGAGGGCCATTGGAGTCCTCCTAATTCGTTACCTGCCGATAGTGTAGAGGTATTGTGTTACGGTCAGGTTAAACTCGTGTTACATTTGGGTTAAATCCGAGGGCCTGAAAGGCCTATAATGGCGCGGAGGATGGAGGGTGGAAGATGGTCAAGGTGAACCGCTTTTTTTTTGAAACAAGCCATCCTCGACCATCTTCCATCTTCCATCCTCCATTCACGCCCTCAAAAAATTAACACAGATTTCATAGTCCCGTAACCTGCCCGTAACAGTCGATTGGTACCCTTAGACCCAAGGACGGAAGGCCCACATGCGGGGCCGTCCGGTTCATTTTTGCGAGGATATTGACGATGGCAAAGCCCTATTTTGTCGGATTTTTGATATTGGGTTTCAGCCCCTCCCTGTGGGGCGTTGACCCGGCCGTCACACCTCCAGCGGTTCCTGTTAAGAATCTCGCCGCTCCTTCCCCCTCGCTAACCCCACCTGCGCCGGCCGCTTCGGATCTGGCTCTGGAGCAGGGCAGGGCGCTGTACGACAGCGGCCAGTATGTCGCATCCCTTGATAAATTCATGAAGGTTTTACGGCGCGATCCGAAGCATGCCGAGGCCCGTGAATACCTCCGCAGGGTGGTGGACCAGATGCGGGCTCAGAAAAAAACCCTCCCCGGCACCCCGGGTGACAGCGCGGCCCCTGTGCCGGCGCTGCCTGCCGGGCGGGCAGGCGCCGCGCAGGCGAGAATGTCCATCCCCGTCCCCATGGCATCCCAGGCGCTGGAGGAGGAAATTCAGCAGAGGGTCCGCCAGCGTCACCTGCTGACCCTGGATCTGGCGGCGATCCCGGGAGTGAAGGTGAATGTCGATTCCAATCAAGCGCGGGTGGAAATTGAAACCCCGCTGTTGTTCACGGACAAGACGGGCGGCTTGAAGGAGGAAGGCATTCCCATCCTGGACCGGGTGGCGGCCTGGCTGAAAACCTTCGGGCCCCAGCCCGTCTCCATTCACAGCTATCCGGAAGAACTCACGGACACGACGTTGAACGGGTCTCTTTTCCTGCACCGCTACGCCCAGCTGTACGGTTTTTTTGTGGAAGAAAAAAAGCTCCCGGCGACGCGGTTCATCAATACGGGTCTTGCGAAGGAAGGCGATAAGTCACCTGATAAGGACGTTGAGCCCGCGGACGTGGCCGTCGCATCGGACGCCGCGCGGGTGATCATCGTGTCCTTCGGGGGCGGGGCGCTGCCGGGGGATGAGGATCCCCGTTCGCCGTCGCCCAAGTGGCTGGAGTTTTCCATCCTGCCCACCCACATGTTTCTCAACCCCGAGGAGGGCGATTGGACCAGCCTCGACCTGGCGGCCTTGTCGCGGAAGGGGGCTGGCGCCTGGTATTTCAAGTTGATGCCCGCCAACGGCGGGAAACACCCGAAGGGCGCCAGGGCGCCGGCCGCTCTGATCAGCCTGGAAGGCAAAGGCAATCTGCTCAAGCGCGTCAGCTGGGATGGACGGGACCCCAAGACCGGCAGTTTCGTTCCGGCCGGAAAATACCTCTGTCGTCTGACCGCTACCGACGCGAGCGGCGCCAGTCTCACGCAGGAAGTGAATCTCGAGGTCAAGCGCTCCGCGGAGGCCGCTGCGCCCGCGGTGGCGGCGAAACCGAAACCCAAGCCTGCCCAGCCCAAAGCGAAGCCTAAACCCGAACCCCCATTGACCGCAAACGGCGGGACTGCAATCGGCGCGACGGTCCAAACAGACAAACCCGGCGCCGCATGGGGACTGTCCCCAAAGGTGGAGCTTCCTGCAACTCCTCCCGCTGAGGTCCCAAAGCCGGCCGCTCCCGAGGCGGTCCCCGTCGCGCAAGCGCCGGAACCTGAATCCGAGGAGACCGAGTCGGACGACTCCACCCAGGCGATCTGGAAGCAGGTTATCCAATTTGATGCCAATGAGAGCGATTTGAAGCCGACCCTGAAGGCCTCTCTGGAGCGGATCGGGAAGACGCTTGAGGTCTATCCCCTGCAGA
>MGUR01000053.1:54497-63491 GCA_001800075.1 Elusimicrobia bacterium RIFCSPLOWO2_01_FULL_59_12
GCCGACCGGATCCGCGAAACGCTGATCAACGAGTACCAGGTCGAACCGGGCCGGGTCATCGTGGCGGGCGGCCGCGTCGTCAACGGCCAGGCGATGAGCAAAGCGGAAATCTCCATCACCAACTGATATGGAAAATCACGGAATAGCAAGGAAGTTCAGGGAAGGTCAGGAAGGAAAGGTGTTAATTCCTTCCCCGTCCATGCTGTTCCATGATCTTCCCTTTTCTTCCTTGTCTGAAAAGTTTCGCGCCGTTGCGCTCCGGCTTCCGCGCGGCAAATTGCTTTATAAGCTCATTGTGGTCTTTATGGGCCTTTCCATTGTCCCCGTCATTCTGGCGGGATTTACGCTCATCCGGGTCAGCGACAGCACCATTCAAAAGGAAAGCCGCGGAGTCAAGATGGGGATCGCCCAGAAGGTCGCGGGCAACGTGTCCGGTTACGTCGACAACGTCAAAAACATCCTCCAGGTGGTCCATAAATCCAGCGACTTTCTCACGATGGACCGCCGCCGCCAGAATGTGATCTTGAGCAATGTCATGAATGCCTATCCCATGTTCATGCGGATGGCGGTGGTGGACCTCTCGGGCAGGGAGATCGCCGCGGTCAACCGGCTGGGCGGGGGGTCCGCCCGGGAAAGGCAGGGAAACGCGCAGGCGCTCCGGTCCATCGGTTCCCTGGGCGACTACATCAGTCCGGTGTCACGCTCGCGCGAGGGGTACCCGCGCATCACCATCGGCGTGCCGATCGAGCGCATCCCCGGCAGGCCGGTGGGCATCCTGCTCGGCGTGGTCAACCTGGTGGACCTGAGCTCCTTGATCAAAGACCTGGTGATCGGCAGACGAGGCTACGTCTACATCGTGGACATGAAGAAAAGCCAGCTGGTGGCGCACCCGGACGTGCAGTCCCTGCTCAGTTCGACGCCGCCGTCCGAAGTGGCCGCGGCGCTGTTGTCACCGGCTGAAACCGGCGCCGGCGCCATCGAGTTCACCGACCAGGGCGGCCATCAATTTTTGAACACCTACGCGACGGTCCCGATCCCCCGCCTCAATTGGCGCGTGTTCGTGCAGCAGCCCACCGAAGAAGCGTACGAGGCCTCCTCCCGCATGCGATTCCGGATCACCAGCCTCCTGATCGGCGTGGTCCTGGTGACGTTGGTCCTGGCGGTCTTTCTCAGCAATGTTATCGTCAAACGGGTCAAAACGCTGCAGGGGGCGATGGAGCTGGTGGGGGAAGGCCATTTCGATGTCCCGGAGGTGCCGTCCTCGAACGATGAATTTGGCGCGTTGACCGAAAAGTTTCTCTGGATGGCGCATTCGCTGAGAGACAAGACGCTGAGGCTGCTTTCAGCCCAGACGGAGCTGCAGCAGTGGAATTCCGAGCTGGAGAGCCGGGTGCAGGAGCGCACCCGGGACCTGCGGGAAGCCCAGGAGCGGTTGATCGCCCAGGAAAAACTGGCGGCCCTGGGACAGATGGCGTCGGTGGTGGGGCATGAACTGAGGAACCCCCTGGCGGTGATGAACAACTCCGTCTATTTCCTCAAAACGAAGCTGGTCGGAGCCGCCGGTAAAACGGGGCTGGATCCCAAACTTGACAAGCACCTTCATATCCTGGAAACCGAGATCGTCAAATCCAACGCGATCATCCGCGATGTCCTGGATTTCTCCCGCAACCGGGCCCTGAACGCCTCCCTGCATAATATGGACGAACTGGCGGAAAAAGCGATTGAGCGGATCCAGTTCCCCGCGGGCGTGGCGCTCCAGAAGTCCCTGGGATTGAACGGGACCCGGGTCATGGTGGACGAAGACGAGATCCGGCAGGTCCTGGTCAATTTGATGGAAAATGCTTGCCAAGCGATGACCTCTGGGGGTACGCTTGCTGTAGGCACAAGGGCCCAGGGGGACATGATCCAGATCGACATCGCGGATACCGGGTGCGGCATCCCGCAGGAGCATTTGAACAAGATTTTTGCCCCGTTTTTCACGACAAAAAGCCGGGGGACCGGGCTGGGCCTGGCGGTGGTGAAGAAGATTATCGAGCGCCATCACGGCGCCATCGACGTCCAGTCGCGTGTGGGGGAGGGGACCGTTTTCAGTATCCGCCTGCCCGTTCACCAGCCGGTGGAAGGGCAGACGGCGTAAAGGGACACCGGAAAGAGGTTAACATGTCACAAACGAATGAACTCTACTCGCGAATAGAATCGGGCGCGCCCTGGGTGCTTCTGGTGGATGACGACGTCAACATCTTGGAGACCGCCAAAGACATCCTCGAAGAGGCCCGGTACGCGGTCGATACCGCCGCGACGGGCGCGGCGGCCCTGAAGCTTCTGAATGAGAAGCAATTCAACATCGTGGTCGTCGATTTTCAGCTTCCGGACATCACCGGTCTGGAGCTGGCGCGGAAAGTGCGGGAGCAGAACGAGCATACCTGCGTCATTCTCATGACGGGCCATGCCTCTCTGGAGATGGCGGTCAAGGCGATCCAGGAGGCGGTCTATGACTACCTGATCAAGCCCGTCGACCCGGCCCAGCTCCAGCGCACCCTCGAAAAAGCGCTGGAAAAACAGCGCCTCAGCCTGGAGAACAAGCAGCTGCTTGACGATCTCCGGGAAACCAATGAAACGATCGCCAAGCTCGACCTCTTGAAATCCAAGATGCTGACGGTGATGTCGCACGACCTCCGGACGCCGCTGTCCAGCATCCGCGGGTATTCCGAGCTGTTGAAGTCCGGGGTGAAGGGCAAGCTGACGGAGGCCCAGAAAAAAATCCTCGACGTGGCGATCCAGGAGTCCGACCACATGAACGGGTTGATCGGCGATTTGCTCGACCTGGCCAGCATCGACGCCGGCCGCCTGAATCTCGAGACCCGGCAGGTGCTCTTTGAGGACGTGATGAGCAAAGTGGCGCCGCGGGTCCGGCTGCCGTCCGAGATGAAGGAGATCCCCGTCGATGTGACCGTGTCCGCCGGCAAGGCGAAGGTCGACGTCGACCTGAGCCGGATGGTCCAGGTGTTGTCCAATTTGATCCGCAGCGCGATCAAGCAGGCGCCGCGGGGCGGCCGCGTGTTCGTCAACGCCGTCGAAAAAGAAAGCATGATTGAAATGACGGTCAGCCACGCCGGCCAGGGCTTTACCCCGGAACAGCTGAAATCCCTGCTTTCCACCGACCACGCCGCCGCCGAGTCCAACGGGTCCCAGCAGGATGGGTTTCGCATCGGGTTCGCGATCGCGCGGGAAATCTTCCGCGCGCACGGCGGCGAAATCGGGGCGGAAAGCGCGGGCATCGACAAGGGAACGACGTTCCGGCTGCGCTTGCCGGTCGTGAAATAGGAGACGCCATGTTGATTCGAAAACTTAAGATTCTCTACTACCAATACTCCTTCTGGTTTGTGGTGAGCGCGGTCAGCGTCGTCCTGCTCGTCCTGAGCGTCGTCGGACTTCTGACCATGGATTCATTCTTTGCCCAGCAGCAGGTCGCCACCCTGCCTCTGGAAACGCTGAAGATGATCGCGTGGTCGATCCTCTCCGCCCTGTTCTTCGCCAAGATTCTTTATTCAGGACGGATGATGACGTCCTCTCGGAATCCCCGCATCAAAGCCTCGGACATCCAGGTCCGGATGGACGATGTGATCGGTTTGAAAGAAGCCAAGCGCGAGGCCATGGAAGTCGTGGCGCTGATCAAAGACCACGCCAAACTGCGCCGGATGGGCGGCCGGGCGATCCGCGGCATTTTGATGGAAGGGCCCCCGGGGTGCGGCAAGACCTATCTGGCCAAAGCGATCGCCCGGGAAGCCAACGTCCCCTTTTATTCGCTCTCCGGAAGCGATTTTGTGGAAGTGTTCGTGGGAGTGGGCGCGTCGCGCGTGCGGACGCTTTTTCAGATAGCCCGGAATCAGGCGTATATCAGCGGGGCCGCGATCATTTTCATCGATGAGCTGGATGCGGTCGGCCGCGCGCGCAGCTTCTCCTTTATGGGGGGGCAGGAGCATGACAGCACCTTGAACCAGCTGCTGGTGAATATGGACGGGCTGGCGGATGAAAAAGGCGGCAACGTCATCGTGATCGGCGCCACCAACGCGGCGGAAAGCACCCTGGATCCGGCCTTGCTCCGGCCGGGACGGTTTGACCGGAAAATCATGATCAGCCGCCCCAAGCTGAGCGACCGTGAAGAACTTTTCCGGTATTACCTCCGGAAGATCAAGTTTGACGCCTCTCTGGATATCCCGCGCCTGGCGCGGAAAACGGTCCGGAAGACCCCCGCCGATATTCAGAACATCGTTCAGGAGGGAGCGCTGGTGGCGATGCGCGACATGCGGGACGAGGTGACCTACAAGGATATCTCGGAAGCCATCGAGCGCGTGGACCTGGGCCAGCAGACCCATCTCGACCTCACCCCCGGGGAAAAGGAGCGCGTCGCGTTCCATGAGACCGGCCATTTGATGGTGCTCTACACCCAGCATCCCACCGACGACGTGTTTAAGGCGTCGATCAAGACGCGCGGGGGAGCGCTCGGCGTGGTGTACCACAACCCCCGCGAGGAGCTCTATACCCGCACGCGGGACGAGATCTATGCGGACATCAAAACGGCGCTCGCGGGGTTTGTCGCGGAGAAAATCAAATACGGCAACACCTCCACGGGGGCGTGCAGTGATTTCAGCAATGCGATGGCCATCGCGTCCGACATGGTGTGGGAGTACGGCATGAGCACCAACGGGTTTATCGGGGATTATACCGTCCTCTTGAAGAATCCTGGCCGCGGCGGGGAAAGCCGGATCTCGGACAGTTTGAAAGACCATCTGAATTCGGAAAGTGAAAAGATCATGCAGCAAGCCGCCAAGGACGTCGAAGCGTTCCTGAAGAAAGAATGGAAGCTGGTCGAAGTGTTCGCCCGGGAGCTCCTCGAAAAAAGCGAACTGGATTACGATGAAATCGAGACGACCTTCAAGGCCCATGGGAAAGAGCGGGTAACGTCCTAAATGAAAAGAAACGGCGTGGGGGACGTAGTGAACTTACCGAACTTTCCTATGGCCGAACGAAAGAAGTTCGGTAAGTTCACTACGTCCCCCCTGTCTTTGCTTGCCTTTTACTTTTTGTCGGTTGGTTTTGCGGCCTGCCAATTCAGGCCGAGCTATCCGTCGGATAAAACGGCCGGCGCGTTGAAAAAAATGTGCTCGAAGAACTACGGCTTGAGCGTCGAAGCGCGGCGCGCCGGCGACAGCCTGCAGGCCTTCATCTGGCGGGTGGGCATGATGCGCGCGGGGCAGGCGGAGATGCGCCCGGAGGCGGCCGAGGCGTTTGAACGGGCGCTTCTGTGCGCCACCCGCATCAGCCTGAGCACCGATGATCCGTTGAAGTTTCTGGAAATCAAGATGGTCGACGCCTTGACGGGCGCGACCGTCTCCCTGTTCCGGTTTGTTCCGGACATCAAGGATTCGATGTATTCCCGGTTCGCGGAGGAGGAGTACTTCAGCCGGCTGGTGCTGGAATTCGAGACCCGCCGCGACGACCGGAAAAAGGAATGGAAAGAAGTCGACTGGGACCCGCCGATGACCATGCAGAAGTTTCTGGCCAAACAGGTGGTCTCCCGGCTCAAGCGGCGGGGGCCGCTGGGACTTCAGGCGCACGAAGATTTGTCCCGTCCCCAGACGCTGACGGTGGTGCTCGACAACTGGAACGTCATCGAAAAGCAGGGCGCCCGGCAGAAGCAGGATGTGACCGATTTGATGGAGCAAACGGCCCGGAAGGTGGTTCACGGCTACCGCTACACGGGGTTCCGGGAGTTCGTTTTGCAGAACCAGCAGGGCCTGGCGTTGAAACGAGGCGTGTTTTGAACGGCCAACGGCTTGAAGGCCAACGGCGTCCATGGCGAATAGTAAATGGATGAGCATGCCGCGCCTTGAAAATAAGCTCCTCGCGCCATTTACTATTTACTATTCACGCCGTAAGCCGTAGTCTCCCTGGGAGGGGAGAAGGAGTCAGTGTATGGCTGATGAAAAGAAGAATGGCAACGGGACCCTGGCGGTTTCCAAGGCCATGAAAAAGGACAAGGTCCGCCTGCTGTTGGCGGATGACCACTCCTTGTTCCGGGAAGGCTTGAAGGACCTCCTCGACGGCACCAGCCGCTTCGCCATCGTAGGAGAAGCCGCCACCGGGCCGGAAGCGCTCGACCTGGTGGAAAAGAAAAAGCCGGACATTGTGTTGATGGACATCCGGCTCCCGGGCATGGACGGCATCGCCTGCACGCGGCAGATCAAGAAAACCCACCCGGACGTCACGGTGCTGGTGCTTTCCATGTACGATGACGAATCGCACGTGCTGGAAGCCTTCAACGCCGGCGCCAACGGGTATCTCTCCAAGCTGCTCTCGGCGCAGGACCTGATCCGCGCGATCGAGACGGTCCATCAGGACGGCTATCTCATCCCGGGGAACATCATGTCCCGGCTGATGGGCGGCCTCCGCAAGCTGGACCTGGCGGCCATGGAGGATTCCAACGGCGTCGTCACCAAGTCCGAGCTGCGGGTGCTCTGCTCCCTGATTCAGGGGCGGTCGAACAAGCAAATCGCCGACGAGATCTTCGTGTCGGAGAAGACCGTGAAGAACCACCTGAATCACCTCTTCAAGAAGCTGGGAGTCAAAAACCGGACCGAAGCGGTGGTCAAAGCCATCGAGCGCGGCCTGGTGTCAATGCAGTAAATAGCGAATGGAAGATGGTAAATAGTCTAGGAATGCTTCATTAAATAATCCTCGACTATGATCCATTCTCTATCCTCCATCTTCCATCGCTGGTCTGTCCAGAGGGGTCAGACTAAAGGCGCATTTCCCGCCGCTGAGTCGCTGGCGGGTCCGCCGAAGCCTTAATGGCGGAAAATGCGCTTTTAGCCTGGCCCCCTTTTTTGCCCTATAACTTGGGCCTAATAGCCCCACTTTACGCAGTCTAGGCTTTTCGCTAGAGATACCCCATACCTCCTCTAAAATCGAAGAGCATGAGCTGACAGGGCTATTGTAGAAGCTTGGTTGAAGCTTGTTTGCGGAGGGGGGTTTACAGGGATGTTGAGTTGCGTTCAAGTGCTGGTTTTTAACGTATGTTTGGCTGTGGCTGCAATTAGACCCGTAATCATTCGGCCTATTTCTTCGAGTTTATTCCTGAGTTCTGCCTGATTTTCTTCAGTTAAGACGTTCTGAGTTACTCCCAATTCAATAAAGACAATACATTCATTCACAGAGCCCCTTGCAATCCAGAAAAATTGCTTTCGATCATTGGGATGCCAACGCCCACACCCCTCGGCCAGGTTGGCGGGAATAGACATAGATGCTCTGCGCAGTTGGTCTACCAGTGACGCCGTCCCTTTTGGGGCTTCTGATGTTAGACGAAGGATGAGCTTTGCGACGATCATTGCCTTCTGGTAAACGAGAAGGTCTTCGAATAGGAACTTCATACTGGTTAGATTCATAATCAGCAAAAATATTCACTTTTGAACAGGTTTATCGTCGGAGGGAAAGTAAGTAGTCAGTAGACAGTAGGTGTTGCTCTGGGGGCTAGGTCGTTCTAATGACTACTGTCTATGGACTGCCTCACTTAGAACAAGTTTCTCTAAAAAATTACCCCAGCGGGGGAGGGGGATCCGCCAGGGTAAAATGGGAAGATTCTTTTTTTTGTCGTCATCCCCGCGTAGGCGGGGATCCAGTGACGTTGTCTTTCAAGACGCTGGATTCCCGCGTTCGCGGGAATGACGGCGTAGACAAATTAAGTCTATCCGATGCGTGTTACGTGGGCGTTAACGGATTGTTAAGTTTCGGTTAAATGTGAGGCGGGTGGGTGGTGAATGGACGACGGCGATGGAGGATGGTCGAGGATGCCTTGTTACAGAGAACCTTCCTAGACCACCCTCCAACCTCCATCATCCATTTTCTGTCGAGGTTTATTCTTCTTCGAAGCGGACTTTGATGCCGGAGAACCGGCCCGTCCAGAAGTTGTAGAGGAGGGAAATCAGCGTCAGGACCGCCGACACCACCGCGGTGTAGACCAGGGTAAACAGGAGCGTTGCCATGATCTTCTGCCAGAACACCGTGATGCGGACGTTCGGGTTGGGGACGATGAAGAAGCTGATGACCGCCACGACAAACCCCACCACGACGAAAACCCGGACCGCGTTCCAGAAAACCGACCCGGGCGAAACGGACTTCAGTTCATAATTCATTGCGGCTCCTTTGTTCCCGTCATCCCCGCGAAAGCGCGCACGCCACACTGCCGGCGCGCCCGCCCAGTCGTGTGGAGGGCGGGGATCCAGATTCTTATCGCGACTGGACTCCCGCTGACGACATGCGGGAATGACGAAGAGTCATGTTAGTTAGGTTGCAGCGCGATCAACGTTTTGACGACTACCGACTGGCTCAACGGGACGCTCAAGACGGAGGCCAGGTAAGTCTTTTCTTGAAATTTCACCGGCCCGCGCATGACGCTGCCTTCTTTTAGAAACGCGTCGGACAGGAGCGTAGCAAAATTGACATCCTTGATCAAATCCATCAAATGACGTTTGTCTTTATCGGCTGGCGGGCCGTTGCCGCTGTCGGCCAGCACGCGGTTGTCCTTGTCCGCCACGATCACCCGGGCGTCCGGCAGGAGCGAAATCACCAGTTGATGAATCCAGGCTTTTTCCTGTTCCGCGCGCTGCTCGTGGCGGGTCCCCTGCTGCTGCAATTCGGATTTAAAGCGGGACAACAGCTCGTTGATCGCGGCGTTGACCTGCCCGAACTCGTCGGGGGTTTCCGGCACGTGAGGGTCCGGCAGGGCGGGGTTGATTCCCTTGAGGGCCGAGCGGGTCAGTTGAAGGGGGCTGAGCACCCAGCGGTTTAGAAAAATCGAGACCGCCGCCGCGCAGGTGACAAGGGATCCCAGGATGATGAACCAGAACCGTTTGCGGGACGCGGTGACCTGGCTTTCGATCCGGCGGAAGGTCAGGTCGATGCGGATCACGCCGGCGGGCCGCGCCAGGCCCTGAA
>MGUR01000053.1:63512-70566 GCA_001800075.1 Elusimicrobia bacterium RIFCSPLOWO2_01_FULL_59_12
CCGATTTTAAACTTTCCATCATGGCCGCGTCTTCCAGCGGTGATCCGACTTTTTCGGAGTTGGCGTGATACCGGACGGCCCCCCGCTGGTCCGCCACGATCACCGAAAAAATCTCCTGGTCTTCTTCCAGGCGGTTAATAACTTGGAGAAGGGTGACATCATCCTTCCGCATCAGCGAATCGGCGATCAAAAAGGAATAAAAATTGTTGATGAAGCTGGACTTCTCGCGCAGCCGCGTTTCCAAATTGGCCCGTTCCTGCCGGCCAAAAAACATCTGCGAGCTGAAGGCCGTGAAGAGCACCAGGATTCCCATCAGGAGGATAAACCGTTTGGACAGATCCAGGGAGAGCTTGGGGATCATGGGAGGGATTTGGCGGCGCTGAGCGCCTTCCATTCCTGCCGCGCGCGCTGGAGCGCCACGTAGATATGTTCATCGTCGGGATTGAGCTGGGAGGCGATCTCAAGCTCCTGCAGGGCGCGATGGAAGTCCTTGCTGCGGATGGCGGCCAGCCCCTGGCGATAGTGCTTGCTGGCTTCTTCGGGGTCGGCCGGCGGGCGCTGGGCGACGGCGGCCGCTTGAGCCGCCTCCGCCGCCGCTTTATCGTCCGCGGACGGCTCGGCGGCTTTGGCCGCTCGCTTGGCGACTTTTTCCTGCTTATTCGTTTGAATCTGACGTTCGGCCTCCTGGATGGATTTTTGCGAGCGCTGCACTTCATAGCCGTAGCGGATGGACTCTTGCCATTGCTTGATCGCCTGGGCGTGCAGCTGCTGGGACAGCGACTCCCGGGCCGCCTTGTAAGCGGCCATGCCGAGCTGGATCTTGATTTTGGAGGCCATGCGCCGCGCGTCGTCATTTCGAGGATCAAGGGACGTGATCTGCTCGTAGGTCTGCAGCGCCTCGGGCAGATTATGGTCTGCGTAAAACTGGGAGGCCTGGGCCATTAACTGCGTGGTTTGTTCTTTTCGCAGGGTCAGTTGAATCTTGGTCATCAAGACCAGCAGGCCGCGGTCTTTGAGCGAAGGGTCTAAGGCGATCGCGTTGGACCAGGTGTCGAGCGCCTGCTCGTAATCCTTCTTATGATAGTTCAGGTAGCCCGCCTCGTATTGCATGCGAGCCATCTGCCGGTTCGTTTCCTGAATCTTCCTTTTCGCCGGAGCGTAGGAGGGATTGACCGTGAGCGCCTGCTTCCAGAAATTGATGGCTTGGACGTTTCGGCCGGCCTGGCGGGCGGCGTTGCCCTTGCGCATGTACTCGTCGAGAATGCCGCGTTTGCTCTCGATGTCGGAACTGTATTTTAGCCGGGTGATGGTTTCGCGCAGGGTCGCCACGTCTTCGTAATAGGGATCCACGGAATGAATGTTGTTCAGCAGCTCCAGGGCCTCGTCATACCGGCCGCTGCGGTAGGCATCGAGGGCGTCCCGGTAGAAAACATCCAGCGTTTCCCGGGCGACCGTCTCTTTGGTTGTTTGAATGGACTGGCGGAACAGGGCCTTCTCGGAGGAGGAGATTTTCCCCGCGTCCATCGCGACGGCCTTCATCAGGGGGTCCTTGGAGGCATCCTCCGCCCTCAGGACACCCAAAGCCCCCGTCAAAAGGAATAAAGTGAACGACTTACCCATGAGGCCCATAGTCTAACCTATTTGTACCCGGACATGAAGTTCAATGCAAGGGGACCAAAAATGATCACAAAGACGATCGGGAAAAAGAAGACCATCATGGGAAACAGGAGCTTCACGGGCGCCTTGCCGGCCATCTCTTCCGCCCGCAATATGCGCCTGCTTCGCATGTCCTCCGCGTAGCTTCGAAGCACCGTCGCCAGCCCGGTTCCCAATTCCTCGGATTGGATGATGATCGAGGTCAATGATTGGATATCGGGCAGGTTGACGCGGAAAGCGAGATGCTGCAGGGCCTCCTTCCGGGGAGTGCCCAGGCGGTTCTCCTGAAGGAGCGTGGCCAGTTCTTCCCGCAGACTGCCGGGCTTCATTTTTTCCATGATCCGTTCTACGGCCGCCATGAAATCCAGGCCGCTTTCCATCGCCAGCGCCATCAAATCGACGAAGCCGGGGAGCTGTTTTTGAATAAACGCCTGCCGGGCCGTGACCTTGGACTGGATGTAGAGGTCGGGGAGCCAGAAGCCGATCAGGGCGGCCCCGGGATAGGCGACCGGCTGGCCGGTTCCCATCCGCCAGATCAGAAGAACGAAAAAAAGCGCGCACAGCTCCTTGCATAAAAGCAGGTCCTCCGCTTTCCAGCCGTACGGGTATCCGCTGCGCAGGAGCAGCAGTTCCAGGCGATCGTTCAGTTGTTTATGCCGGAGCAGGACTTTGTTGAACCCCAGCTTGCCGCTGAAGTGGGCGAACTCGCGGAGTATTTTTTTAGAAGCGGCCTCTTGAGGAACCTCCCCCACGGACGTCCAACTCCTGTTCTGGGAGCGCGCGTCCAACAAAAGGCCCACCCCCTGGTAGAACAGGAAGAAAATCGGCACGCCGATCAAGAAAGCGCCCAGGTCCACCCTTAAACCTCCACCGCGACGATCTTCTTGGTGATCAGGATCCCGATCACTTCCCAGACGATCAGAAACAGAAGCGTCGCCTGCCCCCAGGGGTTCGCCAGGGCCGGCTGCATCAGCTCGGGCGCCGCGAGGATAAAAAACAGCGCCAGGACCCATGGAAAACCGGCCAGGAAGAAAATTTGGGACCGGGCCTGGGAGGTGATCGCGCGCGCTTTCTTCTGCAGTTTGCTTTCTTCCCGGATCGTCAGCACCAATTGCTCGAAGATCTTGATGATGTTGCCGCCGGTCTCGCGCTGGATGTTGATGGCGTAGACCACCGTTTCCAGGGGCCGGCTGTTGATGCGCCCGGTCAAGTCGATCAGGGCGGCCTCCAGCGGCGTGCCCAGGCGGTAGGCGTTCAACACCAGGCCGAACTCCTCGGAGATCGGCGGCTTCATGCCGGCGGCCACGCGCTCGATCCCGGCGATGATGTCCAGGCCGCTCCGGAGTGAATTCGCGATGAGAAGCAGGCCGTCCATCAACTGGGCTTCGAATTGGGAGGACCGGATTTCTTTCCATAACGAAAGCAGGATGCGGGGCGCGACCAGCCCGGCGGCGATAATGGCGGCGGCGAGGACCCAGCTGCCGGTCGCAATGCCCATCAGCGCGCCCAAGACGCCGGCGATGCCCAGGATCTGGGTCGGTTTGATATGGATAAAGAATTTATTGAGTTCGCGGGCCGTCCGCCGGGTGCTGGTTTGATAACGCTCTTGATAAGCGACAAACAGTTCAGGGAGGAGATTGACGACCCCGAGGATCAGAAAAAAAACGGCGAGAAAGATGGATAACTGGCCGAAGACGTCCACCGATGGGGTCATGCGGCGTTTCCTTTCCCGTTTTGACTTTCAAACACGCTCGCGTCAAGGCGAAGGCCCTTGGTTTTGAGCTCGGGGAAAAATTTCGGGACGTTGCCCGCCGCTTCATAGTGGCCGATGACCCGCCCCTGATCATCCACCCGGTCCTGCACAAAACGGAACAGGTCCTGGGTCAGGATGGACTGGTCGTCCCGGCCGGTGACCTCCGTGATGCAGACCACTTTGCGGGAGCCGTCCTGAAGGCGCGCGAGCTGAACCACGATGTGGACCGCGGAGCGGATCTGTTCGCGCAGGGCCCAGACCGGCAGGTCCATCCCGGCCATCAGGCACAGCGTTTCCAGCCGGGTAAAGGCGTCGCGCGGGTTGTTCGCGTGGATCGTCGTCAAAGAGCCGTCGTGACCGGTGTTCATCGCCTGCAGCATGTCCAGCGCCTCCCCGCCGCGGCACTCCCCGACCACGATCCGGTCGGGCCGCATGCGCAGGCAGTTTTTCACAAGGTCCCGGATGCTCACCTGGCCCTGCCCCTCGATATTGGCGGGCCGCGCTTCCAGCCGCACCACGTGGTCCTGCTGCATCCGCAGTTCCGCGGTGTCTTCCACGGTCACGATGCGCTCGTCGTTCGGGATATAGCCGGACAGCATGTTTAAAACGGTCGTTTTTCCGGTGCCGGTTCCCCCCGAAATGACGATGTTCTTCTTAATGAGGACGCAGACCTTCAGGAACTCCACCATGGTCGCGGTAATGGATTGCGTCCGCACCAGGTCCTCCGGGCTGAGCGCCTTTTCCGGAAACCGCCGGATGGTGAGGGAGGGTCCCTGGACCGCCAGCGGAGGGATGATCGCGTTTACGCGCGAGCCGTCCTTCAAGCGGGCGTCGACCATCGGCACGCTTTCATCGATGCGGCGCCCCAGCGGGGAGATGATCCTCCGGATCACCTGGACGACATGGTTGTTGTCAATAAAGCGTTTGTCGGAAAGGGTGATCTTGCCCTTGCGTTCGATGTAGACCTGGTCAAACCGGTTGACCATGATTTCCGTGATCGCCGGATCAGCCAGGAGCTCTTCCAAAGGTCCCAGTCCCAGGGTTTCATCGACCAGCTCCTTCACCAGGCGCTCGCGCTCTTCGCGCGGGAGCACGGTGTCCTTTTCCTTGGTGATCAGGCCGTTGACCGTGCTCTCGACGTTGGTGCGCAGCTGCCGTTCGCGCGCGGGGTCCCCTTTGGTGTCCAGGTCGATGCGGCGGATATTGAGCTCTTCCACCAGATCGCGGTGCAGCCTCTGCTTGAAGCTGTTCCAGCGTTTGAGCCGTTCTTCGACAAGGGTGTCGGCGATCTGGCCCTGAAGCGCCGTTAAGACGGTGGAGGGGCCTGCGGGAACGGATGCGTTCCGGGAGCCGTTCGATGGGGAACGGTTCCCCATGCTGGCTTCACGCTGGTACCGGGGCAACCGTTCCAGCAGGTGAAGGGCCCCCGCGTAATAGCCCGAGATGTTCCTTTCCAGGATCGCCGGCTGGCCCTGGTTGAGCAGCCGGCCAAGTTCCGCCTCATAGGGCAGTTCGATGTGAATGTCCCTCTGAAAGCGGCCCAAAGCCTGAGAAACCGCCTGGGCCGGGAGGGTATTGGGAAGGCCCGCCTGGTTCAGCGCGAAAAGGAATTTATGGAAGCTGTATTTCTGGTTCTGCAGCGCTTCCAGGTGCTGGAGCGTCGATTTGACGGAGAGCGCGTTCGGCAGGAATGTCCAGACGACGGCGTCGGCCAGGTCCAGGACGGCGGATTTAAGGGGGTGGTCCATCTCCATGTCCACGACCAGATCGTAGAGTTCGGAAAAACCTTCCAGGAAGAATTTTAGATGCTCAGCCGTCAGGCGCGCGGCGTCGCGGGGTTGGGCCGCCAGGGGAAGGGTTCCGATGTTCAGCCGGTTGGTCGGGACGCGGCCGCGGAGCATGGGAAGCGCGACCTTCTGGCTCGCGAGGTGCTCCAACAGATCCATGAGGCTGGGGGAGGCAGGCGCGCCGCAGACCTGGGCCAGTTCTCCGCGGCACAAGAAATCCGCGTCCACCAGCAGGACCGGCTGACGGCGGATACGCGCGTAGCCGGCGGCGAGGTTTGCCGCCAGCGTTGTTTTGCCGACCCCCGCCTGCGGGCCGGTCACGAGGATGATCTTATTGGCCATAGTGGCTAGTCGTCATTCCCGCATGTTGTTAGCGGGAATCCAGTTCTGGATCCCCCGCTGACGGCCGCGGGGGATGACATCAGCTCTTCACCAGGCGGAATGTGACGAACAAAACGAGCGAGGTCTGCGTGACCTGTTCATCCTTGTGCCGGAACAGCAGGCCCAGGACGGGTATGTATCCCAGGATGGGCACGCGGGTGATGACTTTCTGGCGCCGGGACTGCTTGATGCCGGCCAGCACCACGGTTTCGCCGTCCCTGACCTCGACCTTGGTGCTGGTTTCCCTTGAGGCCAGACCGTCCACCCGGGTAGGGGGGTCGCCGATAATGATCGATACGGAAGGGTCGGGGTTTGAGACATTGACGTTGATTTGCGCGTCGATCGTTTGCTTGGGGGTGATCTGCGGGAGGATTTTCAGGCTCACCCCGTATTTTTTATAGTCGACCCCGCTGACGCCCCCTTGTCCCACCTGGGGATAGGGGATTTCGCCCCCCACCAGGAAATTGGCCTCGAACCCGCTTTTGGTGAGCAAAGTCGGGTTCGCCAGGACCCGCACTTGGTTGTTCTTGATCATCGCGTCCAGCTGGCCGGAAAGCTGACGGCGGTCGAATTGGCCCACGTTAAACAGCGAAGGAATGGTGCGCTCCAGGAAATTAATTTGATTTCCGCCGGGATTGGCGGTATCTCCCCAAAGAAGTCCGAGCACCGAGCTGTTGGTCTCGCCGATTTCCAGGGAGTCGACGCTGACTTCAATCATGGGATCCCGGGCGATCAACGAGGGGGCCGGGGGCTCCGGCGCGGCGAGCAGGTTCTGAGTTGTCATCACCACGGCCAACGCAAAGGAAAGGGTCCGGCGCGGGGTTGGGTCGGCAGGCCTATGAGCTGGGTCTTTCATACCAGATAGTTTATCGCACGACTGTTACGCCCGTGTTACGCGGGTGTTAAAAGTGGGTTAATTTGAGAGAAGAAGCCTCACCCCCACGGTCGCCAGACATCTGGCGACCGGGACCCTCTCCCGGCGGGAGAGAGGTCGGGGGTGAGGCGTGGGTTAATTTGCTTTAGAAGGTCGAGCGGGGGTAGGCGGAGCGGGCATTCCCAGGAGGTTGCCGGGGGTGACGCCGGTGATCGGCCTGATTTCGTTTTCCCCATGCGGGCGCACGACCACGGAGATCTCGCCCTGGGATTCGACCTGCGCCAGGGCCAGGCTTTGCGCTTCGACCGGATCCAGGGCCAGGGTGATCACCAGGCCTTCCGACCCTTCTTTTTTGCCGGTCACGTCCTGGTTGGATTGCTTCAGCTCGCGGCCGACCCCCACCACCAGGATGTTCTGGAGGATGGTGTAGGTGACTTTGCTGCTGGCGTTGGAATCGGATTTCCGGAGCGTGAAAGTGGCCATCACGTCGATATGGTCGCCGGGCAGGATCAGGTTGGCGACGTCCAAATTCCCCAGGCGCAGCAAATAACCGCGCTTTCCCGGCGGGATCAGGGGCGCCACGCCGGTGTCCTTGATCGAAGG
>MGUR01000053.1:70658-85919 GCA_001800075.1 Elusimicrobia bacterium RIFCSPLOWO2_01_FULL_59_12
GGGACTTTCTGCGTGATAATGTAGGCCTCGGCCAGCTGGGTGTGCGGGGGGATGTCGCGCGCGGCCGTCAGGACTTCCACCATCCCGTACGCCGTCGCGATGGCCTCCTCTTTTTGTTTGAGGTAAAAATTGACGAAGAAAAACGCGAGGACCGCGCTCACCGCCAGCTGGATGACCTTTTTATTTTGAAGGATCATGGTTGATAGTTCAGCCTCGCCGTGGCCTTCCCGTGGACCACGAAATAATAGGGGTGCTGCCTGTAGTAATAGAACGGTCCCATCGAGTTAGGGATGGTGCTCTCGCAATTGACCCCGCCCGTCGGTGATATGTACGGACCCATTGTAAGTTTGATGCTGTGCTTCACGAAATAATTGACGAAGGGAAAGGCGCCGATCTCGGCGCAGGCATTGACGGTCACGTTGCTCATGAGCCCCCCGGTGGGCATATCGATGGTGACCTTCCCGTTTTTCATCCCCGCGGTCATCAGTTTGCGCAGCCGCGCTTCATGCGCCGTCCGGTCGCCCGCGCGTCCGTCGCGAACGACCTGGCGCGCGATCGATGAGGCGGCGTAATTGGCGATCAACAGCGCCGTCGCCAGCTGCCCCATCTGTATGAGGCCCAGGACCAACAGCATGAAGACCGGAAACAGCAGAATGGTCTCCGTAGTGGTCTGGCCGCCCGCGGCCTCCGGCGGGCAGGAGTGTCCGTCGCGTGGGATCACATCGCACTCCCGGGGAGCCCGCGGTTTCCTACGGATTATCCGCGCCCGCGCGCTCGATGCCGGACGCAATTTTTCCGACTTTATCGCTGAGTTTCGGTTTGATCTGGTCCCAAAAAACGACGAGCGCCAGCGATACAGCGATCGCCAGAATGATGATGTACTCGGTCGTCCCCTGGCCTTTCTGGTTCTTTAAGCAACTCAGGTACCGTTTCATTTTTGTCCTCCTTGGATAGGTCTTTCGGCTTTGAAACTTTAGACCCTGCTTTGAGTCTAACCGACAACTGTTACGCTGTTGTTACGGCCGTGTTAATTTTAGGTAAAACGGAGAGGCGGGGAAGAACAAGGGCGCAGCTAATCCTTGGCGATTTGTTCCGCGGCGTTTTGGCTCATGTTTTTGACCGCCCCGGAGCGTCCCTCATGGGGGGCGAAGCGGTTAAAAATCCAGATGCCGATGGTCGTCAGGATGGCCAGCATCAGGATGTACTCGGTGACGGTCTGCCCAGCGATACAGGGCGACACGGGGACACGGCCACTGCAGTTTCTACGCGTCTCCGCGTCTTCGCGTCTCCGCGTCAAGCTGTTCACCACCGCAGTTTCACCGTCATCGTATGCGAGATTCCCAGCGCTCCGAAAGGGGCCATGCCGTAATCGAACAGCAGGTGCAGCGTTTTGAACTGGGGCGGGCGGTAGGCGAAGCCGGCGCCGAGAGACAGGCCGGCCAGTGAACCCTTGCGAAAGGCCGTGATCCCGCTGTCGAGAGAATCATCGACCTCGTCGCGCGATTGGTAGCCCGCGCGCACCGCGGCGCCCTGCAGTTCGGGAAATTTGTATTCCGCGCCCGCCGCCATGCGCAGGGGCGCGTCATCGGCGTAGCCGATCGCAAAGCCGCCCGTGAGCGCCCGAATAAAGGTGTAGGAGGCGCCGGCCGTCAGCAGTTTGGGAAAGTCGGCCTTGCCGGTGGACAGGTTTTGGGCGCTGACTCCCACGCGCAGGTTCTCGTTGGGGAGGAGCAGGAGTCCCGCGTCAACGGCGGCGTTCTGGTACTGCGTGTCGGCGATCTTTTCCTGCACGATCTTCAGCGCGCCTCCGATGTAAAGATCGGCGCCTCCTTCCTCCCGGGACCGGAGTTGGCGGCCGTACCCGATGCTGGCCGCCAGGTCATAGAACGTAAAATCTCCCGTGTGGTTGCCTAGCGCGTCCCGGCCTTCCAATTTATCAGGGGCCAGGTAAAAAATATTGGCGGCGACGGCGCCCCGGTCCAGCGGGTGGGCGAAGGCCACGTTCTCGACGCTCACGTCTTGGTAGTACGCGATATGCGTGCCGGATAATTCATGGGTGTCCAGGCGTCCCAGCGCGGCGGGGTTCCAGCGCATCGCTTCGGTCCCCTCCGCCATCGACACGATCGCGGGCCCCAGGGCGAGCCCGCGGGCGTCCGTCGGGATCTTCAAGAAGGCGCCGGCGGAGGTCCCGGCGCTGTCGGAAATAGCGAAGGAAGCACAAGGTAAAAGGAAAAGTATTAAAAACGCCGTCATTCCGGCGGTCGTAAGCCGGAATCCAGTGGCGTTGACGTCGCTGGACCCCGGCTTTCGCCGGGGTGACGTCAAAGTCCATTTTCCCTGGTTATTCATGGGATTACCGCCAGTTTCTTGACGGTCTGCAGCGTGCCTTCGGAATCTTCTTCGCGGACGACGTAGTAATAAAGGCCCCGCCCGACTTTCCGGCCGGCTTCATTGGCGGCGTCCCAGTGGAACGTCACGACGTTCCCGGTGACCAGGTTGGGGAAGGTCTCATCCCGCACCAAATCGCCGGCCAGCGTGTAGATCTTCAAGGTGATCGTGGCGTTGTTGCGAACGGCGAGAAACTGGAAGGTCGCCTGGCCGTTGCGGACCGGGTTGGGATAAACGGAAACGTTGGCCTCAAAAAGCTTGTCCGGGCTTGAGGTCAGGCTGGCCAGCGACTGGATGGTGGCCGACCGGGTCCGCGTGATGGCCGCGTCCGAACTGAGGGGATCGTTGGCGTTGAGCACGATCGTGTAGATGCCCAGGGGGACCGGGCGCCCGTTGTCGTCCAAACCATCCCAGAGCAGGCTGTTGGTCCGGATGGCTTCGCCGAACTGCGGTGAGTTCGAAAGCAAGGTCCGGACGGTGACGTTGAAGGCGTTTTTGGCTTCGATCGTCACCAGCGAATCCTTGGCCAGGGCGTAGGAAATTTGGTAGGGGAGCGCGGGGTTCATATTGGCGTCAAAGCTCGGGGACACGTTGACGCCGTGGATGTCCACCGAGGTGATCTGCAGCAGGGGGGGAATCGTGAAGCTGTTCGGGGTCGCTCCGCTGGTCTGTTCGACGATGACCTGATAATTGCCGTTTTGCCGCCCGACGTCCCCTCCCACCAGCCAGAGCGCGTTCCAGAAAATGGTGTAGGAACCGGCGGCCAGCCCGTTCTGCTGGATCGAGGCCACCAAATTTTCCGGGCCCGGCACGTCCGAGACGTCGATCAGGCGGTGAACATGCACCTCGATGCTGGCGAGTTCGTCGATCGTGAACTGCACGGTGGTCCCCGCGGGGGTCCCGATCGTTTCATAAGGGATGGTGTAATTCTGGAGGAAGGCGTTGGTCACGGTCGCCTGGGCCGGCGGCAATGCAAAATAAACAATGCAAAACGCAAAAGGGAAAAGGGGCCCCCTTTTAAAGAAACCGGTTCTTTTCATTGGTGTGAGTTGATTCTTCATCTTTAATTTTGCCTTTTGCATTTTGCATTCATGTGGGCCGCCAGGCCCACGGGTGGGCCGTTCTTACCATGGGAGTTTAGCGGGTAACTGTTACAGATGTATTACGGAGGTGTTAAAAATGGGTTAAATCGGCGCCCCCCCCGTCATTCCCCGCGGCCATTAGCGGGGAATCCAGTCCCGGCCATGCCTGGATTCCCGCCGTCAAGATTTAACACGCATGTAACATTAAGGTGTTATACATAGGGCGTCCGAAGTACAAATTTTATGAACGCACTGAAAAGGAACAGCGGACAATTTGTTCCGTTCGCCGCCATGGCCATGTTCACCATGGTGATTTTCTTGATCGCCGTGGTCAATGTGTACACGGTGTCCCGCGCCAAGCTCAAGGTCCAGAACCTCGCCGACGCCGCGGCCTTGAACCTCGCTTCCCAGCAGGCCCAGGCCTACAACCTCGTGGCGGATAAAAACGAATGGCTGAACCACATGATGAAAGACGTTCCCAGCCCCAACGATTCGGGCGCTTCCGCCGAATATAAGGACTGCAGCGCGTTCGATGGGGTGATCGGGGCGGGCAAGCCGCTTCCGGGTATTTCCTGCGTGGAAAACGACCTTCCAATAGGCAACGGCGATGTGGGTAGGTTGGTAAGTAGGAGGGCTCCGGTTTTAAAGCGGCACGTCTTTTGGTCCCGCGACGGCGCCATCAACTACGCCATGGTCATCCGCACCGTCAACCAGGCGCAGAAATTATTCGTCCAGGCCTACAACTCGTTTCTCGGGGCCGAGGCCGGCGGCACGCAATCCGGCAACGCGGCGCCGCGCAACTTCACCGCGCTCCTGAAAGAGGACATCCCCGACCTGCAGGATCCTTCCATCCGCCTGGTGGCCTGGAATTCGGCCAACGGCGAGTCCGCCGCGAGACAGCAAACGGACTCCTGGGAGAATCAACCGCCCGATGGGCTCGCCATGCAGGCTCACATGGCGCCGCTCGAGTTCAAGGTGGATCACGACATCCCCGTGCGCTTCTATCTTTCAAATGGCAGCAAGATCGAAGCCAGGACGTTCAGCCAGCTCTTATATGATTGCGTGGATTGGAGAACGGGTGACAGTGAATATGGCCGCTGCGGTCCCATGCACGCGACCGGGGAACCGAAGGAGCCCGTGGGTTGGATGAAGCCGGTAGAAAACGCGAGGCTTCGGGTGAACAACACCCACCGCACCGGCGTGGGCGTTCGGGTCGAAAAAAAGGTCCCCCTGCCGGTCCTGGGGAGGAGCAAAATCGTGCACGCCGAAGCCAAAGCCTATATCGTCGAAGGAACCGGCGCGAACTTCAAACCCACCTACTGGGTGAAATTGGGAAACTAAACGGCAGACACGGGGACACGGAGACGCGGAGAAACTATGACACGGAGACATGGCGAAACAGCGACACGGCGACGCGGGGAAAACCGGGAAGTTATCTCCGCGTCCTTTCTTCCCCGCGTCTTTGCGTCTCCGCGTCGATGTGAAGGTCAAGGCACGGCCGAAATCCTGCTGATGCTTCCGCTCTTCGTCATTCTCGCGGGCGGGGCGCTGTGCATCGGATACATGTGCTGGCAGGGGCTGAAAGTCCAGCAGGCCGCCAACCTCGCCGCCCGCATGCAGGGGCAGCAGCGCGTCGGCGGCGGGACCACCGTGACAAATATCAATGTGGAAAACGGGCTCACCGGCACCGGCGACCGCGCCCCGACCCGGGAAGAGGCTCAGCGGATGGTAACCGACATCAACGCGTTGAACGGGCACCGGGCGGGAACTCCGCCCGGAGGCGTGTACGGGGATTTTTACAAGGCCGTCAGGAACATGTTCGGCGTCAAAGAGGGGAGGCGGCTGTTTGTCCCGCCGCCGCACCGGGGCGCCAACACCGACGCCGTGAAGGTCGTGCGCGTGCTCAAGCCGCCAAAAATCTTGGATCTGCAGTTGAAGCCGGTCCTGCTGGAGGCCTACGCGTACGGGGGCGAGGATACCCGGATGTACGGGCTCCCGCGCTGGGGCGGGACCGGCGTTGATCCGACCACGCCCTTTTACAAGACCGCCATCCCCCGCGGCAGCGAACCCTGACGGCGGGAAAAAAGCAAAAGATAGAAGGATAAAGGAAAAGGGAAAAAGGGAGGTGGGCTTGATTAAAAAAAGCCGGCCTCTTTTTTAGCGTCGTGGAATTGCCGGAGGGATGTCGCCGATTTCGATAAGCCGCTCTCCGGACTTAAGCCATTGGATGGTCTGCTCAAAGGTCGCTTGAAGAATCTCCCGCAGTCGAGTGTTGGACGTATTGCCGCAAGTCAGCCAGATAAGTTGGGGGGGTGGTCCGTGGCGGTCGAGCAGAACGAGAAAATCGCTGTCTTTGGTCATAACGGCTGCGTTGGATTTACGGGCGGCGAAGAAAATATCTTGATCTTTCGCGTTCCCTAGTCCGAGGTCTCGGACCGGCCGCGCTTCGAGATTGAAGTGGTCGGTGATCCAGAAGGCCAGGTCAGGCGAGATGTGTGCGTCAACCCAGAGGATCAAGCGGCAAGCATCGGATGGTCGATGCGTTTGCTGGCGAAATGCAGGCAAGCCCGGACGTCATCCATTTTCAAGTCGGGAAGTTCCTTCAGGACTTGTTCGGGTGTGAGACCGTTGGCGAGAAGATCCAGCACGTCAGTGACGCGGATGCGCATGCCGCGGATACAAGGCCTCCCGCCGCATTGCTCTGGATCGATCGTGATGTTTTGAGCAAGGTTTGTCATAAGCTTTAGCAGCATTATAGCAGACCCTATGTCCTCCAGAACGATTGATTAAATCATGTTGTTTTCTCGGATCGAAAGTGAGGCCCATAAAATTTGTAGGCCAGCTGGGTCGAGTTTTTTAGCCCTTTGCTCCATTTATTCATTTTCTATGTTGGCGTATCCTTATAGCGTAGGAAGATAGTGATAGACATAGAAGATCGTCGCGGAATTTAATGCAAAAAACCTCGACCACCTGCCATCCTCCATCCTCCCTGTCCATGCGCTCTCTCGCGCTGCTTCTTGTTGTCTCGATGATTCTCACCATGCCCGGCATGACCGCCTGGGCGGTCGATCCCCAATCCTTCAACAACCCCAATCCGCAGTCGGGATACGTCGTCCAACCGGACGGAAAAAGCCCGGATCAATCCCATAAGCCCCTGGTGGGCCGTCAAGGCGGATCGCGCTCCGCGATGGAGAAGGCGGGCGACTACTACCAGACCATCAACGCGCTGATCAATGTGGCCGCCGATCTGCTCAACGTGACCCGGAAGCGGCTCGTTCAGGACGGCCCCGCGGGCCTGCACGCCATCGCGGCCAAGGCGGCGCACGACGTGTATGGCCCCGATCCCACAACCGCGCCCGACAGTATGGAAGTGGACTCGCTCTCTCAGCAGGCCGTCCGCCACACGATCAAGAGCTTGAACGGGGATTATGCGGAGGCCGCATCGAAAGGCGTCGCCGAATCGGTCAACGGACTGCTGCCGTCCAGGCAATTCGCCGGCTACATGCCCTCGATCGACTTTCTTGGGGCCAACGGGGGCGGCGCGGATGGGACCCTGCGTCTCCAGCAGCCGCCCATGGGATTGGATGCAAACCTCAAGAATTTGAAGAAATTGCGGGAAGGCGATGACGAGAATACAAATTCGATCAACAAGGAGTTTCAGAGATTGGTGGATTTGTATAAAGAAGCCCACATCCGGATTGAGGCGGATCGGATGGAAGCGGTAGAGCAACTGGATGCAGTCCGCGACCGTATTCAAAAACTGACCAAAATGAACAGCGCCAATCAGCTGGAGATTCGCCGCCTGGAGCAGGAGATTAGGAGCGCGGAATCCACTTCGGGCGTGCCCGGTCTCGACGCGATCGTTGATTTTGTTCAGATTCAGGCCTGGGAAAGAAAGATCACCCTGCTCCAGCATGAGATCGATAGGAATCTCAAGGTGATAAACACGGACGCCGATGACGACGGCGCCGCCGATGGCGGGTTGAACAAGCAGGCTGCCGATTGGGAAGGCAAGATTCAAACGTTCACAAGACAGATGGGGAGGATTCAGCGGCAATTGAAGGACTGGTCCGACAGCGGACGGGCCGCCGATTTCCTGCATGCCCCCTTGCTGGGGGGAGACGGCAAGTTCGAATACGGAAAGCATTCCGACAAAGCCACGCTTCACGAACGCGCGAAACAGCTCCATGAGCAGAACAAGCATAAGGTCAGCCACCAGGGATTAGGCCTCCACGCCAGCAATTTCTATGCCAAAGTGGGAACTGGGGTGGGAGCTATTGGTGCCGTCGGCGTCCTCTACCTCGCTGGCGGCATTGGCCTTTTGCCTCTCTTGGGTGCGGCCGCTGTGGCGGGACTCGTAGTGGGTCTAGGCATGTATGTTGACAGCTGGATGGCAGGGAAGCCCTTGACGTCCAAGGAGATTAATCAAGCACTCGCGGACATTTCCGACCCGCGCGCCCGCAGGATGGAAGCCTACCTCAGAGATATCGCCAACAAGCCCGTTGACCGGCAGTTCCTGCTGGACAGCCTCGAGGACGGCGTCACGGATGCGTTCGTCGGCGCGTTGGATTCGGCGCGAAATTTGACCGCCACGGGCGAGGCGCATATCCGGGAAGTCATGGCTATCCTGGTGAAATTGGATGCCAATCCGAAAGACACCGGCGCGCGAAATGCGCTTTTGCGCGCGGCGGCGCTCTGGGAAGGGAAGGGATTCGTCGATGAGTACGGCGCCTTGAATTCCCATGACTTGGGGGCCGTGCTGGCGCAGGCGCAAGTGAAGCGGGCGGATGACTATTTCCGCGGTATCGCAAACAAAGACGACCCGGACTACTTTATGAATAAGCTGCAAAATTCCGGACAGCAAGCCCAGATCGCAATGGAAGGGATTTCCAAAGACTATGGGGATGGCTTTCTGAAGAAGGACGAGAACGGCCGGTATGACCACGACGATGTCATCCGCACCATCCGCGGCCTGGCCGCGGATGGAAACACGGATGCCCTGACGCTGGCGCGCAAATACCAGGTGCCGGTCATCGACTCGACGACCGGTCGATTGTTGGGCGCCGATAAGCTGGAGCAATTCCTGAAGGGACCCCGATCGGAGCTCTACACGCAGACCTATGACAACTATGCCCGCGGGTGGCAGACGACGTTTGGGAGCGCCGGAAGCCGGGTCCCGTGGATCGCGGCGAAGCAAGGCTGGGACCGTGCGATGGACACCTTCGGGTCCTCCGGGCCGCTGACATGGGTGGGAGAAGGCGCCTGGGGCGGATTACAGGGCGCCGTGGGATCGATGTTTGAACCCGTCACCGCCCCTGTCACCTATGCGACAGGTCTTGGGCTGAGAGCCCTGGGGAATTATATGGGGCACGACACGGAATGGGGCGCCTGGTTCACCGAGGTCGGCGCGTCGCAGCTTGGCAATCACCTGTATAACCAGGCGCTGAGGCACACCACGGCCGTCGGTTATGTCAAGGACGCGTTCGGTCTTAATTTCGACGCGCTGGGCAATGCGACCGATGACTCGATGTTTATCCCGGACTATCGCACCGGAAAATTCAATACCCCCAATACCAATCTGAATGATGCGCTGAGTTGGCAGCGGGACCATTTCATGGCCACCAATCGCCAGTACCTGGCCGACGGGGGAGATGTTCTGGGTTCTTTAAATCTAAAAACCGGGATGAGCGCCCTGTCCGCCAAGGGCTGGTATGAAGGCAATTATGGCACCGTGGCCGCGGCCACGGGCATTTACGGCGCGGAAGTGGCGCTCGACATGGCGGCTTTCGGCGGATTGAACAGAGGGATTATGGCGGCCACAGCCGGTAGGCCGGTGGTCGGCGCGGCCCTGCGCGGCGCCCTGATACATGCGCCGGGCATGCAGTTCAGCATCAGCGTCGCGGAGGGCTTGGGACGCGGCATGGATGCGATGTCCGCGTATTCGCGCGGGGACATGCTCGGCGCGGCGCACAATTTTGGCAGTTTCGCCACCAATGTGGTCGGCACCATGGTGGGCGCGGGGTCCTACGCGGGCCTGCATAGAGGTATGAGTAAAGTCGGAGAGCTGCGAAGCTCCGCGTCTGCCGGTCAGCCCGTGGGCCTGTGGTCGCAAGCCCGCGCGTTTGCCGGCCAATCGTTAAAGGGCGGCGCCCTTGAAGCCGGCAAGATGCTCACCCAAGGCGCCATGACCATGTTGGGCGGAGGCCTGCTGCCGGGATTGGGTGAGATCGCTGGGACCTTTGGAGGCCATGTCGGCACCAACCGCATCGCGGCGTCCTACCGGACGTCGGCCCAATCGGATATCGCCGACCAGGTGCTGAGCGGCGCCAAAGAAATCAAAGTCAAACCCCCGTCGCTTCTGCAGGAGATGGCGGGAGCGCAGGTCCTTGCCGGCCAGGACATCAGCGCCGTCGCCGCCCAGGCGCGCGCCGCCATCGAGATCACCGGCCGCGCCCAGAGAGCCTTGACGGACCCGATGGTCCAGAAGCCCACGCCGGACATGATTAAGACCGCGGCCGACTTTTTGAACAAACACGGCCGGATCGAGCCCGACGGTTCGGTCCGGTTCGGGGCCAGTGAGATGGCGAACGTGACCGGGGATAACCCGGTGGTCCAAAAAGCGTTGGACTTATTGCGGGATTCCTCGCGCGCCAATCCGGCGCCTGCCGTTTCTGCTGGCTCATCTGCAGCGCCGCGACCTCAGCCTGTGGAGGCTCAAGCTCCTGCAGCGGGATCGCGAAATTCGCGTCCCAACGTGCCGGCCGCCGCGCAAGCCTCGAGCGCCGCCGGAAGCTCTCGAACTAATCCACAAACTGCAGTCCCGAGCGCAATTGATACTGCCCCTGCGCCGCGGCCCTCCGGTAACAGGAGCGGGGCAGGGGGACGAGGCCGGGCGCCGGCGCCTGGAGAATACTCCAGCCTGGGCGACCGCGAGACCGCCTTAAAAACGCACTATGCGCGCGCACGGGCGCCGCAAGAGCGCCGGTCAGCCGCCAATGCCCTTGCGGAGCACTATCGGCAAGCCCGTTTGAATGCGGTTGCGGGGGGCGATACGGCCGCCGTCCGGCAAGCCAATAAAGGTATTCAGGAGACGGAGCTGGAAACCACGCGAAGCCGGATCGGGGTATTTGAAACCAGGGCCCAAAGGACCTCGCTCAGCGGTTCGCAGGAAAGGGCCCTGGCGGGACTGCGTTTGAGAGAGGCGCAAAGCGCGCGCGCCCTGGCGGAACTCGAACTGTCCGGTCAGCGCGGGGGTTCTGCATTGCGAGGCGCGCGGGCAGGTCTTTACGACGCCATGGCGCTCGAAGCGGAAGCCTTAGCGCGGATCAATGACTTATCCGCTGCCAAACAGGCCAAGGACGCGATCGTTCCAATCGCCGAGCCCAAGTCCGTTACCGAGTTAAAGCAAGCCGACCTCCTGCGTGCCCAGGCGGAGCTCTTCCGCGCCCAGGCGAAACAAGCGCGAGAGGCGGGCTTGCTGTCGCAACGATTGGGCCTCAGGGGTCGAGAGGTACGGGCGGCGGAAGCTGGACTCAAGACGGTGCAACGCTCTATCTTGGGCCTGGACTTTACAGGTCGGGTGGAAAGGGCAGACTCGGAGATCCGCATCGCGGAATCATTTTCAGAGGCAGCCCGGAACGTTGACCAGCAAGTTTTAAATTTACGAAACACACATCGAGATGGGAAATTTACAGAAGCAGATAAAGCAGAGCTCTCAATCCTAGAGAAACAGGCCAGAAACATTATCGCCGGGAAACCCATTTTATCTTCTGAGGGAATCGCCGAAGCTGTCAGAACCGCCCGAGAAGCAGCGGGGCAAACTCCAATTCCAGACCTATCAGCTGCTATTGCTGTAGCGACGCGGTTGGTTGATAGCGCCTTGCAAGTCAGTGCCGCGCGTGTGCGATTGGCCCAGTCATTGCGTCAGGTGTTGGGCAGAGAAAATGCCTTCAATCAGGCCACCCATCCGGTTTCGCGGTTTGCCAACAGAGTGAGATTGAGGCTAGCTCAAAGAGGCGTTAATTCCGCGCGAAATCATCTTGCGAGAGTTGAGATTAGGCAGGCTGACACCGTGCTAGGTGGTAAACAGGCGAAACTAAACGGATTGCAGCAAGCTATCAAGACTTCCACGGATGGCCATGTGACCTTCGAGGGCCGCAGATTATCGTCAGCGGAAGCAGCGCAGTTGAAACGCGCCATGGAATTGGAGATCCAATTGCAACAAGAGGCCGCCGGCCAAAAGTCATGGCGGGATCAAATCCCTGATAGCGCGATCAATAAGTGGCGCAATGCGGAATCGGTAGCCAATGCTTTGGCTACGTTTGAGGCGAAAAGGGATCAGCTGGCAGCAGCTGCCAAAGCGGAAACCAACGAAACAACGGCGCGGGCGCTGGAATTGCACCGCGATCTGATGGACGCTGAGGCCAAAATCATACAAGCCCGGGAATTTGAACAAAATCTAACAGAATCAGAACGAGCCAATCGAATCCAGCAGCTCGAAGAAAATGCACAAGCCAGGATGAGAGAATTTAAACAATTTGTGCAGGCCAAGTATGAGAGCAGATATTGGAAACAACTAGGTTCCGAAAAACCCATCACCGATGCGGATCCAACGCGGCAGGCTCGAATGGCTAAATTACAAGATGAAACTGCACGCGAAGCACTTTTGAACGAGCTTTTTGGCCGCAGAACATTGACGGAAACAGAAGCCTTAATATTCACCGAACTTCTGGCGCGTGATGTATTGAAATACGGCGAGGGCATGGATGTCGATGTTATGCGAATGATAATCCACAACCTCAATGGTGACATCATTGAGCTCGCCATGGGTGGCGGAAAGTCGACGGCGTTGAGCGCTGTGTTTGGGATCAGATCTTTGATGGGACGGACTGTCCAAGGGCATCTCATTGTTGCCGATAGTAAGGAAATCACAAAGTATGTCAATGAAGAATACGCCGCGTTCATGAATGCCATGGGCATTCGCGATGTTTTCAGCGGGGATCAGCGTTACAATGAGGGAAAGAATTCCGGCGATGGCTATGCCAAGTTAAAGGAACGATTGGCGGGCAACGGCAATAAAGTGGCCGTCTTTAGCCTGGATACCTATGGGCATCTCGCCCGCTCACAAAAAGACGGTGACGTGGGATTGCGGTCTGTGATGCGCGCAAATATGATCGGTGTGGATGAGGCTGACGTGGCCGCGCTCATGAGGAAATCTTTCAATGTCGGCCGCAATGTGGAAGCGACTGACCTGCAAAAACAAGAAGTCTATGATCTCTTTAGTCACCTTCAGTCAAGAGCCCGTCACGTGGATATTTCACAATTTAGACACGAAATGGACGACTATGCCTATTCCGTGGATCCCAAGGGCAGAATTGTTTATAGCGATAAAGTTCAGAATGATGTCTTGGGCAAATTCGGTGCGAAGTACAGCCCGATGCAAATTACCGACGTCCTCCGCGGCATGGAATCAGTACGAACGGGGGAAGACGCGGTCATTATAGAAGGAGATGTCCACAAAGCAGATCTCCAAGCTGGTTTCCAGCATCAGACCCGCGATCAGAGCACGTACTATCAGATCGCAACGGTGATGGCAAATGATGCAGCGGCGGGTAAAACGCGTCCTGAAATTCTTAATCGAAAAATCGGACTGACTTCGCATGGTTCCGAAGCTACCGTTTCCGAAGCGTTCAGCCGTGTGGGTGGAGTGGAAATCGAAATCTTCGGAGGTAGCGGCACGTTGGATGGCGCGCAATCTATCGCGCAAGCCGTGTATGGCGTCAAGCGCGTAGGCGTCGTTAAGGGTGCTCGTTATGAGGATTATGGTTTCACATCGCACATGATCGAGGGGGGACAGGTAAAAATTTACGGTGAGAATGGCAGGGTAATCGATTCCATGTCGATTGAAGACTTCGTTAGCAAGCGGATTCATGCTGCGTTTAACGCGGAAGGAGGGGCTCGAGGAGCTCTGGCGATATTTGATGGAACAGCATCTCTTAAGAGAAGCTTATATAGGTATTTTGAGAATGAAATTAGAAATGACACCGCCTTAGATGCAACGCAGCGCAAACAAGCGCTTGATGAGCTGACGCGCATGATCAACGAATCTGAAAATGGGAAACTAATCAACTTAGGGCGGATTGGTTTAAAGGGTGTTTCCCAAGAGAGCGCGCAAGGGGGCCAGTCCTTCATGGATTTAGCGCGAGGGACATCCGGCAAGATTCACGATATCGCCATGCGTATTCAGGTGATCGATATGTTCGCTGCTCCACAGGCCATGGAGCGTATTGCAGCAACGACTGCAAAGAATCCGGACGTGGACGGGAAACCGATCGCCACCTTTGCCATAGAGCGAGCTGGCCGGGCTTTGAATTTCAGGGGCAAGGTGAATGAAATCGTCATCGGTGCGGAAAAGTATAACCGAGGTGATCTGCTGCAAATTCTCGGACGCACTGGACGGTTAGACTCCAAGACCAACACTAAATTTGCGACAGAGCGGGACGTCTTGGTCAATGTTGAGGCCTTGAAACGCAACGCGGATGTGGTCAGTCGATTAACGACTTATTTAAGCGGACAAGAAGGTTATGAATCCATGCGGAGAGATTTGCGTGATCAACTCAGCCGGATGAATAATCTTGTTGAGAAATTTTCGGGAAATAGAGCCATCTCTCAAGAAGACATGGGCGCCGCTTTGCGCGCGAATGCTTATATCCGCTTGTTGGAAGCAAAAGATGGCGCCGCTACGTTCAAATTGTCCAGCGAAGTCGTCACAAAGCTGGCGAAGGAACCGCTGGGTTTCATGCAATCTGTAGCAACCGGTGAGGATGCTCGCATCTTGGAGAAAGCCTATAACAAGTTGCGATCTGGCGGCTACGACGTGTCCCGCAATACGTATCGGCCGGGAGAATTTAAGTCGACGGCCGAGATCGCCCGCGAATTGTTCCAAGGCGGATTGTCACAGGCCGAGTCGCTATGGCGCGAACTTGCAGAAAACACCAAATTAAGTACTTCAATGCGGGCAGAAGCGGCTACCCGTCTGAGAGATATTTTGGAAACGAAGATTCAGACTCAGGGATTATTTAATGGCGCTCCGAGAAAAGGAAACGGTCTCGCTTTTGCTCAAATCGACCCGCTCCAGACAGCAATTTCCGGTGAAGTAGCCCAAGTCGTCAAAGGATTAAGTGGTGATTTGCTTCCTTCGGAGTCAAGCACAAGCCGTGTGACAGAACAAAGCGCGGTGGTGGAGGCAAACCGCGCCATGGAAGCGATGCGTGCGCGAGGTCCCCAGGCAGTTCCCTCAGCCGTACTGGAACGCATTGGCACTCAGGCCCGAAAGGCTGTCACAGCCAATCCCTCGCTCCAAAACACGTTGGTGGCACGGCTCGCGATGATAGCTCAAGGTCAATCCGATGATATACGAGAATTATTGTCTACTTATGCTGGGGTAGGGTCGCAGTCGATACCCGTAAGTTCGTCAGAGGCATCGCAATGGGTTTCCGTAATTCCCGTTACCAGCCGTGTGTCGAACGCTGTCAGTTCGCTCCGTACGGTCCAACTGAACTACCAACAGGCCCGCCAGTGGGGAACTGGCCGATTCAATTCCGCCCGGTACGCATTGAGTCAGACCTTTCAGACAGGCCTTGATGCAGTTGCGCAAGTTCGTTTTACAATTCGCCAAGTTATTGCTGATCGCGGCGCCCTGAATGCTCTCCAAGCGCTACAGAAGCAGGCCCTGAAAAACCCTGGTGTCGTGCAATCTGTGCTTACGGATGCGGTCGTTCAACAGAGCGCT
>MGUR01000053.1:85931-91625 GCA_001800075.1 Elusimicrobia bacterium RIFCSPLOWO2_01_FULL_59_12
CAACTCGCTGAAAGTACTTCGCAAGCCCTGGCGCGGCAGCGGACTATAACTGAAGGGTTAAGTCGCATTCAGGTCATCGCCCGTACCGCTCCCCGAAGCGCCGTCGAGCGGGGGCCGGGGTATGTGATGGCGCGCGCGGGCAAGGGCGCGGATGCGGCGGTGGTGATGATCGTGACGTCCATGACGCCTCAGGCGGCGGTGAGAGCGCTGTCGATTATGGATTTCGCCGCGGCGGCGAACGTACCGGTGCGTATTCACGTGCCTGCAGGAGTTGACCTCAATAAAGCGGCGGAAGCAGCCCGGACAACCGCGCTTGCTGAATACGGTCATCCCACGCTCCGCGTGGACGGTACGAAGCTGATCGATATTACTTCAGGAGACGATTCGGCGCCGGCCATGCCCTTAAGCCCCTTCGGCCGCCTCGAGGCGCGCGTGATGCAGATTTTCGGCGCCTCGACGGTCCCGACGCTCGACCGCGAGATCGCGGCCTTCCAGAATGCCGTCCACCAGATGCAGGGCGTGCGCCGCACCCTCCAGCGGCTTGCCGCCCAGTCTCCAGAGCAGGCGCAAGGCCTGGATGAGGCGCTTGAGCGGGCGGAAGCGGCGCTGGCCCCGCATGTTGAGGCGGTGGCGCGGCGGGCCAAGGCATGGGCCCGCGCGATCGATTTTAATCTGGTGCCGATGAATGATGCCGCCCTCAAGAGGCTGATCCTGGCGCTTGGCGGGGCGAAGAATCCCGGCGATGTAGAAGCGGCTTTGGCGCAATTCACCCGGCCGGCTCCCGCGCGCGCCGCCGATCTGGCGCACGATCATTTGCGGGAGATCGGGACGGACATCCAGGCTGCCCTCCGGTCCGGTGAGGAACCCGTCTTTGTGCCGCTGCAAATGGGTGCGGGACCGAATGCCGTCGAAGCGTTCCGGATAGCCTACGGCGTATTTTCAGATGACGGCGCCCGGCTCGGCAGCTTGGCTTCGCGATCGGATAAATTGCCCGCGTACTTCCTGCGTCACATGGAAATTCTGCGCAGGCAGACGGCGGGAATGGATTTTGATCAGTCCTGGCCGATGTTGATTCGCGCGCTGGAAGAATACGTTAAACAGCCGCAATATTTGACGCGGCCCGTACTGGAAGCGATGAAGCTGGCGTTTGTGAATGAGAAGGGCGTTATATCCGTTAATCCGGAGATCGCCGCTGAGCACGCTGTGCGGGCCGCCTTGCGGGGCATCGCGGCAGAGGTGCGGGATAATCGCAGGATGGTGCTGGTGGCGCCGGATAATCAGATGCCGACCCTGGACGCGGCCATCCAACGGATGCTTTCCATGGGCAGTCTCCTCGTTCCTCGACATGTGTCCATCGTCGAGAAAACTCCCTATAGTGCCTACCAGACGGCGATGGCGGAAGAAGAAACAACCCTGTCGGATATCAGCGCCCGTCTGCCCGCCCTTTTGCGCCACCGTACGGCCTACGCCAGCCAGGCACAGAGTCTGCGGGCGGCTTCATCTTTCGCCACGGTCGTATTGAGTTGCTTCGTCGCCGTGGGTCTCCTGCCGGGAATCCTGGGAACCATCCTAGTTGCGTTGGCATCCTTGCTCGTCATGTGGCCGATGGTCCGAAACATCCGGAGCGCTTCACTGGATGGCAAGGGCGCGGTGGCTTCACCGAAGTCTATGGGCGTCGCTCAAGCAGGCGAAAAGCCCGTAGCGTCGCCGTGGATGGGCATGGGCATCGCGGCGGCGGTCATCGTCGGGGCGTCTGTCGTTGGCGGGCTCATTTTTGGAGCGCCGTTGTTTGCTGCGGCCTTATCGATGCCGGCTTTTGTTTCCGTGACAGCGGGGGGCGACGCGTTATCGTTCCTGTCCGGGGCGATGCGACATGTCCGCGATCACCTTTCCGCGGCGGAGAGCCCTGACCCCGGTTCTCTTGCCGCGGACTCTTCATCCCGGCCGGGCAGACCGGCCGGGCCGGTCGGTTTCCGTCGAGAATTAGCATCGGAGAATGAGGCCACCCTCTCGGCGCGGGCCCTGACCCCGGTTCGCGCCGCATTTTCCTTTGATCGCCTGCGAAGAATGGCCCTTTCTCCGGCGGCGGGCCGGATCGTGGGGGCGTCCCTGGTCGTTTACGCAGCGACGGCCGTGCTGAGCGCCAAGGGGACCGTCGCGGGAGCCGCCTCGGGCGGCGGAGTCGTCGCCCTGATCGCGGAATGGCTCGGGCCCGTGGCGCTTCCGGCGCTGGCTGTTGTCGGCGTCGGAGTGGCCCTCTGGGGCGGGTGGAAATTCATCAAGGGCGCGCCGAACGACGCCGCCAAACCTTCCGGCTGGATGGAAGTCCTTTCCAACGCCTAACTCCAACAAGGAAAATGGAAAAAAGGTCCATCCCTCCATTGCGTTAATGGAGGATGGCGTCGCTTCCATGAAAACAGGGTCGCGAGGAAAGGGAAAGGGAAAGGGAAAAGGGGAGGATTTCTTATCTAATTGTGAAAAACCTGTTATACTTAAGGCGCAGCAGAATGAATTTCATCACAAGGAGCTAACCCATGCGCCAGTCGCAAGCATCTGTCTATCGGATGAAGCCGGATAGTTATCTCGTCGACAAACACGGGAAACCGCAGGCTGTTATTCTTTCTATCATCGATTATCGGAATATGATGCGCCATCTGGAAGATTTGGAAGACGAGGTCACCCTTAAACGCGCCGTTCGGACAAGCCGCAGAACGATTTCGCACGATGATTTGGTCTCCCAGTTGAAATCCCACAAACTACTTTAACACCGGCGCGGGACCCATGTATACCCTGGCCTATGATCGGAGGGTCCGGAAGGATTTGCGTCTTATTCCCAAGCCTCGGCGCATCGAGATTCTTGAGAAAGCAGAAAAATTGGCGGCTGAACCGAGAAGTTTTCAAGTCGAAAAGCTAATCGGCATCGAAGGGTATCGACTCCGCATCGGTGATTACAGGGTGTTGTTCACTATTGATGACCGAGGCAAGCTTGTGACAGTGTACCGGGTTTTGCACCGGCGAGAAGCCTATCGCTGACCCTCGTTTTCTCTTATTAGGATCGATAGCCGCAGAAAGACCCCAACCTCCCCAAGCCCATCCGCGATGCGGTCGACTCCGCGGCGGAGAGCCCTGACCCCGGTTCTCTTGCCGCGGACTCTTCATCCGAGCCGGGCAAACCGGCCGGGCCGGTCGGTTTCCGTCGAGAACTCGCCACGGAAAATGAAAAAGCCTTGGTCATGACGGGTCTCGCATTCACCGGCGTGATGGTTTTCGTTCTGCTCCCGCTGGTTCCAGCGGCGGGGGTCGCGGTCGGCGCGGCGGCCATCGGCGCTTGGTGGGTGCAGTCAGATCAGATCGATGGCCCCAAACTTTCCTCGCAGGTGAACGCGAAACCTTCCACGGCGCGCCGGCTCATCTCGAATCCGGTGGTGCAGTGGGCGGTGTCTCTGCCGATCATGGTTGGCGTCGTGCACGGCGCGATGAAGCTTTTCACGGGCCATTTCGTGCTGTTCGCGCAGGGGCCGGAAGCCGCCGCGGCCGGCGCCGGACTCAGCCTCTCTCCGATGGTGATCGGCGGACTCCTCGTCGCCGTGGCCACGGCCGTCATTATCTGGGCCGGCTCCAGATACTTCGAAAAAACACCCGCCAAAGAACACCTCGCCGCCTTCGCCGTCGCCACCTAACCCCAAAAACAAACACCGGCACAACAACTACAACAACAACAACGGTGCCTGGCCCAATGCTGTAAATTAGACGGTTTGTTGGGACAGGGTGCTTTGTCGTTTTACGTGTTCAATGGGTGGGTTCCCCCAAAAGCGCATGCGTTGAAGAATGCGGTCGGTGATCGGTTCAGGCTTTTCAAGAGCACTCTGCACGTAGGCCTAAAAGGTGCCTGACCCAGAGGAGAAAATTAAGCGGTTTGTTGGGACAGGGTGCTTTGTCGTTTTACGTGTTCAAAAGAACACCCACCGCCTTTGCCGTCGCCACCTAGTTTCCGAAATTAAAGGCGTTGAAAGAGGAGGACTTATATAGTACCCTTCCTTGTACGTAAATGCGTACAAGGAGATTACATGAACAGAGTATCGCTGCGTCAAGATATTCGCCCTTTGTCGGAGTTCCGGTCGCATGTGGCGGCTTTCATTCAGCAGGTGCGTGGAAACCGGAGGCCGCTGGTCATCACGCATCGGGGAAAAAGCGCGGCCGTGCTTTTGGATGTGGCCCAATATGAGGAGCTTCTGGACCAGTTGGAGCTGCTTCAAGACATTCAGGCTGGCGAGCGTCAGGTGGAATCAGGCCTGGGCGTTGTGCATGGCAAGGCCCGGGATCATGTGCTGGGTTCCCTCAAGAAATGAAGGTTATCTGGGCGCCCCTGGCCCTGGAGAGGGTGTCCCGAATTGCAGATTACATCGCCCAGGACAATCCGTCAGCCGCCCGCCGATGGGTCATTCAGGTGTTCAGAAAAGTGAAGCCGCTGAGTAGGTTCCCTGAGCGTGGTCGCCAGGTTCCTGAGACGCTTCGCCGTGACATTCGCGAGCTTCAGTTCCCACCCTATCGAATTATCTATCGAATTCGAGGCCGACAGGTCGGCATTTTAACGGTCCGCCATGGAAAGCAACGCTTTCCTTATGGAGAAGTGTGATCTTGCGTCCGCCGTCCGTCGGCGTTCGTCCGTCGCGTCCGTCGGGGTTTAACCCCATTGACCACGCCAAAGAACACCTCACCGCCTTCGCCGTCGCCACCTAACCCCAAAAACAAACACCACAACAACAACGGTGCCTGGCCCAATGCTGTAAATTAGACGGTTTGTTGGGACAGGGTGCTTTGTCGTTTTACGTGTTCAATGGGTGGGTTCCCCCAAAAACGCATGCGTTGAAGAATGCGGTCGGTGATCGGTTCAGGCTTTTCAAGAGCACTCTGTACGTACAGGCGGTATGTCTCTCTCTGCATTCCCATGTCCCTGCCAAAATAATCCAGAAGAAAACGTGAATCGACAAGCGGGTCCGCTTCCCCGCGAATCAGTTTTCCGTAATTGCTCCATGCATAGTCTTCAGGGCGTTCGACGATGCCGGCGCGGACGGGGTTGAGATGGATATAGCGAGCCACCGTCGTGAAATAGGCGTCGGTTTGAACGGGTAGGCTGTGAAAACGCGACTGAAAAACGTGCCCCACGTGCCCGTTTCTTCTGTTGAAATACTGCGAGAAAAGTGTTTTGAAGTGATGCATTGTCTTCGAAAGCGAGCAGTTGACCGTCTGAAGTAACAGGTGGTAGTGGTTTGACATTAAGCAATAGGCATGAAGCACGAATGGATATTCATAGCGTGTTCGGATCAGAAAACGCAACATTTGATGACGGTCAAGGTCATCATGAAAAATGGGGAGACGCTTGACCCCTCTGGAAAAGACGTGATAAGTCAACCCGGGGATATCGATGCGCGGCGTTCTGGGCATATCTGCATATTAGACCCGCTTACCCCTGCGAATATTCATTTTTATTTTTAACCCTGTCCCAAAAAGTGCCTTATTTTCTTCCTTTGGGCCAGGCACCATTGTGGATGGAGATGTATTTGGGGTTGGTGGGTGGAATTTACAGATGATTGCAACCGTTAACATAGGTTGACGTCCGGGTATTTCGCGTAGAAATTGAGCGAATATTTTGTCTTTTTGAGTTAATTTTCCCCGCCACTACGTCTCGGCGGG
>MGUR01000053.1:91647-92383 GCA_001800075.1 Elusimicrobia bacterium RIFCSPLOWO2_01_FULL_59_12
CGTAACATAAATCCGCTACAAATAGAGGAGAAATATGTCGCCAGGCCCAGATAAAGCGTGGGCCTTCCGGCCGTGCGTTTTTGGCCTGTGGACCCATCGTTTCACCGTCGAGACGGCGCTACACTTGAGCGTGAACGACTGTCGAGAAGATCAGGAGTTTATGGCGGAAGAAGAATCTAAAAACGATTACCCGATGACGGGATTACTAAGCGGCCCGGGGCGATCCGGCCGTCCGGTTATCAAGTCATCCAGTCGTCGACCATTCGGCGTGCGTCTCATCTCCCTCACCCTGGTCGCCTGCATGCTGGTGGGCGATCCCTCCTGGGCGGCCGGCGTCTCGGACTTCTTCCGCACGCAAATCTCCGGCGACATCCGCGACCTCTCAGTTCCCGCGCGATTCGGCATCCTGACGGACCGGTGGTCGCCGGCGCGGGATAACCGGATGACCCGATCACTAGATAACTCGGATAATTCTGGTAATCCGGTCATCCCGTCATCGAGCCATCCGCCGTTAGTCGTTCTCATCCAAGACCTTCACGCCAACATCGGGGTTCAGAAGAACATCGCCGGGATCCTCGAACACCTCTACAACCGCTACGGGATCGCGTCGTTCTACACGGAGGCCGCGTTCGGCCCCTGCGAAGTCTCCTTGCTGCGCTCCTTCCCGAGCCGCCGGGCCCAACATAAGCTGATTGATAAGTCCTTGTCGGACGCGCTGCTGACGGGCGCCGAAATC
>MGUR01000053.1:92409-92784 GCA_001800075.1 Elusimicrobia bacterium RIFCSPLOWO2_01_FULL_59_12
CTCCGGTGAAGCTGCGGGGCGTCGACGACGCTCCGCTCTACCTCGCCAACTGGCAGGCGTTTCGCGACCTCGTTTCAAACGGCAAAGGGGTGGCCGTGGAATGGCGGTCGATAAAGGACTTCCTGATGCCGGGGGCGGCGCCGGCGTTGCGGCGCCACCTGGAATTGACGGAAAAACTGCTGTCCCTGAAGCTGGTGGACCACGAATGGGCGCAGTACAAGGCGAACCGTCGATGGACGCCCCAGGGGAGCCCCATCTTCCGCCAATCCGTCGCGGCGGCGGAGCGGTTCTACGTCGCCGCGGAGGCGCGGAACGGAGCGATGGCGGAGAACCTCCTGGAGCAAATGGGAGCGCCCGCCACACTTCCGGCGGGCT
>MGUR01000053.1:92835-94493 GCA_001800075.1 Elusimicrobia bacterium RIFCSPLOWO2_01_FULL_59_12
CGTCACGGCCGCGCTGTCGCGCTTGTGACGGGAGGCTTCCACACGGCCTCCATCGCCCACATCCTCAAGCAGCGCCAAATCCCTTTCGCCGTCGTCACCCCGGTCGTGGACCGTTTGGACCAGGAAGAGCTCTACGTCAAGAGCCTGACCGAACCCCCGCACGAGACTATCGCCGCCAAGCTGGGTTCGGAACACACCCTCCCCAATTCGATGAACCTGGCGTTCGCGACGCCCGGGCAGAGGAAAATGTGGTTAGGACGCGTCTGGGCGCAGATCCACAGAGCGGTCCGCGCCGGCGCCGGTCCGGCCAACGCCCGGCCGGAGCAACGGAGGTGGGTCCGACTGGGGTCCGCCCTGGCCCGCCTTCTCCGGTTCTGGCAGGGGCTGGGACATCTGGCTCTGGCCCGGACCCGGTCGCTCCGGTTGCACGCGCGGTCCGGAGCCGTCATCGCCGGCGGCATCCTCCTGCCCCTTCTTGTCGCGGCAAAAGCCGCCGCGCAGACCGCCGTCCAAGCGGTCAATCCCGCCAATTACCTCGCGCCGGACGGGGCTGTCGTTCAGAAAATCCAGGACGTGATAGAAATCACGATCACGCAAGGGGACACTTTATCGAAGCTCGCCCGCTCTTTCGGTTTGCCTTCCTGGCTGCCCCTGCAGAAACTTAACGACATCGCCAACCCGGACCTGATTCGGATCGGGGACACGCTGAAAGTCCCGGTCCAACACCTGGTGACGGTCCACCCCGACGCCGCGCCCAAGGTCGCGGAGCACGCCGCCCAGGCGGTAACCCAGGCGCCGCAGGCCGCTCACCAAGTTCTTCACGCCGTCGCCAACGCGCCCCAGGACTGGAGCGCCCTCCCCGTCTGGATCATGGGGTTCACCGCGGCGGCCCTGATTGGATATACCGTTTATCTCATCCGCCGCCGCAAAGCGGCGGTCGCCAAGCGCGCCGCGGTTGCCGAGCCTGTCTCGAAGCCCGCTCCCGTAGCGCAACCCGTCCCCGCTGTCACGCCTGTGCCCGCGGTCCCCGCACAAGTTCCAGCCGCTCGAGCGGTAACGCCCGCCCCCGCAGACATGTCACCGGAAGTCCTGCCCGAGTTCAATTGGGACGCCTATCGAGAGAGCCAGGTTCAAAAAGATTCTGCTTTTGTATCAGGGTTTTTCTCATTCCTGGGCATGATCAAATTGCTTTTCTATGCTGGAACGGTCGAAGACCGGGAAAGCGTGCAGCGGGCCAAGGCAGCTAAGCAAGCCGATGAAAGGCAAAAAGAGGTGGGTCGGGAGATCGCCGCACTCACGCGAGTCGGCGATTTGTACGAGCTTTGGCCGGGCGGTGTCTTTATTCGGACCGAGGGCGGCTGGGAAGATGTTTCAGAAACACGCCGATATCCCATGCGTAATCATGCGGGGATGGCGGGGGCTCGCTGGGTGGGACATGCTGATTTTCCAAAGCCACGGGTTGCTCCGTCAGCAAAGGCAGTTCCTTCATCCCCGGCGCATGAACATCCCACCGAGTCGGCCATTTCGCTGGTCACCGAACACACGCCGGAGGTATTGTTGCAGTGGGGTGTGGCGACCTTGCCGGGCTGGGCGTTAAATCAAATGACTCCGGATGAGGTCATGCGGCTGGCACGGTCCAATGCGGCCGGTCCTAATCG
>MGUR01000053.1:94512-105741 GCA_001800075.1 Elusimicrobia bacterium RIFCSPLOWO2_01_FULL_59_12
CGGATTGGCTGAATTGGCCAAGCGGTATAAAGACGTTACAAAGACAACGGCGGATCCCTTTACGGCGGAGGACCGAGCGGCCATCCTGGACCGTGCTCTTCTGCAAGGAAAAGTCATTGGAGAAGCGTTCCTGGCCGAAGGGCGCATGGTGAGGGAAGAACACTTTGTCGGAACCGCCGACCTTCAGACCTCGGCGGAACGGGTCAACCAGGTCAGCGCCGCGACGGCCCAGCAGCTCCGGAAAGAAATCAAAGCCAACGAGAACGAAGCGCAAAAAATCGCTCGGCAGCTCCTGGCTATTTCGTTGATGCCCGGAGGCATTCCCGATTCCCTTTATCGGGCGTTGATGGCGCTCCGGGCGCGTTCCGAAGACTCCATGGAAGCGCTCTTCTCCGTGAGCTCCTTCCACCGCGAGCTGACGCACATCAGTCAGTTGATCAAGATATTCATCCGGCGGGTGCAGAACAACCCAATGGCCGATCTTCCTGCGCTTTGGAAAATCGGTCAGGAAATCGTCCAGCGGATCTTCCAGATAGCCTCTTTGCTGGTCAAACTGGGCGCTCCCGAGTCCATGGGGAAAGAGTGGGCCGGACGCGTGATGATCACGTTGACGGGCGCGTTGACCGAGAAGCGAGCAGCGCCCGTCACTGTTTTAGAGAAGGAGTCCATAGTCGCCACGCGCCGGACGGTGTTGAAAGTCGCGGCGGCGGTCTTTGCCTTCGGAACCAGCTTCGTCTGGGCGCCTTACGCTTGGGTGCTGATCAGCAAGGCGCCCTTTCTCATGACAGCTTTGGGTCTGGGGGTAACGATTCTTGTCGTGGGCGTCTATTTGATTAGGAAGTTTCACCTGCCGGTCGACTACCGCGCATTAGCACGCCTCAGTCTTCAGGACTACCCGCTCCGGACGCCCCAGATGCCATCCCGGGCCATTGACCGTCTGACACCGTACGGGTTCATGAAAGCCGTCTTGGTGAGCTTATTTATTATCACGTCCCTTGTCTCCAGCGCGGGGTCGGGCGGTAGCCTGGATCTGCTGGAATCCCTGCAGATCGAACAGCAGCGGCCCTGGCTTCACGAAGTGGAAACTCTCAACCATCAACTCAAGCGGCTGGGCAAGAATTCAGCGGAGGCCAAAGAGATTCAGCAGCGGATCGACTTGAGCCAGGCCCGCATTGATGAGATCGCCAAACGCATCGCGCTAGGCCGTCGCCTCCTTCGGGATCCAAAGAAAGCGCAAACCGAAGTCCAGATGCAGGCAGAATTGGCAGACATTCTCAGGCAAATCCAGCGCGGCGGATTTACGGTGGATCAAGCGAAGACGCTTGAATTGCGCCGGCTGCGTCTGACGCATCTTCTCCTCAGCAGCCGGATCGAGGAAGAACGGCAAACCCTGTTGAAGCAGCGGATCAACGCGCTGGACCCGGCCAACGAAGGAAACGTCAATCGAGACCAACGATTACGGGAAATCGATGCCCGGGAGGCGGCGCTTGATACGGAGAACCTCAGCCTGACGCAGGAACTTTTGGCGGCGGCCGATGCCTGGGAGGACGTCCGCTCTTCCCTGGACGCTTTGACTCAGGGTCAGGGAGACAGGGTCGCCACCGCACTCGGTGTCCTCTTGGGAGATCCCGGCCGCATTAACGCGCTGCCGCCTCAGGAGCGTGAAGCCTTACTCACCGAACTTGCTCACTCCCGCGGGTGGAAAGAAAGCCCCGCCCGGGAGGCTAAGAAGTTGGCCATCGACATTTTGCAGCGTGTGCGGACGGCGCGAGAGTCCCGATATGAACAGTACCTGCTGATCCAGAACCGGCTGGCGCACATGGCGGCGATCACGGAAGCCGAACGGACGCATCCGGCGCCAGCGGCGGAACGGGCGGCGATCTCACAGTCCTATCAAGACGACCGTCAGGTCATCGATCAAGCCCGGAAGACGGCGGCCGGAATCGAAGACCCCAAGACTACCGAACAAGATCAGGAATTACGCGACCATCTCAACGCGTTGACGACCCAAGCCGAAAGCCGGGGGGAAAAGGCCACCGGTGATGAGGCGGCCCTCGCCCTGCTCACCTGGCGGATCGACCGGGCGAGCGGGAAAACGCGGGAGGATCTGGAAGCTCAAAAGAGGGATCTGGAGGAACGCATCCAGAAAGCCGCCGAGGAAGCCCAGCTGGCGGAAGCGCGATCGCAGATCCGACGCTTGGTGGGGTTGTCGTTGAAAAACGGCGCGTCCAGTGCGGGGTTGAAGAAGCTCGCCGGATGGCTGGAGCAGCTCGGTATTGCCGTGCCCCCTGCGCAGCCCTCGGAAGGCTTTCTGCGCCGCATGCTGCCGTCCCGGCTCAATTTCACTCAGGCGCTGCAGGCCTTCAGCGAGGAAGCCGAGAACGCGCCGGAACGAGTGAATGACGAAGGCATGCAGCGGGCGGTGAAAGTCTTCAGCCTGGCGTATGGGGTGTCCATTGGGAAAACATTCGATGCAAATGCCGCGGAGAAGCTAATCAGCGCTTTGGAATCGCCTCGCAAAAGCGATGAGATCGCCAAGGTTCAGGCCCAACTGAAACCGCCGGCGCCCCAACAGCGGGCGGCCCCTGCACCCCGGCCTACCGGACAGGCAGGCGCCGCGACACAGCCGCAAACGCCCGAATCCAAAAATTTTCTGCGGCGCGCGGGGGACTGGATCTGGAGCCGGTTTAAGAGCGAGTCAAACGCCCTCTCCATGCAGCAAGCCCCGAAGAAAACGGCCGATTCGAATATCGCGGACCGCGTTGCGCAGCTCAACGCCCGCCGGCCGATCGTTAAAGGCGAAGAGCTCGAGAAACTGGAGCAGGAGATCGATGAACTCCAGTTCATTCAGGCCCAGCGGGCTCTGGCCGAGCAGGTCCGTTCCCTGGCCCCGAGTCTGATCGCCAACCGGGCCGAAGCGATCGGAGAATTGCAAAACTGGGCCGTGGAGCTGGGCATGGATCCCACCGCTCACCCCGGGATCGCTCCGGACGGTGCCCCTCTCCGCGGACGCTACTTTGATCCGATCAACCAGCGCTGGAAATACGCCGGAGACCTGAAAGACTTCCTGCTGGATTTTCAGAAGAAGCGTGTGATTCAGAATGAAACCGAAACGGCGAACGGCGACGTCCGGCCGCTCCTCGGCACGCAAACCAAAAACGCTTTTATTCGCGAACTCCAGGTGGTCCGCCGGCGCGCGCGGGACCAGCAGAAAACCGATGCCCTCCTTCGGGCGCAGGCCGCACAGGAACGCATGAAGCAAATCCTGGAAAGCCGATCGGGCCCGATCCAGATTCCTACGGAAGAGCCGCCGACGCCCATTTCTCCCGAGCTCCGGGAGCAGGCTGAAAACATCCTTCGCAGCGGGACCCGCGGTCTCACGGAAGGGGTTTTGGAAGATGAATCGTTCGCCAAGCTCCGCGCAAAACTGCAGGAGTATCCTGTTTTCATGGCCGGCGTCGCGGGTCTGCGCGAGGCGCTTCGCGAATTGAATCTGTCCATCTCAAACACCGATTTCGCCGATTCAATTCTGGCCGTGATCGCCCAGCATGAATCCAGTGTCGAAACGCTTTCAGCGTTGGAGGGTCATCTCCGGAGCTGGTTTTTAAACTTACTGCCGGGTGACTCGATCCGCGCATTCGCGGTTGAATTGACCCAAATGCTCGCGCAAGGGTCCCAGGCGCTGCCGGTTGAAAACGCTTCTCAAGTGGTGTCCCGCACTTGGGTTCCCTCCAGCGCTCTCGACGACCAGCTGGAAGCCCGCCTGCGCGATTCCTACGGAATCCTTCACCAGGGCGTTGGCGCCCTTCTTCAGATCATGCCTTCGGCGATCTTCAATGCCGGGATCGCTCATTCCAAAGACGCCGTCGCGAATGCCGATGGGGATCCCGTTCATACGCAGCCGATTGTGTCGCTCGGCCTTCAATTCACCCATGAGAAGAAAACCGCCGACCAATGGAATGCGGCCAAGCAGGCCTATCAGGAAGACGTTGCCAGTTTCGTTCAAGCCCGGAACGATCAGCATCAAACATACGTACTGAATTACATAAGGCTCGCGGCGATCGATAGCCGGATCCGCGAAACCGAAATCCGGCTCGATACTCCTTCTCTCCAGCCAGGCAGCCGGATGCGATTAAAGGCGGCCCTTCTCCTGCTGCGTTTGCAGCGGGACCGCTTTGCGGTTCAAAACTACGGTGTGCGGAATCCATTGACAACGAATCTGTTTAAAGACGTCACAAAAATCGAAGACATCCAGCCGCTTCTGCAGAGCACGTTTGATGAATTGTCCCGGCAGTTGGCCCGCGAAAAAATCGTGACCCAAGTGGAAGCGGTGTTGATCGGCCGCTCGGGGATCAAGCCGGAGACCCTCGCCAAGGCGATGGAGGCGTTACGGCAGGCGCTGGAAAATCTGCAAGCCTCCGATCCGCAGCTCATTTCACAGCAGGTGCGTGATGTGATCTTCAGCGTTCTGAAAAGTGAGAAAGTCATTCTGGAGGTGGTGAGCGAGAATACCGCCGTTCTGGGAAAGGTGAAAGCGTCGGAGGTGGATTCGCTGATGAAGGTTTTGTCCAAGCCCCTGCACTTCGTCAGTTCCGTTCGGTTTGCTCCCACGATGGAAGCCGGCGCGTTTGCCGGCGGGTTCCATCTGCTGCCCAATCTTTCGATCGAAGGCCAACTCACACATCAGAAACTGGAAACCCAATACCGCTCGGCGATGCAAAAATACGCCGCCGCGGTCAGCCAGCAGGCGCGTCAGGAGTCGGCAGCGGAAATGCGCGATGTCATGAACCGTTTAGCGATCCTGGAAAAAAGCGGGCTGCCCGAAACGATGAACGCCGCCACCCTGGGCGAATATTTCGCCACGATGCTGGAAAAAGCCGCCCTGGCGACCGTGGTGACGCCGGAACAAGCCCAGGCAGTCCCCGGGTGGGAAACCGGCGATCAGATTCATCTGGGCGGCACACGTGAAGCAGATGCCATACGCGAAGCGGACATGGTAGATGCCCTGCTCAAGGAAGGCTATGCGCGGTATCTCAAAGACAATCTGCAGGTCGTCCGCATGGAACTCGACCAGGCGGAGCTGAAGGAGAACAACATCCGCTTCTCCATATTCGTTCAAGTTAACATGCCAGGCGGCCCCTCCATCGTCAAATTTGTTTGGCACCGGCTCAATGCCCCGCCGGAACTGATTAAAAGCCTGAAGGAAAACCAGGACAAAATTAAACAGGGCTATTACCGGCTGGCGGCATTGTCGATGATCGCCTCCCTGAAAGAGGCCTATCAAACCTGGAAGGAAGAGCCAACCGCGCTGAATGAATCGCGGCTGGCGGCGGCGCAGGACATGGTCAAACGCTATGTTGGAGGCGCACCGGTGCAATTGGTTTTCTCTCAAGATCCCGAAAGTCTCACCCGGCTCCAGAATCAACAGACGGAGGGTGAACTGGGCAATCGTATCGAAGCGCTCAATCAGGAGATGACGATCAATGAGCAGTTGCGCGCCCAGGTGCTGGCCGGCAAGCGCGACTTCACGCTGGCGCTGCCGCTCTTCACCGGCAACCCCCTCCAAGCGGTCCCCAGCATTGTCTATGCCGGAGCCATCACCCTGACCAGCGTGTTCGGACTGCTGCATCATCCGCATGCGGATAAGACCGGCCAAGAGCCGGCCAAGCCGCCGAAGAAGGGCGCAGAGAAGACGCCCGCGGTGACCGCTCTGGACGATCGGCTCCAGTCGCAGAAGGCGGAGATGGACCGCCTGCGGGCCGAATTGCTCCGCACCCAGCTGCAGGGCAAGCTGATGCAGAATGACGGTTCGGAACAACTCCTGCAAGTCTCTCCCGGACGCTTTGTCGCCATGAAGGAATTGCATCTCTCGATCGATGGCCAGACCAAGACCTTTTTCGTTGTACGCACGATGCCGGAAAATATCCCCAATGTCCGCAAACTCGACCTGAGCCTGAGGGATTCGAAGCCGCCCCGCCCGGAGGCGCAGCATCGGGATCTTCTTTCCGGCACGGTGGCCGCCTATGGGACGAGCGTGATTTACGGCGCGGACCGGGTCACTCTTCCGGACGGACAAGAGACGCTACAGATTGTTGAATTCAACGGCGCCACCTTGGATGTCAACAAAGTCTTTGAAGTCGCCGGCCCGGTAAATGCCGTCCTGTTCCGGGCGGAGCGAAATCAACAGGCCCAGCGGGTCATCGGCGAAGTCATGGAGAAATTTCTGGTCGGCCGTTATCAGATCCAGTCCAATATCAACCTGTCCGGAATATCTAAAGGCTTAAGGACGATGAGCACACCGGTGGTGGCGACGCACATTCAGATCTCTGGCGAGGATCTGCCCTTTACTATTTCGGAAATCGGAAATCAGAGCGAGTACGGCGGGGATTACACGGCGAAGTATTTCGGTTCAATATACAAGCAGCTGAGGGGCGGCTTGGGATACCGCCGGACGACTGGCAATCTCGGGACGTCAAGGGACAGCGGGGTCGTGGGTGAACTTCAACTGGCCGTGGGCCGTTTTGAAAATCTCGCGCTCTATCTTTCGTCCGATCAGCAGACGGCTCAAGCCCAGATCAAGATGCTGGAAAACCTGGCCGCCAACCTGCAGGCCACCCGCAATGCCTACGGTCAGGTGCTCACGACCGGCGTTCAGAATCGGACAGGCCGGCTAACGACGGAAGCGGGTGTTCGGAATGAAACCGGCGGGACCGGGGGAAATAACCACGAGGTGTACTGGACGGAGCAAGCCCGCGTTGCGCGGGACTTGAGTGTGATTTTTGACGGGGTGGTCGGGCGGCCGACGTATCCGGGGGGCCCGCGCAACCAGGAAGTTCGTGTGATGGTGATGCAGTTCCTCCGGACGCATGGCAGTTATATCCAGGGAGGGTTTGATGCCCGCTCCGGGGAGCCGACAGGGGTCGAACTGGGCGGCGGCGTGCGGCGGCAAGACATTTATTTCAACCTGCTGATGCGTGTGCCGGCAGGTGAAGGGAAACAGCTCTATACGGCGCTGAACATCACACACCAATCCGGCATCGGAGGGACCTCGGCGCAGCATATCGATATCGCCGGAGGCCGGGACGGTGTGCGCGTGGGAGGCAGCTGGGAAACCAAATTGACCCCGTTGTTCCGGTCCTACCTGGGCTTAAGCAAATCGCTTTACGAGGAGTACAAAGCGGCCCAGAATAAAAAGACCGGACAACCCGGCGTCCGCACGCCCCAGATGGACGAGGATTTTGCCGAGGTGCTGGGACGCACGGTCGATGAAGGCCTGGGCGCCCAGGTGTACCTGGGTGAGACCGGACCCTCACGGTTGGAAAAAGACCTGGCGGCCTACGGCGATACGGCCAAAGACCTTGCGGGACTGGTGAAGTCGGAAGGCGTCTCCATGGAAAACTCCCGCAAAGCGGTGGAGGCGTTCGAAAATTCCCGCCAAGCGGTGTTGGTCCACGCGGAAGCGATCCGGAAGGCCGGTTTTGCTACGCTCGAAACCGCGCAGCGGATGAATATGGCTGTGATCGGGCTAAAGCGGGCGATCCTTCAGCTTCAAGGCGCGTTTGAACGTGATCTTAAAGAAGTGCCCGCGGCCGCCACAACCGGGGCCTTGAGCCATCTGAAAGAGACCCAGCGCCGGATTGTCGAGCTGGTCACCCGGGCCGGTATCCTGGATTCCCAAATTCAATCGACATTGGAAGATTATCTGTCGGCGTTGGCCCGCGTCCGGGAGCGGTTGGAACTCTATGAGAAAATCGCGTCCGCCAAAGATCCGGCGGCGGCCAAAGCCATCGTGTACGGGGCGCAGCAAAAGCTGCATGACTACGCAGAGGCCACGCGCGAACTGGATGATCTGTTGTCAGGCCGGAAGAAAGCGGTGACCGCGGAAGAACAGCAGGACGATCAGAAAAAGATTGACCGGTACCACGCTTATGAGCCGGCGGTGGAGAAACTGGTTCAGGACTTGTTGGGTCCCAAACCGGGGAACCGGAAGCGGGCGGCGAACTGGGAGACCGGGCGTTATCTCTGGTTTAACTTCCTGGCCAGCTTCGCCTGGAAGTTTGATTTGGCGGATGCGGAGTATCCGGAACAGACTCGTCAGCTCGTCAAGATTATCCAGGACCTTAAGCTGGGCGTGCTGCGACTGGCGACCAAGAACCCCGCGGCCACCGATGCCTTCCAGTTGGATATGACCCGAGAAGATGTTCGGGAAGTGCTGGGGAATATCGCGTTTATGTCGTTGTTCCGCAACCTCGAACCCGCGATGGTCGTCGGCCGCTTGACCTTGGCGGCCCAGGAAGCCGTGAGCCGGGGGGAGACGCGCTCGCTGATCGATCGTGAGATGCTTAAAGGGCTTCTGGCGGCCGCTGACAAAAAAGCGGACAAGGCTGCGGAAGCGATGCCCGCTTCGTTGCGTGCACCGCAAGCCGATGTCGCCCGTCAAGCCGATGCTCAGCTGCGTTGGACCTTCAGATACAACCAGGTTCAGGAAGAAGTCACTCGCCTGATGCGCACCCTTGCCTCGCTGGGATCCGGCGGGATCACCGATCAAGCCCTGGAGAACGCCATTAAAACTTTCACCGAGACGATCATGGCGGAGTTTGAAGCTTCAGGGAATGGCTCGAACGATGAAAGCATTACCCAAGTCATGCTGAACTTCCAATCTCAGAATTTCAACCTTCTGCGAAATCTGGCCCGACTGCCTGCGCTGACGGCCGAGCAGATCGTCGACCTCATTTTCCATCCCGAAAGTGATGTTTCCAAGCAGTATATTCGGGCGTTGTATTGGGCCGCGGCCGCGACCAAGAAAGAGATCGGGGTGGAAGGGGCTCGCCTGCGCGCCTCGCAGCTCGCCGATTGGCAGACCAGGGGCGAAGCGACCGGGTTATTCGGGCCGGGAGGCTTCAACGCGGCTAATGACGATCACACCAAGGTTTTGGATCAGTTGGCGCTGATGGACACGCCGGAATATCACAACGATCTGGTGGAGTGGGTCGCGAATATCCCCAAGGTTCGTCAAACCACGGCGGCGGTCAGACCGGGTTCTGAGTTAGAATCGCTGCTCGGTCAGGCGGCGGCGCTTCCCGCAATGCTGAAATCGCTTCAGGAAGGCGGGGTCGAAGGGGAAAACCTCAAACGGACGATGGACGGTTTTGCCCGGATCGAGCGGGCGCTGACTGCGTTGTGGGCCACCGATGGCCAGCCTAATCCGGACATCCACATCGCACTGGCGGCGGAGGTTCAGGAAATGCTGGCGGCAATCCCGCGGTTGCGCCAGGGGATCGATTATGCCGGACAGCGGGCTGCCCGTCTGGAGGCGTTGAAACCGATCAAGACCCAGTTCGAAGCCTTGCTCCAGCGCGAACTCTCCCCCACCGATCAACACGACGTCAACGCCGTGCTCCGACTCGATCTTATGGGAACGGAAAAAGCCGCGCGCTATGTCGACCGCTTCGCTTTCCACGCCCGCACACTTTCAAAACTTTATAAAGCCGTCGAATGGGATTTGAGGTCATTCGATTCTCCTGCCTTCCAGCGTGTCGATGCGCTGACGCGTTCCGATCTCCAGGGTGGAGGGATGGTCGAGCATGAGGGGATGAAGATCCCCATTGGCGAAGTGGCGGAAGCGATGGCGACACTCAAGGACGCCTATCTCAACAGCTCTCAGACGCGAAAAACGACGCTTTCCATCGCTGACGAGAAAGGATTTGAGAACCTGATGGAGTTCGCTCTGGCGGAAGTGGTTTCCAATCACAACCTGGGAGGATTTAAACCCGGTTATGGCCAGCGTGCGCTGAACGCCAAGAATAAGCTTCAGGGCGTGGTCAGCCGATTGACTCGCAAGGCGCGGGTTAATCTGCAAGATTCCTGGCTGTTGCGCCTCGAAGTCGACCGGGTGGCTTCCGGTGAGACGACGGCGGAAGAGCGCTTGAAGGTTTTGACGGAAGCGGCGGACCAGCGAGCCATGCGCGTGGACGATACCTTGGAGGGCGCGCTCGAGTTTTATATCGATCGTGCGATCCAACAGAGCAACCCGGCAGGATACGTTGACGCCGTTAAACTGCTTGTTCAAATGCAACGGGATGGGGAGTTGCCCAAGGGACGTGGGTTGTCCCCTGGCGCTTGGCTGACGCTGATTCACCTCTTCATGGAAAATGCCGTTTTTACCGCAGAGGAAAAACGGGCCATCGCCCGCGCCATCTCGCACGGTGAGATCGCACGCCAGATGCAGGCGTCTGACCGCGAGAGCTATGCCCGGAGCGCGGCCGAGTTTCATTTGGTTCCGCCAGTGGCAGGGCCCGCTCAGCAGAAACAAGAGGCCCAGGGAATCGTTCCGAACGCACCTCTGGCGGGGCGATCGATCCTGCCTTTGGCTGGGAAAGTCATTCAGCCGGCTAACCGGACAGCCTCGAAAGACCAATCTCGAGAGGCCCCTAAGCGGGGTCCCCCGCAGGTGGAACAAGCCCGCGCCTCCCGTTCGGAAGCCCTGCTGCCTTTGCCGCAAACCCCCGACACGCCGTCCAGCCGTCGGTTCAATCGCCGAAACAAAAATACAGACGTCACCGAAGAACCCGGCCCCCATCCCAAAGCCGCTCCGTTTGAAATGGCGGTCATGCCGTTTGAGATAGGCGGCCTGGCGGCCGCCATGGTTGTCCTTCGAAAGAAACTCAAAGGGAAAACGCGAACGGTCGACACCATTCTCTTACTGGCCGGTGCCGCGCTGGGTCTCCCGGCCGTCGCCGAAGCCCAGCAAGCGCCTGTCCAGGCCCCTCCCATCCAGCCGCTCGTCATTCAATTTTTGAATTATGTAGCGCCCAAACCTGAGCTGGCACGGCAATTTACCCTCGATTACGGGCTGCCAATCCAGGCGCCGCCCGTGGGGACTCCCGCCTACGAGAGCTGGGTCACGCAGATGAATGCCCTGGTCGGGACGCAAGAGGGCTACGACCGGGTGATTGTGCGGATCAGCCTGGAAACCAACCCGGCTGTGCAGGAAATGCTACTGGCTTTGCAGTCCGGGAACCCCTGGGTGCTCCAGTATTTCAATATCGACCATAACACGAACATCCCGCCGTCAGGAACAAACCTGACCGTCGCCGATTTTATCGCTTTAGCGGATGTGGTCGGTGACCCGAACTACAGCGGTCCGGCGTCGATCGTAGATTTCTACAAGGCCGTTCACAGCTTCTTCGCCATCTGGTCCACCTTCCCCGATGCCGGGTTGATCAACAC
>MGUR01000053.1:105756-114163 GCA_001800075.1 Elusimicrobia bacterium RIFCSPLOWO2_01_FULL_59_12
ATTTACGAAACCCTGCGACGGTGCTCAGCTTCTTTGGCGTCGCGGCGCGGTACTGGCGCGCGTTCGAGCGGCTTTCTCCCGCTGACAAGCCGGCGGCTTCCTGGACTTTCGAACGGATGTTCCCCGGGGCCGCGCTGGGGAGCCCGATCACGCCCGAAATCCTCACGCTCCTGGGCGAGCCGTCCAAAGGCGTCCTGTACGACGAAAACGGGGTTTTCCGGGACCCGGACCAGGCGATGCGGTTCTTTGTCGTCGTCTACAACTATTACCAGGCCTACGAAGCCTACAAGGGGTCCAGCCCGGGCGACGCCGCGATCGCCCGCAGGATCTTCCTCCAGGTATTCGGCGTCGACCTGGATCGCACGCTCGATCTGACGGCCGCCAAGATCCTAGGCGATCCCAAACTGGGCATTCTATTCGATGCCGATCAGGCCGGGAATATCATCCAGCGCGACCCGGCCGCCGCTCTCCGGTTTTTTGCCACTGCCGGGAAATATATTCAGGCGTATCAAGTTTACAAGGGAACGAATCCCGATGACGCCAAGCTGGCCCACGACGTTTTTCTGCAGGTGTTCAAGATCGATCTCGACAAAGACCTGGATGTGACGGCGTTGAAGGTCCTGGGGGACCCCGCGCTGGGGATCCTCTACGACGTGGACCAGGCGGGCAATGTCATCCAGCGGGATCCGGCGGCCGCCTTGCGGTTCTTCACCGTCGCGGCCAAGTACTACCAGGCTTACGGGACATACAAACAGGAAAATCCTGCGGATGCGAAGCTGGCCCACGATATTTTCCTGCAAGTCTTCGGGATCGATTTGGATAAAGCCATGGATGCCGCCGCTCTGAAACTCCTGGGCGATCCCAAGCTGGGGATCCTCTACGACGTGGACCAGGCGGGCAATGTTGTCCAGCGGGATCCGGCGGCCGCCTTGCGGTTCTTCGCGACGGTCGGCAAGTACTACCAGGCCTACGGGGCATACAAGCGGGAAAATCCTGCGGATGCGAAACTGGCCCACGATATTTTCCTGCAGGTCTTCGGGATCGATCTGGATAAACCTCTGGATGCGGCCGCCTTAAAGGTGCTCGGCGATCCCGACCTCGGCATCCTCTACGCGGTGGACCAGGCGGGCCATGTCGTTCAACGCGACCCGGCCGCGGCCCTCCGGTTCTTCGCGGTCGCCGGCAAATACTATCAGGCTTACGAGGCGTTCAAAAAAGAAAATCCCGCCGACGCGAAGATCGCCCATGACCTGTTTTTCCAGGTGTTTGGAATCGATTTGGACGCGTCGTTGACGTCGAAGACCTTGAAAGTTCTGGGGGATAAAGACCTGGGCATCCTCTACGACCTGGATGACCATAACAATGTCGTTCAGCGCGACCCGGCGGCCGCTTTACGGTTCTTCGCGGCGGCCGGCAAATACTACCAGGCCTACGAGGCGTACAAGAAAGAAAATTCCGCCGACGCCAAGATCGCGCACGACGTGTTCCTCCAGGTGTTTGAAATCGACTTGGACAAACCTTTGACGGCAAGGTCCTTAAAAATCCTGGGCGACAAGGAGCTGGGGATTCTTTATGACGTGGACGCGAATAACAATGTTGTTCAGAGGGATCCCGCCGCGGCCCTCCGGTTCTTCGCGGTCGCCGGCAAATACTATCAGGCTTACGAGGCGTTCAAAAAAGAAAATCCCGCCGACGCGAAGATCGCCCATGACCTGTTTTTCCAGGTGTTTGGAATCGATTTGGACGCGTCGTTGACGTCGAAGACCTTGAAAGTTCTGGGGGATAAAGACCTGGGCATCCTCTACGACCTGGATGACCATAACAATGTCGTTCAGCGCGACCCGGCGGCCGCTTTACGGTTCTTCGCGGCGGCCGGCAAATACTACCAGGCCTACGAAGCCTTTAAACGTTCGGATCCTGTAGGCGCCGGGATGGCTCACGGTGTCTTCCTGGAAGCCTTTGGAATCGATTTGGACAAGCCCCTCGATGCGCCCACCTTGAAAGTGTTGGGGGATAAAAACCTAGGGATCCTCTACGACCTGGATGACCATAACAACATCGTCCAGCGGGACCCGGCTGCTGCGCTGCGCTACTTTGTCAATGTCCGAAACTATCTGGACGCCTTCAACAAGCTGACAGGCGATCAGAAATCCGACGTCAATTTTGTCTTTAACCAGGCGTTTGGAGTGACGCTGGGCGGCCGCATCACCCCTCCCCTCTTGAAGACCCTGGGCGATAAAGCGTACGGCATCCTGTATGACCAGGACGGCGTCTTCCGCGATCCCGAGAAGGCGATGCAGTTCTTTGTCGGCGTCTACAGGTACTGGCAGGCGTATGACGCTCTGGAGTCCGGTAAGCGGCATCTGGCGGGCGACCTCTTCTTTAAAATTTTCAACGTTAAACTCGGAGACCGTCTCACCCCGGTGGTCCTGAAGACGCTCGGCGACCCGAAATTCGGCATCCTCTATGACGAAGACGGCATCCTGAGAAACCCGCGGCTGTCAGTGGATCGCCTGGCGACCGCCGCCGAGCTGGTCAATGCCCGAGTGTATCGCGAATTCCGAAGACTCCCCACCCATCTGAACGGGCGTGCCGACATTCTGAAATTCGTGATCGAAGAAGTGGCCAATTTTGTCGGGCCCAATCGGGTGCAATTGGCGTACGGGACAAACACCCCCGATGAATACCTCCGCCGCGTGGCGATTCTGAAAGATCTGCGTGACGCCTTCAACGGACAACAGGATCTGCAGGATGCTTACAACGAAGGACACGCGCTCCATACCGCCGCCGAGGATCCCGATACGCTTCGGGGACAGGACACGCAATACATGTGGGACCTGATCAGCCAGATGGGGATGGGTCAGGAGTATCCTTACCAGGAGCGCACCCAGGATTTCCGCAAGGTGCTTAAGCTGGGCGTCCAGTCCAAGCCGTTTGTCCAGGACTACGCGAATATCATGACCATGGCGGAGGGCGCTCTCCGACTGGACAATCTCCGCGACAACCCCAATGCCCGGGCCCTTCTGCTGAGCATCGCCGGCGAAATCCATTTCCGTAAGATCGATGACATCCTTGGAATGAAACCCGGCCAGCCTCTCGCCAACTTGGATCTCCGCCAAGCCATCGTTCAGATGCGTGCCGATGGTTACGCGGGTCCGCTGACCTTCGATGTGTTGGCCACTCAGTTGAAAGTGTATGGACGGCCGGATAGGGCCAACGCGGTGGTTAAACTGCGCAGGGCGCTCAGCCGCGATGGCGGCCGGGATGGGCACTATGCAGCGTCCTTCAGTGTGATCAAAACGTTGGAAATCATCCTGGGCGGCCGCGACGAGGTCGCGCAGTATCAGTACGAACTGGGCGGCGCTTCGCCCGAATCCGGACTGGCGGCCAAATTGATGAATCCGGCGTGGGCGCGGATCACTGACCGTACCTACAAACACCAAAGCGTGCATAGTACCTATGGCCCGTTCGGGGTGGTGGAAAAGGAAGTTGTCCAGGACATTGATCACTTCTACGAGCCCGTCACCATCGAATATGACGAGGAGGGACGGCCGAAGTGGAAGAACAACGGGGACCGTCAGACCTCCCGCTATCAAGCCCGGCGCGGTGGACGTGGCAGCGCCGAGTTTGCTGAAGCCGAGAAATTGGTGGGCAATCCAGACCTACTGAAAGACATCCAGCACATTGACCAAGTCATTGAGACTAACCTTCTGACGAACACCCAAACGATTTCGTATTACGTCGTTACCGGCGGTCCCTTGGCGGTTCCGGGCGATCTGATCGCGACGGTCCATGGGGACGAAGCGACAATTGTCGGGGACATCGGGATGAATTCGATCAGTGACACGTGGCTGTTGGATGACGCGGGCGTCCCCCGTCTCAAACGCTTGACCTACGAAGCCGAGAAAGCGCCCCAGCATGACCCGGAACGGAAGACCTGGTGGGCGACGAAGGTCATTGACCGGCTCCATGGCGATTACATCACGCACCAGTTATTTAATGTCCGCGGCGGGCGGTTGACCGAGATCAGCGGTAAAATGAACCCGGACCGCCCCGGTCTTGAATGGGTTCGCATCCAATATGATCGAGACGGCATCGAAACCGGCCGCCAAAGTTCCTATGTCTCTCCGGACAAGGTCATCCCGGCGGTCACGGGGTATGCCAACGGCCAACCGCGTTATGACGCCGCGCAATTAGGCCGCCTGAAGGATCTGACCCGGTCGACCCGGGTGGGTACGTACGAGACCGCCGATGGCCGGACGGTCCGACTGGGACGGGACGCCCAGGGCAATGCCTATGTCTTAACCCGAGATCAAGCCCGCCATCAGGCCCGCTTGGAGAAATACTCACCCGCCGGCCGGCTCCTGGAAATGATCGTAGGCCGCGAACGGACGGTTTTCGACCCCACCCGAATCGACTGGCCCTTATACAAAGAAGATATCGTCAGCGGCGAGCGCCTGGAGGACTATAAAGTCATCACGGATCCAACGGAGCTCGCGCGGTACGGACTGAAACCATCCGTCGATCCTCAGCGCGTGTCCTCCGGGGCGGTGATCGCCTTTGACGTTTTCAAAGCCCGCCAGGCGGGGTTGATCGACCGGCTGCTGTCAGGGCAGTTCAGCGCACGCAATCCCAAGTGGAGCCGCGTGGATATATACAACCCGGACAACCGCGGCCGCCTCGACCGAATCATCACCACGGCCGAAGGGCAGACCGAAGAAAGCAGAGTCTTCTACGGGGATGACGGTCTTGAAGAACGCTATGAGATCATCGTTAAGGCCGGTGATCGGGAAATCGAACACCGCACCGTCTCCGATATTTGGCGGGAAGAAGAGACCGGATACACGCATAGCACCGAAACCAAGCGGGAGACCGGTGAACAGATCGAACGGATTTATGACGGCGGCCGGCTGCTCGGCGAATTCATCCGCGCGGGAGGCCGTCATACCTTCACAAAGGTTATTTACGACCGTGATACCGGTGCGGAATCCGGCCGGGTGACCTATGGAATCAAACAAGGGGCGACGGCCCTGGAACGGCCGGGGTCTAGAGTGTCCTGGTCTGACATCCAAAGACTGCTTGGCCAGGGCCTGCTTGATGAGTTGGAAGGTTCGAAAGCTCCCCAGCCGCATGCCGACGGCACGGTTACGGTTCGCCGGTGGAAGATGTCGTTTGACGAGACTGGCAAACCGGTCGGCCGGGAGTACAGCACGGAAGTTCGCAACCACCTTGGGCGGCTGCTAAGCCGTCAGCAAGGGAATTACGTCGTCGATTATGATCCAAACCAGGCGGTGGAAGCGCCGCTCTCCAAGCGGCACGCTCGGACCGGAACGATCGTGGAACGGTACGATGTCTCTGTGATCACGGTGGGTGGAACGGGAACGTTCCCTATCGTGACCAATGGCCAAACGACCGGGACCACGGCCCTCGCTGGCAACACGATTGAAAGCGTCACAATCACGACCCGCGATCAGCGCCTGGTTCTCGCGGCGGCGGGTGGCCAAATTCAGCGTCCCGGGGTATTCGATGACGTCTATAACCTTTTAGATGCCCGCCGGAATCAGCATACCGTTCGAGACACCGCCCGGAACATCACCGTTGTGAGCACGCCGGTTTTTGATGCCTTCTGGCATCAGACCGGGACGGACACCGTGTACACCTCGCCTGCCGGCGTGGAAAAGGTCCGCACGACAATCGAGAAGCGAAATGAAGACGACGGGTCGTCCGTGTCCCGGGATGAAAACCTGACCACGGGACTGAAGAAGCGGCAGATGACGGACGTGGACGGCAATAAGATCAAAGAAGCCACGCTGAACGCGGAATACAACACCGTCACTTTTATCGATTATGACGTCAATGGAAATGAGGGAGAGCAGCGGACGTATCCCCTCCTTCCCAGCACGGGAGCCACGCCCGACAGCTTTGAGCGCCTGACGGAACGCGATGTTATCCTGGCCATCCTGGGCCCGGTGCAAGGACTGCTGGCCCTGGTTCCTGGCGCCCAGCGGCCCTACCTCACCCGCTCCGAAGCCCCGCGCTATAACGCCGACGGTTCGTTCGAGCAAGTTCAATACGAGGCCGTTTATCACAACGCCACGGGCGCTTATCTCGGTGAAAAGCGTAAGGATCAATCCCGCACCGCGCTCGGCCGGCTCTGGAAAGAGCATGTGGTCGAGGATATCAACGGCGTTCAAACGCCTTACGACACGACGTTCAATACGGATTGGTCGATGAGCTTCCCGATCCTGAAATCGGGCAACGGGGTGGACATAGAAAGCTACCGTGTGCGGGGAGACCCGGCGGATCCCAATTTCGATTGGGGACATATCCCGATCGACGTGACTCGCCTGCGGGACAATGCAGCGCCGGATGACAATCGCTTGCTCACGCATGTCTACAGCGCGATCGAGGGCTGGGTGGAAGACCAGGTCCGCGCCCGGGAAAATGGGATAGATTCTATCCAGATATCCAAGCCGGTGAAACTCCAAACGGGTGTCCGGGGCGCACAGGTTGGTGCTGACACCTTTTTTGCCCGTAATGCCGGCGCGCAGCGGACGCAATTGTCTCGTGACCGGGTGATCGGGTTCAATCGGGCGACTCAGCGTACCGACGTCTCGACCGAGTGGCTGGTGCAGGCGGCCAGTGGTTGGGAAGGAACGTTGGAAACCGTCCCCGAAACGACACCTTTCGATGGTTTTATACGGGAAGCTGTTGACCGCGCGGCTCGCGAAAGACGGCTTCCCATGTCCGGAGACGAGCTTTATAATTTTGATCGGGCGTTAATAACCGTCGAATCCAGTTTCAATCCCAACGCGCGATCTGGCAAGCAGGCCAAAGGCTTGCAACAGCTTTTGGACGAAACGTCCAGAACGTATGTCCCCCGCGAACTGTATACCGGAGAACGGCCCAATCCCTTTGATCCCCGGCAAAATGTCCATGGCGGCGTGATGTATCTCGCCCATATGCTCGAGCTGTTCCGGGAGAGCCGGGACCCCCTGCGCCTGGCCTTGATCGCCTATATCGCCGGCGAAGACGATGTCTACCGGGCGATTCGACAGTCCGAAGTTACGATACAGACTGCCACGCTGGGGAATCTCACGCTGCACCTTTCAGGAGAGATCATCGATTATGTGTCGCATGTCATGGGCGTGTATCAAGGGCCCGAACAATCGACCGTTCAACTCGCTCCCGGATCGCCGGCCATCATCGTCCGCGCCACGGAAGTCCGCACCTACAATATCGGCAGCGACCACATTCGCACCACCACCGGATCCGCTCAAGACGGCCGGGTGACCGAGGTCAATCCCTGGAACCATACCTCTCAGACGCACGATCGTGCCACCAACGAAATCCTGGTGGATACCACTCACGATATCACCACCCATGTCACTACCATCACAAACTGGTTTGAGCACCGCAACGGCCGTCTGCTCACCGAAGGCTACACGCAGAAACAGGCTCTGAACGGTTTCGATCGGCCGGAAACCATCCTCACCACCGGACACAACACCCCGGAGACAGAGGTTGCAGATGTGAAATATACCCGCGGAGTGGAAAGCGGCCAGGATGTCTCGGTCAACGGGAACGCCGCACGCTGGTACGGCAATTATGTGTATGGCCTGAATACGCTTCAGAGGGATGTTCGCGATCTTTTGAAGCATGACCGGTTTACTCAGGTAGTGGGCGGTCCGCACTGGCGGATGGACCGGGAACTGCGTGGTGAATGGACGCTGAACGTGCAGTACGACAACGGCAGCCTGCGCCGCACGAAGGCCACACTCGACAATGCCCGGTTCAATACGCCGCGCATGACCTGGACCTTTGGCCAGATGGTGCAGTTTTCTAATTCGGGAGTACAGATTTCCGGCAGAGACCAGGGGGCCGTGGGTGTTAACGCCGGTACCTGGTTGATCCCTGTTCGAATGGACGCGGACTGGGGAGAGTTCGACGAATCGTATTACACCGCAGGCGGCGATCTCTACGGCCGTGCCCTGATCATCCGCCTCGACAGCGGGCGCTTTTATCAGGTCGCGGACAGCTGGGTCGAGGGAACCAATGTTCCTGAGGTCAGTCAATTGGTGGACCCGGCCGGTGTGGTGGCGCAAACCAATCGCGCCACAGGCAATTTCGATCAGGGCGATCTCCGGGAAATCGAAATCATTCCGCAGCAAGGGCCGTCGCGTATGGCCTATTACGAGATTCTGAACCCCTTATCGCGCAAGCTTTACGAAAAATGGCAGGGGTGGATCGGACGGTATAAATACCAGGATGCGTCCCGGATGCTGGACGAATCCACGTTGTCCTATAACGATCGGATCGTCCGGCGCGCAACGACGTCTCCCCGCATCCGTGCCCGGCAGCTTCCCGTTGCCGCGGCATTTCTCCAGCGGATTGGGTGGGGCGGCGG
>MGUR01000053.1:114178-123141 GCA_001800075.1 Elusimicrobia bacterium RIFCSPLOWO2_01_FULL_59_12
TTCCACAGTCCAGACCAGCAACGGCAGCGTCTTTGCGGAATATCGCCGCCAGCATGACCCCCTGGCTCAGGCGCCGCTGCGTTTCCGCGCCAACCGCTGGCTGACGATCGACCGCTGGGTCGGCTATACCAACATCCCACGTGTGACCCGCGAATTTGACGGTCAGGGGAACATCAAGCGCAGCTTTATCCGTACAGGTCAGAAAGACGCACTGGGCAACGATGAAGTGCTCGTGACTTTCCCGGATTTCCCCGAAGAACAAATCCTTTCCCAGCTGGACAACCCCGCGGTCGCAAACACCTTTAATGAAATGCGAAACCGGAAAATGCCGGAGAATCAGCGGGATCAGCCCGAGAATCAGTACTACTTCCAATACTTCTTCCCCGATGATCCCCTGGAGCGGGTTTCGAGCGAAGAAGATCCCCGCTTCCCGACGCGCACGTGGTATGTCTGGTCTGTGGATCAACTGCGCGACTTGCTGGCTCCCGGTTCCCCTTCCCGGCCACACCTGCCATTATCGATTCGGGTAGAGAACGGGAAAACCAAGGTGGTCATCTATGACAACGTCAAAGACCGTGATGCTCAAACGCGACCCTTCAAGATTGTCGATTTCCCTGATGACCCCTCCATGCCGATCGATTTGGTGCCCATCACCCTGACCACCAATGCCGATGGCTCGAACTACATGCTGTACCTGTACGAGAAGTCGGGAAGGGCCCGTACCCCGCAGGAAGGCAGCAAAGTATCATCCACTCCGCTTCACGTATATTCGGTTGTACACAGTCGGGAAGAGCTTCCCAACGCGCTGCCCGGACAAAAGGACTTGGCCTTCGCGGCCTTTGATCCGAATGGGGAACTGCACAGCCAGTTGAACCACGCCGAGCCGGGTGAGCCCAATCACAAAACCTATTACAAAGACGGTTGGGGAGATTTCGTCACCGATGTGCGCGCGATCACGGCGGATGAATTATTGAGCACACGCGCTCTCAATCGGGAACCGAAGAAGACCATCGTGTTTGTCCAAAAAGATCCCACGCGCGGCCCGGGATGGACCTATGTGTGGGAATTTGACGCGGGCCGCAACCCAATGGATGCGATCGCGCGGTTCCTGAACCGCAAGACCGACTCGGGCTTCGCCTACACGCTTTACCATAACGGCCGGTATGTGTACCGGCAGGATAACCGGTACATCGAGCAATACCGGGTTCCCATGCAGGAGTGGAAATGGGGACCGAAAGCGCCCTGGCTGCGCAACCTGCTGAACAGCAATCCCGTCAGCAACTTCTTCCGCTTCTGGACCTCACCGCGTCAGGCCAAACCCGATATCGCCAGTTATAAAACAGCGACCGAGATGACCTTCCCGCAGCCTAAAAACCTGCCAGCGGGAAGTGTTCTGGATATCGAAGTGGACGCGCAGGGTGTTCAGCAAGTAGGCGTTCAGCTTCAAGCGCTGGGTCAACCGGATGCCGACAGCGTTCAGATGACCCCCTATGACATCCCGGCTCCCGATGCCCAGGGCCGAAGAATTGTTCACGTCCCGATTACCTCAGATACCCAGATCAATGGTCTGGCTGTTCGCTTTGGCGGATCTATGAAGGCCGACCCGAACGGTGTATTAAAGGTGATCCACATCTACTTCCGCACGCCGCCTTCGCCGTCCGCCTCGCTAACGCCTGATCAGGGGCTTAGCGCTCAATTCCGCCGGGCCTTACGCGGTGCGGCGGAGGGCTTATTGGGAACACCCCTCGAGGCCCAGACCCTGGACGCTCAATCCAATAGTCCGGCGGCCTCCGGTACGTTGGCGCAAAAACCGGCGCAAAATCCCACGCCGGCCACCCCGACCAACGGCGAAGACCTTCTGCAATCAGGTGAGGTTCGTGAGCGGCCCAGCCAGCCCAGCGATTGGGCGGCGAATCCTCAGGCCGAGGGAATACGCATTCCATCGACTTGGCGGCTCTACGTGGTTGGGGTTTTGCTATTCCTGCATTTGATGGGGGTGATCAATCTCGCGAAGTGGATTTCTTTCAGGGGAATCGGCCGGATTTTCAATGGGTTAAGACGGACGATAAGCGGCCGGATCGCCCCGCATGAGGGGGGGTCTGGATCAGGGTCCGGCGGTACGACGCCCGCAGGTCCGCTCGCGCCGATGGAGCGCCATGCCGAACTGATGCGTCTTCTGACAGCCGCATTGCGCAGTATTCGTGCTGAGGTGGAGACCGCGCGGAGTAACCGCGATGCGGCAAAGGCCTTCTTCAATGCGCTTGAAGAGGCGGTCCGGCTGCAACGATTGCCTGGTTCTCTGCAAGAAATCCCCTTAACCGAAGACCGAGGGCCGCTGCTCCAGCACCTCACCCGGCAGGGCTTATTGGGTACTCTGGATCAAGTCGTTCGCGATCTCCCCAATTACCGCTCTGTAGAAAACGTCCTGCCCGATTTGGTTAACCGAGTGGAAACCCGGGTGTACACTGATCAAATAAATGCCTATTACCGGACGTATCAGCCTTGGCCCATGGATTCCGCTCGGCAGATGCTGACGAATTTGGAAAACAGCATCACGAAAAATTGGAACACCGACCCCGATAAATTGGGACCCGCCTTTGCCGGTCTGCCGGAGATGGGATATCTCCTGGCCGCTACCTTTAAGGCCATGAAGGATGATCCAGCCAGACAGGCAGGACGACGGGCTCTGATGATGATCCTTGCGGACCTGCGGGCGATGACACATGGAGCGGACCATTTCAATGTCGACGCGGTTCATGCGGTTTTGGATCAACATTGGCCGACCGCGCTGGGTGACTTCCGACTGCATGTGCAGCAAGCGCTGGAAGAAATTATCGGCGGGGATACCAACTTTATGATTACCCTGGAAACCCACCATGACATTCTCCTTCAGGATATTCTGGAACGCGTGCGTTCCACTCGAACGATCGCCGCGCGCGGCCGTCGGGGGAACAGCGGCGATGGGTTTTACTTAAAGCATCGCGAGCGGGGTGGGTTTGTCAAAGTGCCGATGGAAGAATACGTATTGGGCGAGATTATGGCGCATACGGTCCGCCTGCAGCGTCCCATGGTGATGCGCCGCATCATTCAGCGCGCGCAGGAGATGGTCGCGGTGGCGCGCCGGAACCATCAGCCTCTTCCGAATACTCAGAGAATGGCGCTCAACGTCGATCACTTCTGGTCCGAGTTTGTGAAGGACCAATCGTGGTTCCAGGTTGGGAAAATGATCAAAACGCAGAACGTGCCTTTCCGAAAAGTGTTCGAACCGCGTCTGGTCGATCGGTTGTTTAAAGTGTTTGAGGATCCTCTCCAGGGGCTTGGTTTAACTCCGCGTGATATCGCCGACCGGTTGGTCACCGCTTTTGCGGAAGTGCAGGAGCATATCGGAGATGTCATGGATAAAAAGGCGTCGGCGGCGGATGCCTCACCGAGAGCGAAACAGTTCGACACGGTAGCGAAACGTGCGGCTCTCCGGGATCAATTGGTGGCTCAACTGAAAGCGCTTGGGGATCGTCCTTCGATGGAAGACCTGTACGCCGTTCTGAGCGAAAAAATCCTTCCTGGCCTCCAGGGTTTGGATGGAGCGGTGGTATCGACCTTGCCGGCCCCCTACGCGTTTACCGGTGCGCCCCTCGCGCCTGGCGGGCAAGTGTATGGTTTTAAATCGCGTTTCCTGCAAACGTTAGCGGATCAGGATTTCTGGCCCTATGTGAAGGAAGAGCGCCAATTCTTTAATATCCGGCCGCTTCTCTTCCCGTCCACTCTGTGGAAAATGTTCGTCAAGGTCGTTGAACGGCTTCTGGACCGGCGGTTTTGGAATGCCCCGCCCGGTCAGGGGGATCGGGAGCATTCGGAGTCAGGCCTTAAGCATATCGCTTCGATCGGATTTGTCTGGCTGCTGTACAACGGCGTCATGGTTTCATTATTGATGACCCGCACGCTGCCCAGCGTGGTGACCCTGATCGGGTATACCTCCTTCCCGGATAACTTGCTGATCCTTCTCCCGGCCGTTTTCCTGACGGGCATTTTTGTGGCGCTCTCGTTCTGGTCGATCCTGACTTGGCGCTATCATCGCGTCAGTAAGGACCGGGAACGGCGTGAACTTCGTCAGGAGGTGCGCACCGTGGGAGATGCCGCGATCGCCCTGGCGATCCTCAAGAAAGGGCCGCTTTCGCGCTTCGGGCGGTGGTTTAAGCCTGTGAAATATATCGCCGGCGGGTTAGCGCTTGGAGCGTTGGCCTGGCCGATGGTGTCGCGCCTCCCGGATTGGGGCAGTCTCACTGCCAGCAACGTGGGGCTGTGGATGTTGGTCGGCCTGGGCGCGGTGCATTTGGCTTACCGTCTCTATCGCGAAATCGGACTCCGCGGGACCTTTTCCTATGCGCCGTACGGTGGAAGCCGTGAGCAGGCCCTGGTGGTTTACCGGCAGTTAGTGGACGACCTGCATGCCAAATACAAATTCGGCGACGCCGAACGCGAACGATTCCTGAATTTTCAGATGGGTGAAGACGAGCTGTGGAATTTCCTCCGCCGCGCGCCCGAAGATTATGAACGCTTGATGCGTTTCTTGAACACTTTCTATCGCCAGGATATCCCGCCGACCGCGCCGGCGGAAAATGACCGGCCGGGTAAACCCACGCCTTGGCCCACCTGGACGTCGATGCCAAAACTCATGATCCAGATGACCGTGATGCTCCCCCGGAAAGTGGATTGGGGTGGCTTGGGGAAGAACGGTAAGGTCATTCCCGGGACGATCTTTGCGGCGGATATCGGTAAGGTCTATACGTACCGTCCCGTCGACCCTGTCACAGGCGCCGTTCTTCCGGCTAATACGGAGACTTTAAATGCTCAGCGCACCTATGTTCAGATTTTGATCAATTCACCCCGATACGGTCATGAGTGGATTGAACTGATTCACCGGATGGCAAAGATCCGGACGACCGTCACCCGTCCCGATGGGACGGTGGAATCCGCTTTCTTATTGACCGACGTGGATGTTGAGCATTTCCTGCATGGACCGGACCGCCAGTTCGACAGCTTTGAGATGGCCGAGCGAAACATGGATACGCTCGGCCGGAGTCGCTCGCCTGAGCTTCGAGCCGAGATACAGAAAGCCGCCCGCGGGCTCATTGAGGATTTCGTCAACGACCACATGGCGCTTCAGGACCGGTATATCCATGAAATGGGCCGGCTGCGGCAAATGATGGCCGATTACGCGGAAGCATATCACCCCGACCCGATCTATCAGGAGATTAAACAGCGCCGTGAGGCCAAGAAATCATTAACCCCGGAAGAGGAAGACTACTACCGGCGCGGTCGTGAGGATTACCTGCGCATGGCTGATGAGAAATTGATCTTCTCGGTAGGCTGGCCGGCGATGACGACCGGGATATCGCCCGCCGTTCGTACCGATTATGCGAATGTCATCCAGCAGTATCTGCCGGGCGCCCGTCTGATGGATGTTCAGCCCAATCAAACGGTGCGGCCGGTCAAAGATGCCGTGTGGATGGTGACTCAGCGGCACGCGGGTCGAACCACGTTCTATGTTGACGTCAGCAATTGGATGTTCATTGAGGAAGCCCATTGGCTGCCGTTTGCGATGAAGAAACTCTACGATGAGGATGGGCTGGCGGCGCTGATCCTCTCTTTGATGGTTTCAGATCGATTGAACAATGCGCAGCGCGCGTTGGGTACAGCAGAAACGACATGGTCCAATGCTGTCCAGCCGGCGGCCGATGAGATGGGTTCGATCACGGAATACGGCAAAATTCTCGGCGATCAAGACGCCTTCCGCGGAAACTGGCTGCCGAGTTTGAACGACCAACCTTTGCTGGCGCCCGATTCAGACACGATCATTGAGCAGGCGGGCGGTTCTCCCAAGACCGTGCGGGGTCCTTCTCCAGCTGACAAACTGGTGACCATTCTGCTGTCCAGTTTCTACTTCAAGAAGCCGCTGGTCCGGCTGGCCAATTTCACCTTTATCGTCATGGTTATGACGCTGAATATCGACCCCTGGTACAAGATGATCCTGCCCTGGGTCTTCGTCTATGTCACCTACCTGCATAACCAGGCCGGAAGCGCCCCTCTGATCTCCCTTAAAAATATGCAGACAGGCTTCCCATGGGGTTTATTGCGCTGGCTGGCGATGCTGCCCACGGTGCTGTTCAGCTATTTCACCGCTCTCCTTCCTATTTATGACACCGCGGTCAATGAAAAGGGGTTGTTAGGTATCGGGGAATTTCCGGTCACCGTCCGGGATGGCTGGCATGCGCATCGTTCGCATGAGCAAGTCTACCGCGAGAACCGACATGGTATCAGCATGGGGCTGACGATGCTGCCCTTCATCTTCATCTTTACCCGGTATCATCCGATCGTTTTCGGCTTGGTGGCTTTGCCGTACATCATGCTGTCCTTCAGCTGGGCGTTTTCCTATGTCCTTTACAACCCCGGAGTGGAATATTTCAAGAATGCCTACAGCCGGCTCCCGTCCTCCAGGTTGGAAAAGTGGGAAAAGTCGGTCTGGAATTGGAACATTAAAGGAATCAATGGCCGGGAAATCGGCAACCTGGTGACCTCCGCGGTCTTCGTGACGGCGTTGTATATCTCGCCGGCAGGGATCGGTGTGCTGACGGTGCTTCTGGCGGCCATTCCCACATTTTTGGTTTGGGGGCTCTTCAATCCCATGCGCGCAGGCGTGGCGGTCTTGAAGATTACCGATGCCTTGATCTTCTATGGCTGGGCGCAATTCCGGGCTTTCTCAGATTTGATTGTGAATGTCAGGCCGCTGGCGGGTCTGCGCCGGGGACGGTCTTTACGCGAGAGTCTTCCCCGGTCTGGAGATCTGACCCTCCGGTATCCGTGGCTCATCGGCAGCCTGCCGTTGTTTTTAGTGTTGTCGTGGATCGGGGCTCCCGGAACCTTGTGGGTCCTTCTGGGCGGACCGGGTATAGAGGTGGCTCGCGTCATGTGGCGCCGCCTGGGGGTCCGAGCGGCCGGGAAGTACGTCGAACGATGGATGCGAACGGTGGAAACCGCAAACGTCTACCGCAAGCTCACCGCGGTCGAGATCGCCCAGGAAGCCAACATGCCGGATGCCAACGATGACGACTTCAAAAAGGCGGTTCAATGGCTGGTGACGTCCAGCAAGCGGTTGAACCCTCTGGACCCGCGGCGGCTGCCGCGCTGGATCGGCGATGAAATCCCTGTACAGGACATTGTTGCCGGTGCCCAATTAACCGGCCCGCGTGCGAAGCTCATGGCGACCCGGGCTCAGCGGTTTCTGTTGGCGTTGGACAAGATGTCCGCTATAGATAGGCTCGTCAATGATCTGGGGCGGTATTACAAATACATCCCCGCTTCCCAGGGCAAAATGACGGCATTCGCGCGAAGCGATATGTCCCCCGGTACCTTCCATGCCGCCCCGCTGGTGTACGCGGCGGAAGACTCCGTTCAGATGCTGCTCCTGATGATGGAAGGATGGCGGTCCGGTTGGTTCGGAGCCGCCCGAACGGGGCAGGATAAATCCCCTTCCTTATTTATCGGTGGCGCCACAGAATATAAGTACGGCAGTGATTTTACGGATGTGATGTTTGAGATCGCTGAATTCTGGTTGTCGCCGTTTGTTCCCAATGTGCGGCAGGGTCCCCTGGCCCCCCACGCCGAAGGCATTCTGCGATCCATGATCGCCGGCTTCCTCGTGCTGACGGGCTGGATGGCTTACTCGCTTCCCTATCGCTACGCGCATGTGCCGGTTCCGTACGGCCTTGATCCCACCTATCCCATGCTGGTGTTCCTCCTGACCCCGGTGATCGCCTTCGGGGCCGCGCGAGTCGTTTGGTCCGTCCGCTGGTGGTTCAGAAATCATCGCAGCACGCGTCCGCCATCGGCCGGAAGGCCTTCCGGGACGCCGCCGCCGAAGACCGTGACGCTGGGGCCTATGCGGGTCACCCGCCGCGAATTCTTGCGCGGAATACTGAAGGGAGGCGCGAGCGTTGGCGCGGCGGTCATCGCGGCGAAATACGGTCCGCAAACCTCGGAATGGAGAGCGATGCGGGATCTGGTGGCCGAATTGACGGGTATGTATGAATCTCGAATACCTCCGATCCTTGGGATTTCGAACGTCACGATCCAACCGGCGGCCAATGGCACGCTTCAGATAACGGCCGGCGGTACTCCGATCCCATTCTTGTCCGGCGGCGCCTACGTTCCGACCGAGGGGAACAACAAGCTTTACGATGATTACGTGGCTGATAACCGGCTGGATGTCCTTTATAGCCAGCTGTTAACGTCCGCTGAGCTCGAGCAGCTCAAACAGGATGATCCGCTCTTCGCGGATTTTGAAGGTACGGGGCGCGGTCACGCCCAGCAGCTGAAGGCCATGGGGATCACCGCGATCCGGCTCTATTCGGTCCCGGTCAGAGATACCTATTCCAAGGAGATCGACCGGTTCAAAGTGATCTTGCGTCGCGCCGGTTTGAATGTGTATATCAGCGATGATCTCTGGCTGGGTCAAAGCGGTGTGAACACCCGTGAGGACCTTTTGTCGGCCCGCGTGACTCAATTAGCGGATTTGTACGGAAATGAGCCCTGGCTGACGGCCTTCTCCCTGAGCAACGAAAATGAACGGTTTATCCGCGGCGGCGATGCGCAGGATGTGAAGATTCCGTTGGACCCTGCCGCCTATTACGACTTGATGGACCGCCTGGCCGGGGTGATGAAGCGTGAATTGACCGCCAAGGGATGGCAGCGCCCGATTTTCCTGGGTCATGGGAATCCTTACTGGGCCCAGGGCGTCGAGACCACATTCCGAAACGGCCTAAGGAATTTTGACGGGATCGGCTTTAACCTCTACACCACCATCGCTGGCTTGCGCGACACCTTTGAGATGATGCGCACGATCAACGGCGCCCGTCCCACACCGCTGCGCGTGGTGATGGCGGAATTCGGCCAAAGCCCGCAGCAAG
>MGUR01000053.1:123178-136417 GCA_001800075.1 Elusimicrobia bacterium RIFCSPLOWO2_01_FULL_59_12
AAAATACGATCCGGAACCACGCGGAGCAAGTGACCCCGGTACCCGTCACACCCCCCGCCCCGGCCCCCGCTCCCGCGTCTGGAGCGGGTCGACAGGGTCGAGCCGGAACACCTCCCGCCGGACCGGTGCCTCCAGCGGGACGCGGCGGCAATCCTCCGGGGGGTAACGCAGGCGGGAATGGACAGTCGGGTGGCCAGTCGCCATTCTTGACGGCTTTGGAAGTGCTGCTGGCCGCGGGTGGTTTGGCGGCAGGCGGCCTACTTTTTCGACGCCTGTTAACCCATGATGGATCTGGTGAAGATGTCAGCGTTTCACTTGAAACAACTCCGAAGGTCACCCCGTCTGTTCTAGTCAGGGAAGATGATATACCAACATTTCCTGATTTCATGTCGAACTCCCCGCCCGTGGTTTCGCAGCCTGATACAGAATCCCGGGTCGTGGTTAAACTCGAGCCAGTATCGCCCAGTTCCCCCGAGGAAACGACTCCTTCTGAAATGCCGCGGCCGCCGACGCCTGTAGAGCAACAGGTCGATAAGGTTGAGATTGCCGCCCCAGAACCCCCTGTTACCGCCGCCCCTGAGATCGCCGCGAACTCCGAATCCATGCACGTGTCATCATTGAGAAAGTTGAACGAGGAGATTGTTTCGTTCGTTAAGGTTCATGATTTGCCGCTTTCCGATAAAGACAGATGGGAACGATCGATCGCAGTCAAACCCGAACGCCTCCAGGACTGGGTCAAGACGTATGCGGGCCTGAAGTCGGAGTGGGAGGATATTCAGGCCTGGAAATTGAAGCATCGATCGCCGAACGGGGCACACTACGCAGAGATTGAAAGCCTGCATCGGGACCTCGGCGAAATAATTGTAGAAATACAGGCCATCTTGACGCTGCGCGCGAATGAAAGCGGCGGCAAAAAAGGTGGAGGACATGGCGGTGGGGGTGCAAACGGGGGAGCTGCGCCGCCCGCAGCCTCGGTTGGCGGCGGCGAGGTCCGCGGACCGACAGAATCCGAGAAAGACGGTTCGGGCAATATCGCGATGGAGCTTAACGAATGGCGCGCTTTGTGGGCGCCCCGGCAAGTCTTTAAACGACTCAACCGAGAATTTTCCATTGGATATATCCGAATGACCCCGCTTCGGCTGGCCTTGACGATCTTCCTGGTCGCTCTGTTCTGGAGCATCCCAGCGGCGGCCCCGTTCGCCGCCATGGCCATGCTGCCGCCTCCCATCGGCGGCAATAAGGAATTTTCACAATGGCAACAGGGTGACGTTATCACCCTGCAGGATGCGTATGGCGTGCCAAGAACCTTCAAGATGCTGCACACGACCCCTATGGGGGATTGGCTAGCCAGTGAGCTGGACGCGAGCGGTAAAGAGATCTTCGGAACCCTGGTTTTCTCTCGTCATATTGAGAAGGATGAACTCACCTATACCGATCCTCATTTCGGGGAGATGATCTTTGACAGATTTTTTATAGATCCTACCGAAGAGGTGGCGGTTTTTGAATTCAAAAACAGGTTTGCCGAGGATCGAGAGAAAGAGCGCATCCGTCGCGAAGGGGTTGGGACGCTGTTCCGAGTGCTACCCTTGGAGCAATACACTCAAGTACTAACTCGCGCCCAGACACCCGGAGTAAATTGGGATGACATTACCCTAAATTCCCAGTTGAAATACGGAGCCCTCAGCACCACGTCCCTGACGCCTGTCTACGAGTGGGCAAAATCTGCCTACTTCCCTGGTGCGCCTGTTCAGGATTACGCCAGCTGGGTCTTTGCCGTTTTCCCGCAATCCGAACCTGATATGCAAGCGGAGCAATTCACTCCGGTTGTCCGGTCAGGGATGGAAATCTCTCCGAAGATTGCCGGTTATAAGGACTTGGCGCGACAGATGAACCGCTCATTGGAATATACCGTTGAGCCCGCCACGGTCCTTAATTTTCGTCACGCTCTTTTAATTAAAGACGCTGATGAGGCCAAGAAATTGTACGACGCCAATCCACGCGATCGAGATGAAGCGTTGCGAGTCCTAAACCGATCAGAGAGTGAACAACAAGCATGGGAGCGATCACTCCTTCAGGTCGAACAGCGGCCCACGAGCAGGGCTCAACGAGTGTCTATCAACGAATCTGTCAAGCAACGCATGGTCAACCGACTTGAAGCCGCTCGGAAGAAAGGTCTCTTTGGCGTATTGTCCGTGGCCATGGAAATGCCCGTCAAGAACGGCGGAAAAATCATCAAGCCCGAATTCGGCGGGGGTCAGGGTGTGTACATGGAAGATCAGCCGTGGGCGGCCAGCCAGAAGGGGGTGGCAGGGGCCATTTTCGCACCCTTGGCCAGTGATGATGTAAAGAAGTATTACGGGTCACTTGATGCGTATTTGAAGGCGTACAACGGTGATGTTCTCATGGACCTGGACATACCGGTGGGCCGCGGGTCAATACTCTTGAAGGTCCTTTATATTGAGCAGGACGGCGTGCCTGTTCTGCAGCTCTACGATCCTTCGGGTCATTTCTTCAAATCGATCTACCACGACCCGCCGTCCGGCTCGGTCGGCGGGTTCATCGAAGCCATTCTGCTCCCGCGCGCCGCGGTCGAAATCCAGAGGCGGCTGGGGCTGCAATTTGAGGCGATGCACTTTAACGATTGGCAGGCGGCCCTGGGCCCCGTTATACTGAAAGAGTTATATGGGAATGCCGCATGGCCTCAGGGACATCTCCCCGCAAGCTTGCTGACGATCCACAATCTGGAATACCAGGGCGTCTTCCCGCGTTACATGGATATCCAGAGCGCGGATGCGGACTTGAGGCGTTATTTACAGGGACGCGGCGTGATCGGCGGCGAAACGTCGATCGATTTATTTTCCCTCACTCACTTGCGACCGGAGCTGCGCGACTTGACCGAAGGCGGCTTTGAGTGGTGGGGACAGCTGAATCTGATGAAGGCCGGTATTGAGCATGCGACCAAGGTCCCGTTCGTCAGCCATGGCCACGCGAAAGAAGCGGTGACAGAAAAACGAGGCTATGGGATGGATGGCGTATTGCGGAGTCTTCATCATAAAATCACGGCTATTTACAACGGGATCCGAGCGGCAAAGCACCGGGCCGAGAACCTGCCCATGCTTGACCGGGATGGCTTTTCGCGCCCTGCCAAGCCTCTTGCCCAGATGTCCCCCGATGAATTGATGTCGTGGAAAGCAGCGAACCGGGGCGCTCTCCAGAATAAACTGGGACTGGAAAATAATCCGAACCATCTGGTCCTTGGATTTGTGACCCGCATCGTCAAGCAAAAGGGTCTCAATATTCTGATGACGCCCATGCCGGGCGGGAAAACGCTTCTGGAAAACCTCCTGGACCTTCGAGATCCTCGCACCGGCGGGAAAGTGCAAATCGTCATTTTGGGCACACCGGGCGATGGTTTCGGCGAAGCCCAAGCCCGGTTCTTTGAGGATTTTGTCAAAAGGCATCCAAAACACGCTTCTCACTTTAAGTTTGTGAAGGGTTTCGATTCAGATCTGGCCAAGCAGATCGGCGCCGGCTCCGACCTCATGGGGATGTTCTCCATTGACGAGCCCGGCGGCCTCGCTAACCAGGAACTGGCGCTTCTCCTGGCCAAAGTGATCTGCACGGACCGCGGCGGTCTTCAGGATTTCGTTGATCATCACGGCACGCCCGCCGAGCCTGTGGAGGGCTTTGAAATCGAAGATACGTTGGCGGATCGAAGACAACGCTCCCGGTCCGCCTCCCAGATACTGGACCGCGCCCAAAATCAGCTTTGGATGTATCACCACGACAGGCGGAAGTATATGGGGGAGTTAAAACGTCTGGCGCATTTTAATCCCGACTGGGGCGAGCGGGCCAAGTTCTACGTCAAAGCGTATGCGGAGGCGATCCGAAGCGTGAAGTGGCCCAAGGCCGCGGGCGCGTCCAAGATGAAAAAGGCGGCGGTGATCAAAGCGATGAAGCAGGACCGGCTGGAGGCGGGCCTCCATACAGTGACAGGAGGTAAAGGGTATGCCGCTCTGGGTCTTGCCTTGATCGTTGAGTTTGCCGAAATCCTCCTCAGCAAGCGCGTTATTCCCGGCGTAGACCAGCTGGACATCCTTCAAGCCCTGCGGCAAAAGCGCGAGAATGGCAAACACCCCATCGTTTTCCTATTAGAGGACCGTCTGCATCTGGCGGAGGAGGCGGCGGCGTCCGGCGCTAATGTGTTGATAGGTTCTGGGTTTACCCCTGCATTTGTGGAGAGAATTCGAAGACGGTTCCCCAATGTCGTATTCATTGCAGAAATCTCCAATCAAAGTTCGAATGTCGAACAGGAATTGAAATCGGCCATAGCCAGCGGGGTCGATGGCGTGATGCTCAAGCGGTGGGCGGACTGGAAGAATCAATATGCCAAGGGCCCGCTCTCTCTTCAAGAGATCCGGAAGCGGCACCCGAAACTCCTGATGATGGTCGCAGGCGGGATTTTTGAGAACTCGGTTACGGACACATTGGCTCTTGCGGAAGATGTCATCGTCGCGGTTGGCGTCAACGCCCAGACTCCCGAAGACTTTGAGGCCCAGGCTCAAAATTACGCAACCGGAGCGGAGGGGATCCCACCGGCAGCAAAATCCCGCGCCACTGCCCTAGCGGCGGCCGCCGGTTCGCTTGTCATGGGAGGGATATTGGTGGGTCTAGCCATGTCCCTCCAGAGCGGCCGGTTGATCGACGGTGTGCTGGTCTGGACAGCTGCCAGCGCTCTCTTGTTCGTTGAGGAATACCTCTTCATGCGACGCAGGGGTTTGAATCAGATCGGCCGCCGGAACGCGGACGGATCCATCTGGACCCATTCAAACCTCGGCCCGTTTCGCGCCCGCCGCGTGGCCTGGCATGAAAAGCTGGTCCACGTCATTCCGGGAGGGACCGTGGCGGACATGTTTATAGCTCCAATCGCGGACTGGCTGGCGCTGGGTCTGGCCGCTTTAGGTTTCCGAGCGCACGTATCAGAAAACCGTACTCTTATCGAAGCCGGGAATTTACCGCTGGATCAACAACTGGGGGTCATAAAGGATCTGGTTCAAAATGCGAATCGCTTGAATCTTGCGGTCGCATTGCGCGCTCCGCTCCAGGTGGGCCGGCCTATCGAAGTCTCCTTGGTGCCGCGCGAATGGTCCGCCGATCCTGAAAATCCGTTCGGCACATTAGCCGAGATCTTCGATTGGCAGCGACAAACGGTGGATCATCATGCGCAAGCCTTCTTCAAGATAGTGGACGACGGCGCGTCGATTGATAGCTCGCGATTTGCGATACCCGGTCAGGCCAGTCAATCGGTGGAGTTCGCAATCAATTTACCGCGGGCCAGTCGTCCGGGGGGAGGCGGAATTTCTCAGGAATGTACGCTGTGCACGGAGGTGATCCAGCAGAAATTTGTGAACGAACTATGGATGAAGTTGGGTTTATTGAAACTTTATTTTAATCCCTTCTCCGTCTGGCCGTCCAAGACGAAAGGCGACCGTCTTGAAGCGCCGTATCATGTTGTGGCCACATGGGGGGATGAACATGTCCCGCAATCACGAATTGTCGAGGCGGATTATTTGAAAGAATTGCGCGTGCGTTGGATGCAGATGAACGCCTCGCCCACGTTATCCGGGCTCGCCAAGTTCCGAATGATGCTCAACGGTTGGAATTACGATCCTCAGAACCTCGAAAATCATGGTGGAGCTTCGCAAGATCATATCCACGCTCATTGGGTCCGTAAGGCTTTCCCTTCTGAGGAGGCGCCGGTCCTCTGGTCGCCTGAGACGGCCGCCGGCCATCCCGAGGTGAAGGTCGGCATCGTAGAGCTGCTCCCGGGTCGGATCAACTCGCATGCCGACGATCAGGTGGCGCTCGTTCTGGAAGCGAGCGATGGCCATTTAGAAGATTTGGATGTCGTCCTCTCGAATGTGTTAAAGATGATCACGGGGAATAAGGATTCGTTCAACGTGTTCATGTATGAGACGCCTGCGACAAATGGCTCCGGCCCTGCTGTTCGTTATATCCTGACAGGCCGCAAGAAAGCGGTCCCTTCGGGAGCGCGAGGGGCCTTCGGCGCGCCGCAGGCCATCGGGCGCGAGATGATCATTGAGGATATCGCCCAACGCTTTTATCACTTTTCCCCAGAGCAATCCGCTGCCTTTGAGTCGACCGCCCCCGAAGACCGGATCCATTGGATCCAGACAGAAAAACACGCTGGCCGGCTGACTATCAGGCCCCGCGAGCAACTCTTGGCGGATTACGGCCGGGGCTTACGTGAGACAACATACAGCCGGAACCAAGTGGAAAACCTTCTTGACCGGGTCACGCGAGGTGAAGACCCCGCTCCAGGAATTCCCTCCTCTGGAGGAGGAGCATCCAGCCCGGCGGGGATCGAGGGGATTAAGCGCATGGCAGGTGCTGCTTGATAAAACAAGTCCCAAAAACGCCTGGGCCTTCCGGCCCTCAACTTTTAGCCCTTGGATGGATGTGTTTCATCTGCTAGATGAAGTAAAAAGGATAGAGACATGCGCCTAAGGAACTTTCAATCAGCCGCTAAGCAGGTCCTGGCCTCATTTCTGGCCGGACTCCTTGTCATTCAGTCTGTCAGCGTTTCCGCGCAGCCCGTCGGGCAAGTCCCCGAAAAATCATTTGCTTCCTTGACGCCCCCTTCCAGGGTCGCCGCTTTCGTTTCCGCTTCGGGTTCAAAACTGAACAATCAAAAATTTCCTGAATTGATAATCGTCCAGGACCTGCACTTTAACTACTCGGTCCAGCGGCATATTGCGCAGTTGCTGGATTTCCTGAGCCAGAAAGGCGCTGTGGGCCGGGTGATCGCGGTTGAAGGAGCAGCGGGTCAGGTCGACAACAGCCTGCTGACGGAAGTGAAAGACCTCAAGGTCCGCGGCGAGCTTGCGGATTTCCTGATGCAGAACGGCGAGCTGACCGGTTCCCAGTACTATTCCGTGATGTCCGGTCAGCCTAAGATCCTTCAGGGCATCGAGGACCCCGCGTATTTCCAGGCCAACCGGGATATTTTCCGGCTGTCCTATCAGAATCGTCGAAACGCTCTCCGGCAGGTTTCACGCCTAAAAGCCAGTCTTTTAACCTTGGTGCCCGGCGTTTGCTCCCGTCCCGTCAGGCAGCTTCAGCGGGCCCGGCGGCGTTTCGAAGTTGGAGGGATCTCCATGGGAGACTATTGGAGTACCGTCCATTCGCAAGGGGAAAAAGCTGGGGTCAAGCTGCTTTCGCTGCTGGCGGAGTACATCAATGCCCCAGCCGAACGCCGTAACGAGCTCCTTCTCACCAGTGATCTTTACCAGGCGCTCGACGATTATGCCGTCGCGGTGGAAACGGCGCTGGCGAAAACCCCCAATGAACAGAATTTGATCCGATTGATCAATGAGTTTAACCTGGCGGAGCGCGCGCTGGGGCAGCACACCACCCTCGAAGAGATCCGCCATGTCGCGGTGCGTGTCGACAGCACGGCGTCTCTGGCCCAGCTCCTGACCGCAGAGATTGACCCGCATCTCGCGCTGGACCTGAATCAGGTCAGGGAAGCCCTCCGATCCAGCGTTGATTTCTATGTGGCGGCGCTGATGCGCAACAAGCCGATGCTGGAGAACACGCTGAAACTGGTACCTCAGAATGCCGCGGTTCAGAAACCCACGGTCTTGGTCGTGGGCGGGTTTCACACCGCATATTTGACCCGCGAACTTACCCGACGCGGTGTGTCCTATGCCGTCTACGCGCCCCAGGTGGATAACCACACCCCCGCTGACGAAAAACTCTATACCGAGCGCTTCATGGGATGGCGATTGACGGCAGGGGAAGCCGCTCGGCTTCTGGCAAACCGCGCGAAAGCTCCAGGCGGGCCGCGGGTGTATCAGGGGGCTGGACTGGTCCCTCCAATGCTGGGTTGGGTCAAGGAGCTGGTGGACGTCTTGAAACGCGCCAAGAGTCTCTATGGCCCCGATGTCGTAAAGAACTGGGCCGCCCGGTACCTGCGCAAAACGTCTCCCTCAACCCCGGTTTACCACGCGCAAGAGGCCGCGGAAAATAGCGAAGTCGCTTCCACGTTCGCCCAACTGCTCAGCCAGAGTTGGAAAAGCTTAGACGCTATGGGACGGAGAAATGCGATGAAGACGCGAGTGGGAGCGGCCGTAAGCAAGGTGTTCTTCCTTCCTCATATCGTTGTCCATGAGCTGGGTCATATCGCCGCGCTGGCTCTGTTCAGCCGTATGTTCAGCCGCGGAGAAATAAGAATGAACACGTGGCTCGAAATTATGCGAGGGATCCCTTTCCGGGGACCGCCAGGCAATGCGGAGCAATGGCCGAACTTGCCAAAGTACGAGAAATGGGCGGGCGTGGCCGCGAATATCGCCTTCGGCGCGGCGGTGTCTGCGGCCTGGTTCTATTTTTCCCCTGCAACCTGGTGGGGCCACGCGGCCTTCGCGTATGGGTCGCTGTTCAATTGCGTTTTCGTCCTGGCGGAATGGGTCGCAGAATTAACCCTGGGGCGGGGGGAATTGTACAGCCTCCGGTTCGGTTACGACCGTCAATATCCCTCTCTTCTCAGTGAAGAGGAAGGGCGCAAGCAGCTGCGGCGGGCTGTTGACCACTATTTGGAAGGGAGCGCTCCGCTTTCGGGATCGACGGAATCCTCCATGGTGTTAGTGATCCGGTTGGATCCTTCCTATCGTGACATCGCTGAGATGCGAATGGGCGTGCGGCTCAGCCGCCTCCTGCGAAACCGGATCTACGTGCATCTCGTTCGAGAAATACGTCGAAGGATGCCCCGGACGCTGGTCGCTGCCACGAAAGACGAAAACCAGCTTCTGGTGATCGTACCGCCGGGAATTGCCCATAGCGAGACCGTACGCGCCCACGTCAGGTCAGTCGTTGAGGAACTCTATGCGCAAACATGGTTTACGCGGGGGTACCATCTCGCGAACGTGCCGGATTTGACGAAGCTGAGGAGCGCCGTGGAAAGCAAATCTCGCCGCAAGTGGCAAGAAATTGTCGCGCATTTGGAAGCGCAGGGCATTTACCTGAGCGAGTATGCGGGGGGTGTGGCTCTCATCAAGGAACCGATGGGAGACCAAATCAATGCGCCCGGGGTAGGGGAATGGGTCGCACGCGTCGCCGCCTCGGTGAACGCGCGATTGGAGAGTTCACTAAGCGATCCGATGGTTCCGACGATAAAAATCGACTGCGATCCAACGGCAAGCCCTCGCTATCCCATTACGCTGAGTGTCATCGGCACGTTTATTCGGAAAAGCGATGAGCTCTATGCCTGGTCCCAGATTCCCATGGAAATGGAACGCCATGATGGCGGGGGGAGGCGTCGCCTGTTTGAGGCTCGGATGTATATGGAAAAAAATCCCGCGCTCCGGGCGATGACCAAGTGGGGCCGCCACAATCCATTGAGGCGCGATCTGATTCTTTCGAATCTTGAGCGGATCCTTCAGTCGATGATGCTCGCGGCGGCTGATCGCTTGAACATCATTGCTCTGCAGGGTAATGTGCACTCCGGGGATACCGTGGACATGCGATGGACGGAAAACAATCTGACGGAGGCGTCGGAGCGTCGGGCGGAGCGGCGCGGCGCCGCCCCGCTTCTGGATCTCTCTTTAGAAGGGCAAAGCCAGCCTGTCGCATTTCGGGAGCCGGCGGATGCGGACTCCCAGGTCCGGTCGCAAACGGAAGCGGCCCTTCGCCTGAAAGATTTCGATGTTCGCATGGACCCGGATGTGGAACGTATGCGGGCTGATTGGAACCAGGCGGTGGAGATTTATCGAAGGTCTATGCAACGGAGATCTCGAACAACGATTTTGTACCAATCCGCTCAGGGAGCCGACCAACGTTCCTGGTTTGAACGAAACATAGACCCCTCCCTCTATCCCAACGGAACATCTATCCATGCGGTCGCGAACCCTGCCGCACCGGCAAGCGCCCCGTCGTACGGCAACAAGGCCGATGGAAACGGCATGGCTGTTTTAGGAGTCATGCGACGATTTATGGGGGATTTTGTTCAAGGCCGCAATCTCCCTCCCGGGACGTACAATCTATATAAAGAAATGGGCAGCGAGATGTTCGGCACCTTGTTCGGCGCCGGCCAGGCCTCACGCAACCCCGTCAGCACGCAAAGGGGCAAATTCATGCTGCCGGTTCCGATACGACGGTTCTTTCACCGTGATAATGGGCATCCCCATCCCGCCAAGCTGGAAGAAGGACTTGCCGTGATCAAGGCCGTTCTGGAAGACGCTTACCCGCATGTGTCCAACGGCCATCCCCAGGGGGGGTATATGCTCCTCTACGGGGATGCCATTGTGACCGTCGACCCTAAGGAGTTGAAAGCGTACTTCTCTCGGCTCGATATCCCGGAAGGTTTCACGCTGCTGCTGCGCCGGGTGCCATTTGAGGAGGCGATGGCCTGGGGATGCGCGGCGATCAATCCGGCCACAGGCCGGATTCTAAGGTTTTCTGAAAAACCCGGACTTAAGATCCTCAAAAAGGGCACCCAGGAAAAGCCTGTCCAAGAACAAGAGTTAATGCGTGATTTTCTCAATGGAGAACCGATCGAAACGTTGGACAAGCTGACGCGTGAAAACGGGTTGGGAGAGAGCTTCTCCGAGATTCAAGACAAGCTTCACGATGCCCTAAGCCGGCAGGGCTTATTGATCGATGATGAATACAGAACGAAGGGCACCGCCTCCATTCTCATGAACACCGCCATCGGGGTGGCTGGAACGGGCACTGTGATTCGTTTCCTGAAAATGGCCGGCGTCGATATCAATGACGACGGCGACTTCGAGGTCAAGAGGCAGGGCGAGGCGCCGATGCTGCCAGGCGACCTGGATGGGACCCTTACGCGAGCCGAAGAATTATTAGCGTCCTTGGTGGATGAGAATAACGTGGATACGATGGTTGCAGCCATCCAGAAACGCATCGATGAACTTTCAAATGATGTTTACGAGCAGGCGGGTTCGGTTGAATTCACCAGCCGGGAGATCGAAAGGCCCGGAAATAAAGGTTTTGTTATCCAAACGTTAGCGAACCTTTTAAAAAATCTATCTGGTGCAGGGGCTGCGGGCCCTGGGGGAGTGCGAAAACTATTGGAAGAGTCTGTTTCATCGTTCGGAAGGCGGATCAGCGTGCTCGATGGATTATTAAGGGACGGCCAGCAGTTGGATGCAATGGCTGATATCGTCAATAAAATGGCGGCAGAAGCGAATATAGCGGATCAGGTATTTGAGAAGGCGATCGACCATCTGGACATCAAGGATCCACTTACAGCCTCTTTGGAGGAAGGCCGGCTGCACCTCTACAAAGAGGCCCAAGCCTCGCTGAGGCTGTTGCGCGATTCACTTCAGGGAATCGACCCAGACTTTGAAGGCGTTACACGAAACCTTGAAATTGAAATGGCCCGCATGCGCCCCGCGATAGCGGCCCTTCTGAGAGGTATAACCGGTCGCGACCCGGCTGGAGCCGAACTGGCCTATGGCCCCATTTACCATGCCTATGCGAGCGCGTTGTGGAACCTTCGAATCTGGCAGATCCTTCGCGGCGAGAGAGGCAATCCAGGCGCTGGAAGCCTTTATGGAGCACGCTTTGATGGGGCCTGGCTCGATACGGGTTCCACCAAAAATGTGGTGCATTACTTCCTGCGCGAGTCGCGCGCGGGCAAATTCATCAGCGCGATCTTCGGTTTTGCCCCCATCGTGTTCAGCGTGAGCGCTCCCGGCCACGCCATTGCCAGCCTGAGCATCGCTCCCGAAAATCAAGTGCATCCCCACGCGCTTCAGGTCGTGTCCCATCTGGGCGGAAGCCATCCCATTGGGGGCCCGCGCCGGATGGATGAACGCAGCGCGATCTTTTTTTCCCATGTCCCCTGGCCCTTTCATCTCTATCCGGATAGCGTTGTCGTGGAAGGCGTGGTTTACGGGAAAGAGCGAAATCCGAGAGATGGGGTGAACGTCCAGTCTTTCGTCACGCACGCGGTCTGGCAGGGCGAGCCGAAGCCGGGCGAAGAAAATCTCCACTTTGGCGACTCGGTGAAGGGCTGGTTAGAGCACCAGGACATCAACACCGAAAGTCTGTGGTCAGAAATGATGCCCGCTAAAGTGCGCGCGAAATCCCCGTTGTTTTATGCCCGGATTTTTCCAGGCGTGTCAGTCCAGTTAATGGAAAAGGCCCGCTTGCCCGGACTGTCGGCGGAGGAACTGAAGAAATCCGCGTTGGATGAGCTGGATTGGGAGCTCTTCAGGTCAATGGGAGAAATTTGGGAATGGCTGCAGCATAAGGCGAACGCCCCACCGGCCGCTTGGGTGGAAGCCGCGAAGGAAGGACGCTTGTTTTCCATGAGCGACCAGTACGTGGGGGATCCTCAGCACTATTTTCAACGCCAGCACAAAACGATCGAAGCCCTGGTGGCCGCGTTACACGCTCACAAAATGCCCCTGCAGATTCCCGCTGTGAAACCGGGATATTGGATTACGGATCTTGCGGGGCCGCCCGATATTCCCAAGATGCCACCGCTGCCCAGCGCTCCTCAATCTGTCACAAAACCGGCCGAAACGTCTCTCCCGCCTAGCCACGGTAGGGAAGGCGGCGCCTTGAGACCCACGGAAGCGCATGCGTTTTCCAGAGTCATGGCCCGAATTGCGGCGGTCCTGGTGGGTTTAACGATTGTCCTGAATGCCCCGTTATGGGCCTTAGCCCTTCCGCTGCCCTGGGCGATTGCGGCTATGGGTCAAGAGGCGGCCGTGTTGTCCCGCGCAGTCGCGATCGGTGATCGGGGCGAAATGAATGCGGATATCCCTGTGGCCTGGTACGATTTCGCCACGCAGAGAGCAGACGTCAGCAGGGTCCCCGCACTCACGCGTATTTTTGCCCATGCGCACGAGCTGGCGCGGGCCTTGACCCAATCAAAGTCGGCCATTACTCCCCGGGTAGTGGCCCCGCTGACCCTGGGGATAGCCGTGCTGGACTATGCGGCGGCAACCCTGGTCCATATGCTCAATGAAATGATTTCGTACCTTACAGGCACACCCGCCCCGGACCTGCCCATGCTCAGGAGCATGGAAAAGAACGCCATTGAAATTGACCGCTATCTCGCCGCTCCCTCCGGGAACAGGCCCCCTCTTCCCAGCGGCGCTTGGGGACGCACGTGGGTTGGAATTAAATCGCGCTTTGAAGGGGTCTGGAAGAATACCTACACCCGCGAAACAATCGCCGAAGCCGAAG
>MGUR01000053.1:136431-144091 GCA_001800075.1 Elusimicrobia bacterium RIFCSPLOWO2_01_FULL_59_12
CCGCCGCATCCTCGCTACCAATGCCTGACGTTGGACACCCTCCAGAATGTTGCCGAGGACCCATCTTTTGCGTAGGCATTCCGGTCTTCAAAATTTAGCCGTTCGATGGATAGATTCGTCGTCCTCCCTGTAACAGAATAGGGATATGAGGAGGGGGGAGGGATGACAACGCGCAGGGGTTTCAGCCTTTTGCTTGTCCTGGTCGTTCTTCAGGAACAAGCGTCTCCCGTTCACGGCGCTCTCCCGTTGCGCTCAGTCCTTCCCGCCGTGGAAGCCTCCATCCCGCAAATCACCCAACAGGCCATTCCTTCCACGCTTTTGACATTCCGTCATACGCTGATCCAACGGTATCCCTTCCTTTCAACCATGCTGAGGACTCTCTCCGTCTTGAAAAGCATTCCTATTCCATTTGGAATGCAGGTCATCATCCCGGACGACCCCGTTGCGGCGCCGTCCCCGGCCGCGTCGAGGCCCGTACTCCCCAGGGCTCCCGTGGTTACATTGTCCGGCATGGACCTTGAAATCCGACCGGGCGGTAACGTGTCGATTGATATCGGACGTCATCCGGCGCCGACAAAACGGAGCGCCATGGAAGATTTTATGGCGACCAACGGCTGGACGGCCGATGAAGGTGAATATATTGGCAATGAAAACAGTTCTCCCGAATCGCGTGACGGGCTCCTAGCACGAATTCCTCGGTTGCGTGTATTGGGCGTCGACAAAGACCAATCCAAGATCATCCCGAAGGTGACGGGGATCGGCGTGGGTCCGGAGGCAACGCGTGTTGAGGTGATGCGCCTTCTGGGCCTCCCCGACCGCCAGCTGCCCAAGTATGTTGGATTCGACGTGGATGATACACTCCTGGGGGTTAAGCCCACCGGTCAAAAAGAGGAATTAATGGCGGACCGCCGGCCCCTCGCCGAAGCCCTGGCGGCGCTGTCGAGGAGGGGTGTTCAGCTCGTTTTCTTCAGCGATAACGATTCCGAGTTGACGGCGCACCGCATCGCCTATCCCCTGCACCAGTTGCTGCATGCCAACTCCGACGCCACAGGACACCCACTTGCTCCTCTGCGCTTTTATGCGAGTGGCATGGTATCCAAATTTACGATCGATCTGGCGCGCCCCTACGAGCAGGCTTCTACTCCGGATGAAGCCTATGGGAAAAAGTACATGCTGTCTCCGCCCGTTGTTCGAGCCCTTCGAGACATTGTGGGTCATGTGGACGATCATGCAGGGACCTTGTACCCGGCGGGGGTGATCGGGGACTATTACACAAATCGGCTCGCCATGCTTGTTGAAGGAAAGTATGTCTTACGCCCTGAGGTGGCACAACACTATCCCAAGTTCAAGCCGGGTCAGACCCCTTCCGGTCATGTATTGCCTCCGCAGATTCAGCTGCGTGATTTTGCAGGGGACGGGAAAGCCGCACAATTGGCCATCATGCCTATTCCTTCCCTCAAGATAGATGCGGAGGGGCTTGGCCCGGGGGACTTGGATGAGCGGGCTCTTCTGACCGAGAGACTTGCGGAATCGATTCGGTCCTGGGAAAGGGAGCGCCTGGCGATACAGTCCAAGCGCCGTCAGGATGAAGAGTTGATCGGCCGGGCTCTGAGCGACCGTACTTTTGTTGACTCGCGTATGCTGCAGAACCTTCGAACCCTGATGGGCGTGGACGATCTTGTGAGTGCCCAGAATATTCCGGAGCAACACGAAGTCGCTTTGGAGCGCGCCTATCGCGCGCTAAATACCATCCACAGCAAACTCCAAAAGCGTGAATTAAGCCTGGATAGCGTTACCCAGGAGACATTTAACGCTTCGTTCGGAGTTAAACCGGTCATTTTGGCGGGGGGACACGGCGCTCGTTTTTCGAGTTTTATGAACAAGGCTTTTGCACGGTCCGGACTGCGAAAAACAAACATTGCACATGCCATCGAAGGTGCCTATTGTACGCCGGGGATCAAGCGGACGGTGCTTCTGGCAGAAAGCCTTGTCGGACTCCTGGTGCAAGACCGTTATATCCAGGGGTATGATGCCAAGAAACATGTTTTCATCGTTGATCCGACTGTTTGGACGTGTCAGACGAATCAACGCGCCCGCCGCATTGAACCGGACGTTCTGGATCCTGAAAAAACGCGGTATTTGTTAAGCCTGAACCCAGCTGAATTCGATTTGGTGTACAGTCCCTCCCTGGGACATGGCGACGCACTAATGAACGTCGCTGAACTCCTTCCTTCAAGACATCTCCCCGAATACCTTCAAATGGGATTTGGCGAAATGGGGACGGTTATCATGCCGCACTTTTCCAATGCATCCTTCATTGCCTACCTGGAAATCGTGGGGAAAGATCTGGACGCGGTGGCCGGCGGCCGGCTCGCTCACGGGCAGATCGTGGACAAGGGCCATTTCTTCTTTAACGGGAACCGCGAGGAACTGATCGCCATGCAGGATTGGGAACAGATCCCACACAAGGAATTCATCAGAGAGGGCGACCGGGTCGTGGATCAACTGGCCAAATCCCTGGAGTCACTCGAGTTGGCTCTGTCTGGAATGCCCCAGGATCCATCCAAACGCAGGCAGCACATCCAAAACCTGCGCCGTGACTACCCCTATTTTACCATCAGTGATCAAGGGGTGCTTTTTAGCCACCAAACTTTGAGCGAGGCATTTAGAGCAATCCGTTTATGGCCATCGTTGTCCGCTCATCAGAAATCAAAGTGGCTGCAGCATTTTGCCATCTCGGAGGATCCTCTGACAGGGAAGGCTGATTTCCTGGTTCCCTCTAATACCGGGATCTTTCGGACCTCCGTTGTTAGAAAATTAATTCCAGTCACCAGGAGGCTTTTTGTCAAAGGTCATTTTCATGACCACGATTCCCATGCCGCGGGCACAGGAGATCTTCGTGAAATAAACCACTTTTGGGGAATTGATCCCAAGGGGGGGCAGACAAAAACACTGGCTTGGAATCTAATTCGACTCGTGGCGGAGCGTTCGAGAAAAGCAGGGCAGGGCGCCCGGGTGGGATTTGTTGATGTGGGAGAGGCGCCCGCAAGTATAAAAGATGCTCCTCGTCAGCTGGAGTTCGCCGATTCAGCGCCCAGCGAGCGGAGAGCGCCGGTCATTCGGGAAGTGACCTTGACGGAGGAAGACGCGGCGATCTATCACAGGGCGGAAACCTTGCTACGCACCGGCCCTGAAAACATTCACACCATCGCGGAGGATTTGTGGAACGATCCCGCAAGGTTCAGGCGATTAATTAGAGCTTTGTTGGATACGTCTCATAACCAAGAGTGGCAGGGAGCGTTGGTGGGATGGTTGCTGGACAGGGTGAAGGCGACTGGCATTACGCCATTAAACGGGTACGCGGAACAACTACTTGTGGATGCAATCGACGCGGGACAGCTAGACCCGGCGATCTCGCCGGAAGGCGGTCAATTGCTGGCACATCTGGAGGCAACGGCCCGACACCCGGACCGGGACTATATCGTTCGGCGTTTCCGCGTCAACCGACAAACTGTCCAGGAAAAAATCCGGCAGCGGCGAGAAGATCTGTTGAAGATTGCCGGAGGGGACGTCCGAAAACTGGATGAGCTCCTGCGGCGAAATTTTATAAAAACTAAATCTACTCTCGCGATTTTGGTAAGCGACAACGAGATATGGAATCCCGCGCGTGAAGGCCGCCACTCTCCCATCAAGTCGCCTGAGGCATTTATGCTCACGGGTGGCAATAGCGGCAATTTCTTTGTCAGCGTTTTACCGGAGATCATCGGCATGACCCCTCCCACACGGGAGGTGCGGCTTAATTCCGTCATCGGTCTTTCCCCGTACGATGATGGGGGCGGGACCCGGCGAGTAGTTCAAGAGATGCTTCCGATCTTCGGACCGATCCCGCCTCCCGGTGATGAAATCAATGTGATGTCAGGCTTGACGACTCAAAGGAAGCGGTGGATTCTACGTTCCAGAACAGATAAACATTTTAAAGGGCCCTTAAAACCCCTGGTTTTAGAACGACTCCAATCAATGACAGACAATGTGGATGATCAGGGGGATCCGTTAATTACAGAACCCTTGGAGGACGACTGGGTTACATTCTGCCACCATCTTTTGAGGGCCGTTGAATTCGTGGACGAGCATTTTATCGTGACGGGGAGGTTGTCCGCCAATGGAAACTCCATCGGGAATTTCTTCAACCTCGGCATGAAAATACTGGGCGGCGCCTATGACGAAGCGAATAAGAAGTTAGATGTTCAGAAATATTCGGCCGTAGTCCAGGATATGCTCCATCTGCTCGGTGTGGGAGATTTGCATATCGTTAACAGCAGCTATGATCCCGGCACCCTCTTTGCGCTTCTGGAAGCGCCGGAAATTCATATTGGAGATGCGCAGCGCTGTCTGGACGCCCCTCTGATCAAACAAGGTGAATTTTTATTAGCCGGCGAACGCGTCCGCATCACGGGAACGCCGGGCGATATTCATTTGCGGATCAGAGACTACGACCTCCATCTCCAGGAGCGTTTCGGGTCCGTCATTCACCCGGGGACGAGTGACACCTATGTGACGGTGGAGGACCCTCTTGGAAGAAAAAGCGAGATGCGCCTTGGAACGAGCGGGATGGGACAACCGGTGGACTTGGGGAGTGTTTCCCTGAAGTTGAAGGGAAGGCTCGTCATCGAGCAAACAAAAATTACGGAAAATGTCCATATTTCGCCTATCGTCGACGTCGGTCTGGTGGAAGGGGTGCGTCCCAAAGCCAATGCGGAATATGTGGATCTACTGATGAGAACGAATGAATTGGTCATGCTGGGGCCGGGGAGCTATGTGACGAGCCTGATGCCTGAATTGCTCTCGCCGGAAATCGTCGAAGCGCTCAAGAGGCGCCGCCGTTCGGGAAAACCGACCCTGTTGATCGTTAATCCGTATCGGGACAATGAAACGGTCAATGCGACGTTCGGGCGCATGATCCGCATGGTCGAGAGAGTCTCAAAAAGCCGTTTTGAGGAACTGTTCACCCATATCGTCGCTAATGACATGGTGGCCGTTGCGAGGTTGGCAATGGGAGAGGACAAAGATCAAGTGAACACGGTCTATCGCATGTTGGAGCATATGGATGAAATGTCTTTGAGGCTTCGGGAACCACAGAAAGAGCAAGTGGCCAGCTTTTCGAAATGGGCCAAGTACTCGCGGGGCGTGATGGGAGCCACGCCTGAGGAAGTCAGTCACTTGAGGCGCATGATGTCGGCGGGAGGCATCCCCAGTTTGTATGAATTTGAGGACATCGCATGGTTGAAAAAAGAAATGGTTCGCCGCGGCGTCCGCATGGTCCTTCAGCCGATGGTCGCCATGACCCGTCGCGAGGTGCGTGAAAGCGGGGCCGCGGGTTTTGAGGATGCGGTCGGTTTCGACAGGGGCATATTAGGAGAAATCTTAAATGACACGCTCTTGGAAGTCTCCCGAAAATCGGAAATCTACAAGCAACTCTTGCTTCTGTTCGGTCAGGAAGATTATGTATTAAGTTCTGAAATTCAGCGCATGATGGGTCTGTTTCCCACCTGGACACACCGGGAGGTGCTTGGGAAAATGCACGAATGGTGGGTGCAGCGTAATTGGCTTAGCAATACTCCCGTAATTACTCCCGAGGAGGTCGCGAATTTCCCCACGCCGCGGGTGATCGTATCGAATGTCGCCTACACACTTCTTTGGATGGAGTCATCGGGTCGCATGAAAGATGTAGGAAAAGAATTAATCGAGGCCGTCAACCTATACTTGAAGATGGGCGGAGCCCTGGTGCTCTGGAGCGGGCTCTCTGCCAAAACCATGGACAATAAAATAAGTCAGCATATCGATCCGGATTTGCGGCGGCGCATCGTTTTGGCGGCCAGCGGCGGCGCGGAAATTCTTGGGTATGACAAACGCGGCGTGCTGATCCCAAAGCCACTTTATGCGCAGCGTGCGTTCCCTAAGCGGGAGCGAGATATCCGCGACGCCATCGTCAAACGAGTGAGCCGCGAATTTGAGCTGGATAAACCGCTTAAGAGCCCAAGCGGAAAACTGTTGGATGAAGAGGTGGTTGTCGAAGAGCGTGGGGCGGAAGTCGCCATCGAAGCGACGGGGCGGGTGAATTTGCCGGTCAATGTGGTTCATATGTTGAACCGGCGTTTGGCGGCGCGCGGCTTGCAAAAATATCAGATTTGCAGGCAGGACGGGTATTATGATATCCGAAATTCGGTCATTGAACGACTGGAGGATTTGTTCGCTGAGGCCAACCTGTCTGTCAATATTATCCCAACCTTGCGCGGGAAAGGGGCGATCAATATCAGCGTGCTGACCTTAGCGGAAGCCTATCAAATATTATGGGGGAAAAAAATTCTTCAACGGTTGGCAGGAAAGGAGAAACTCAAGCCTGAGCAAGTGATGCTGCTGGGCCAGCGTAAGGAACAGTTGGGAGCTCTTGCGGACGGATCGCATGCGATCATTTTCAATGTTTTCCAATCTCCGGAACGTATGCCCCCAGGGGTCCGGCTCTATCAGGGCCCCCCGGGGCCATTAGGGGTGGCTGAATTTCTCAAGCGATTAGTTGATAAGCGGGATGATGCATTGGGAACTCGCTCCCCAAATTTCGCCATCTTGGCGGCAATGATTCCCGTCATTTATTATTCATGGGCGCATATCTCCCCCGACGTGCTGCACTGTGCGGCCATCATGCCGTTTTCACTTCTTTCGTTTATCGCGAGCGGGGTTCTTCGGGGTTTCAGGTCAATGTCTCGCACCCATTCTCACCGTGCCCTATTTAATGCGGCATAAGACTGAATTGTGATAACGAGTCCACGTTTTACCTGGGAACACCGGCCGTTAAATCTCAGCCCTTTTAAATTTAACTTTTAAAGTTAAAAGGTTGGTCAAAAGGCCCAAGCTCTATTTTGTCGATACAGGCTTGGCGACGTTTCTGATGGGATTGAATGATCGGGACGCTCTGGTTCAGGGACCCAGCTTTGGGGCGCTCTTTGAGACGCTGATAGTGACGGACTTCTTGAAACGGTTCCATCACAGCGGGGAGATGCCGTCTCTTTACTACCTCCGAACGCAGGATGATCTTGAAATCGATCTGGTTCTTGAGCTCTCTCAGAAGCTCCATTGCTTTGAGATCAAGGCCTCGGCCACGTTGACGCCTTCGCACGCCAAATCTTTCCGCCGGTTAAAAAGCGACCTGGGCGAGCTCGTCCAGACCCAGGCGATTATTTCCCGCAGCGATACTCCCTACCCGGTGGCTCCCGGGGTGACGAATGTCCCCTGGTGGCGTCTGACGCGCTAACCTTTTGATTGAAATTCACGCAAGGCCCAGGATTTAAATGGGACTTCCGGCCGTTAAAATTTAGCCCTTCGATCGATGGTTTTGCCGGCCTTTTTTTGGCAGAATTTTAACAAGGAGACAATGAGTCCGTTATGACGCAGCGCATTTTAATCATCGAAGACGACGCCAGCATGCGCGAATCCCTGAGGGAGTTGTTTTCCCTGGATGAGTTTGAGTGTGAGATCGCCGACAACGGCCGGAAGGGGTTGGCTCTGTTTCAGTTGCACCGTCCGCAGTTGGTGGTGTTGGATGCGCAGCTGCCGGACGTTTCGGGGTTCCAGGTGTGCCAGATGCTGAAGAAGGACCCGCTGCTCC
>MGUR01000054.1:0-3843 GCA_001800075.1 Elusimicrobia bacterium RIFCSPLOWO2_01_FULL_59_12
GCGGAGGCGACTTATCAAACGATTCTGATCACCACCGGCGTGTGGACCTACACGGCCACCGACCTGGGCGCTGGCTATGCGCCCTTCACCAGCACCAACGTCGTCGTGCTCTCCGGACCGCCGACTAAACTGGTCACGATCCTGCCGGGACAGGCGCTCCGACCCGGCTCGACCAGCGGCGTCCTGGGGTCCGCCGATCCCCAGACTGCGGGCACGCAATTCACTGTGACGGTTTACGCGACCGATCAGTATTCCAATAGGGTGTCGACGGGAGGCAATCCTGTGTTTGTGTATGCCAACGACAACTTTGCCACCCACCCCGGCTCGTTCACGCTTACAAACGGTGAGTTGATCATCACCACCGTTTCGATGAACACCTCGGGAGTGACCACATTGACCGCCAGAGACAATAACAGCGACTCACCGGTCCTGACGCCCGGCATCGCCACCTTCACGGTCACAGCCGCTCAGGCGTCCCGTCTGCAGTTGGTGCTCCCTGGTGAGTCCGCGGTCCCCGGAAACAGCGGACTGGCACGCGGCGTGACCGGCACGCCTTCCACCCGGCTGGCCGGAGCCAACTTCAACGTCACGGCCAACATTACAGACGGCTTCTGGAACCCCGTGTTGACGGCGTCAACCACGTTGCGGGTGATCTCCGCCGATCCGAACAACTCTTCGACCGGTCCGTGGACCGCCTATGGCAGAGATCCCGTGACTATCACCCTGACGACGGGGACCTATGTTTTCCCGATGAGCCTGATCACGGCTTCGACGTCAGGATGGAAGCTCAATGCCGTCGATCAGATGCCGCACAGCCCGCCGCTGCCGGCGAGCTTCACCAGCTTCGTTTCTTCGGCCATACCCGTTCAGGCGAATTACACGGCGGCGTTTACGCCCAAACTGTTGGCTCTCCTTCCGGGCGAGTCCAATGCTCCCGGAACGGGCACCGGAAAAACCGGATCCATCACGCCCTATACGGTCGGCAACGCGCTCAACGTGGTGACGCTGGTGACGGATAACTTCTTTAACCCCATCACCATTCCTCCCGCGCCGGGCGGCAGCAACACCGCCCTTGTCCGCATTTCCATTTTTGACCCGACGGATAGCTACTATCAGCTCAATTCGTCGACGCAGTCCATCACGCCGGCCACGGGCCAGGCGACGTTCAGCTATGGCAGCCTGTTCAAAGCGACCACCAAGCAGTTCCACATCATCGACGACACCCCGCACGCCACGCCATGGACCGAATCGTTCTCTTCTGTCTTGACGGCCAGCCCGCAGACCGCTTCAAAGCTCCTTCTGCTCTTGCCCGATGAAACGGTCGATCCGGGATCTTCGGCGCCGGGCAAGGCGGGCAGTATGGCCACGTTCGTCGCCGGATCTCCGTTCACGGCGACCGTGCAAATCACCGACCAGTATTACAACCCGGTGACCACGCACAACCAGGAAGAGATCCACATCAACAGCACCGACCTGTATGACGTGGAACCCGCGACGCAGACCTTTATCTCCGTCCAGAACCAGGGGACCTTCGTGTTGGATCTCCGGACCCAGGGCCCCAGCCATACCGCGACCGCGGTCGACATCAACGCGCAGGATGGGGGGACGACCTGGACGGCGTCCACCTCGCCGGCGGCGGGGACCTTTACGGTGCAGCCGGCCCCGGCCTCGCAGCTTTTGGTGGTGGTGCCCGGCGAAACCTTCGTCGAGGGATCGCCGACCGGCCGCACCGGAACGCCCCTGACGCAGGTGGCGGGCCAGAACTTCGCCGTCACGGTCTACCAGACCGATCCCTATTTCAACCTGGCGGCCACGGGAACGATGCCGACGGTCCAGTTGACCGCCAACGACCCGAGCGTCACCTGGGCGCCGGCCAACCCCGGCCCCCTCCTAAACGGCCAGGGCTATCAGAGCTGGACCGTGCAGGCGAGTTCCGCTCAGGCCGCCTTCGTGATCACGGCCGCGACGACCTCAACCTCCCCGCAGACGGTTCAAGCGGGCGCCTCCTCGCCGATTCGTGTTTATCCAGGAGTCAAGCACCATCTCCATTTCAACAGCCTCCCGGCGTCGGCGGTGGCGGGCCAGCCGTTCAGCGGGTGCATCGTCATGCATGACGCGTTCCATAACGTCCTCTCGACGGGCCCCTACGCGTCCACCAGCACGCTGACGCAAATTTCCTTTGACGCGCAGACCACGTCCAACGGAGGGCTGACCGATCCTGTCCAAGATCCGTCGTGGCTGCCGGGCACGACCAGCTATTATCTCGGCGGCGCGAGCCAGGGGCAGCTCTGCCTGACTAATTACTTCGCCCTGCTTCATGCCGGCAGCGACTGGCTGAAGGCTTATGAATTGTCGGATCCGAACAATATCACTACGGAGCGTGGATGGCCCAATCAGAGCGTGATTTACTCTACGCGTCCCTTCATCACCATCAATGCCGGCATCCCGTCGCAATTTGTGGTTTCGCCGGCGGGGGATGTGAACGTCAACGCCGGCGGACTGGCCGCCTTCGGGAACCAGGCCGTCTCCGCCAAGCTGGCGGACCAGTACAACAACTTCGCGTCCAGCGCGGGCCTTACCGTGACCTTGAGCGTTATCAACGTGCTGGGGTCCACGGGAACCACCTCCTTCGACATCACCGCGTCTTCGAGCATTCCGCCGGTCCCCATCACCACCGCGATCACCGACTCCAGCGGGACGGTGGGCATCTCGTCCGGGATCTACTACTACGTGTCCAGCCAGGCGAACGACTACGCCGAGGTCCGATTTGACGCGACCGTGGGCGCCCTCCCGGTCAACCGCACGACCGGGCGCATGACCACCACCGGCGGCATCACCACCAAACTGGTACTCATCAGTCCCCCGGCCGTCTCCACCGCCGGCGTCACATTCTCAAACCTGCCTCCCTTCACACTGGAGCGGCGCGACGATTTCGACAACCCCACGAATTTAAGCAATATCACCGTCAATTACGAGCTGACGGCCAATAACCAGGTAGCCATCCACGCCGCGCGCGGATTCTCAGCGGCCAACCACGATTATGAGTTCCAGAATTTGGGCGGTGCGCCGGTGGCGAACGTGACGTATATCGGCGGCAGCGATACCCAGCATTACTTCGTGTATTTCGACAAGATGTCCTCCACCCCGATCGAAGACGGCCGGACGGGTTCCTGGCTGCTGCGCTTCTTTGTGGGGGCGGACTACAACAGCGCCGGTATCCGGACCCAGTACAACCTGGTCGTGAACCCCGCGGCCACCGCCAAGCTGGGATTCCATAACACGACCCGGACCCTGCAGGCAGGATTGCCGTTCCATCCGTCCGGCAGCGCAAACCTCTCGGCGTTCAATGTCCAGCTTCAGGACCCGTTCGGCAACCCGACGATCACGGCCTCCTCGGTGACGGTCAACCTGGCAAGCTACCGCGTGGCGTCGTCCACCTTTGACGCGTACGGTTTCTCGGTGTCATCGGCGATCCTGCCGCTGCCGCCGCCCACGCCTCCCGGATTCCAGACCTCCACGACCTCCGTGAAGATTGATATCGGCAGTTGGGGGACCACGTTCTATTACCTGGACACCAACGCCAGCGCGAATTACACCGTTCCCACGGCCAGCCCGGTGGTGTCGGCCTATGTCGACGCCGTGAACTGGAGCACCGGCACGCAGGCGGTGAACATCCTCCCGTACAACATTTATAAGATCGGCTTCCTCTCGGCGCCTGCCACGCTGACAGCGGGGACGACCTCGCAGACCTTTTTGTTCGCGACCCAGGACATTTATGGAAACCCCAGCCCGATCATCACGCCGGATTCTGGCTACCAGACGGCGGCCTTCCAGCTCGCGTCC
>MGUR01000054.1:3881-4406 GCA_001800075.1 Elusimicrobia bacterium RIFCSPLOWO2_01_FULL_59_12
CACCGGCACCTTCACCAACGGGAGCGGCACGGCCTATCTGGCGCTGGGTCAGAGCACGATGTCCTTCGTGATGATCGATTCGCTGGCGGGGGATCATACGGCGTCGGCCAACAAGTCAGGGTCGGGCTGGGCCCCCGCTCTTTCCAACTATACCGTGCGGGCGGCGCCGCCGTACAAGCTGGTCTTTATCACGCCCTCCCGCTATCTGGTGGCCGGAACCACGCTCCAATACGAGCCGGATTATCAATCGGGGACGACCACCAGCACGGTGGTCAGCGTGCGCGCGTTCGACGCCTTCAACAACATCTCGTCGGTGACGGTGGATACGGTCATCAATTTCTACGTCAACGACTCCTCGGGCGCGCGCGGCTGGTACAACGCCAATGACCTGGATGATTTCGAAAACATCTCAGGGCCTGCTTTTTCGGCCAACGTGCTGCCGGTGCAGATGCTGTCCAGCACCAGCCTGGCGGGGCTCTCCTATTTCGATATGGCCCGCGGCACGCACACGATGGTGGCCTACGA
>MGUR01000054.1:4426-6691 GCA_001800075.1 Elusimicrobia bacterium RIFCSPLOWO2_01_FULL_59_12
ATCTCACCGTCGAGCCCAATTTCAGCGATGCCGCCCCGCTGGCGGTGAACAACCTCCTGCCCTTCGGGACGATTTCCGCGCGCGACCAGTTCGGCAACGTCGCCACCGGGGACCCTAAGAACGGACAGTATTACACCGGTTCGATCGTCTTCAACACCAGCGGTTCCACCGAGACGGTCACGCTGGTCGACAGCGGCAACTTGTCGCAGCCGGTCACCTCGTATACGTTCGCGCCCGCCAACCAGGGCGTTTACGGCGGGCTGTTGATTTCCGACAGCATCCAGGAAACCCTGCAGATCCGCGCGACGGATTTCGCCACGCCGATGCCGTCGATCCTTCTGGCGAACAACTCCTTTGATCCGTCGGAAACGCTGATACGAGGCTGGACCAGCGACACCGCGCGCACGGTGCCGGTGCACTCCTTTGAGGACGTCGTCACGGCCGGAATCGTTGTCACGCCGGCGGATCTTTCCCCGGTGCCGGCGACTGATCCAACGTATACCGTCAAACAAACGCTCCTGGCCGGCACCCCGTGGCAGGGCAAGACGGCGATCAATCAAGGAGACGGCAGCCTGGCGTCCTCCTACGTACCGATTCCGATGCTGCGCTTGACCTTCGACCTGCTGCCGGCGAGCTACTCCTCGAGCACGGTCATCACCCAGATTCAAGTCGCCAAGCACACCGTGTCGGGAACGCTAGGAGACTCGGATGTCGCCCTGGTGGCCCTCTACCTCAGCGCCGACGGCGTGCTGGAGCCGGAAACCTGCAATGGCTGCGCGCCCGTCGATACGCTGCTGTCCACCGCCACCCTGGCCGGCGGCGTGGCGACCTTCAGTAACTTGAACGTCTCCGTCTTCCCGAGCCAGTCGAAGCATCTGTTCGTGGCCGTGCGCATCTCCAGCGAAACCGTTACGCCGCTCCCGGCGAACCTGGGCTTCAAGCTCACCAGCCCCAGCCAGATCACCGTCAGCGGTCTGGGCGTGGCCAGCAACAACTTCGGGATCTTCACCTCCACCTCGCCCGTCGTCCAGCAGCCGCCGCAGATCTTTGTCCAGGGCCAGGACATCGCCGCCTGGTGGAAACCCACGGCGACCTACGGTCAACAAAATTATGTGATGCAAGGGGTCACCGCCGCCGGCATGCTGCGGCTGGCTTTCTGGACCAACGCCTTCCAAGGGGCGGTCCGGGAATTGCGCATCACGCGGGCCGAAGACAACAGCTTTGATACCGACATCAAAGGAGTCCGGATCTACAAGGATGCCCAGCCTCTGGATGGTATTCTGGATCCTACCGTCGACATCGCGATTTCCAGCTCGGCCCTCTTCACCAGCCTGGTCACGACGGTGCCGTTTAACACCAACCTGGTCGTGACTCCGACCACCAGCTACCTGTTCGTCACGTTCGATATCGATCCCACGGCCTCCCCCGGAAGCCATGGCGCCGTGGTCTTGGGGCCCGCGGACGTTTTCCCGGCGGACGGCGAGATCATGCCCTTCGGGGAAATCCGGTCATCAACGATTCCGGTGATCCCTTCTGAAGACGAACTCAACGTGCGGTTCGTCAACAACTCGGGAGGCGGCTTTACCGTGCCGGCCGTCGCCACGCAAGGCACGCAGCGGGTGCCGATCATGAAGCTCACGATGGAGGCGCGCAACCCGTTCGGCGGAGGCGTCGTCAACAGCGTCATTCTCACCCACCTGCGGCTGGACCGCTCCAATCCGAACAACGTCAACCGCGCGCGCGACGTCAACGGGATCCGCATGTTCTATGACGGCAATAATAACGGCATCCTGAACAGCACCGACACCGAAGTGACCAGCACGCTCCAGACCCACGTGTTCGCGCAGTCGACGCTGATTCTGGACATGGATGCGTCGACGGATATCGTTCATCTCGCCAATTCCAGTCCGTTCCCGCCGGCGCCGGGCCGCTTCAACATCGGAACCGAAATCATGACCTACAGCGGATTGGACCTGACCAACAACCTGCTGACCGGCGTGGCGCGCGGCTCCGAAGGCAGCACGCCGGCCCCGCACCTGCAGGGAGATGCGGTCGAAGGGCAGGCCTATCTGAGGATCGTCGATCCGGGCGGCATCTTGAACGGACAGCCGATCACCAGCACGTTGAAGAATTATTTCATCACCTTTGACATCGATAACCTGGCCGTGGTCAGCAATGTGGCCGCTCTGGGCTTGCAAATCCCGGCCACCAGCTATTTTGAGGTCGACTCGCCCAAGAGCGTGGGCAACTTCTCCGGCAAGATCG
>MGUR01000054.1:6729-10502 GCA_001800075.1 Elusimicrobia bacterium RIFCSPLOWO2_01_FULL_59_12
TCACCGGCCCGTTCCTGCAGCAGGGGACGACCAACCAGGTGATCTACCGGTTCTGGGCGGAAACCAACCTGTCGCGGGCCGCGTTCCAGTCCATCACGCTCTCGCGAACCGGCACGTCCAGCGATTCCGATGTCACGTCGGTCAAAATATATCCGGATCGCGACGGGACAGGGCTGTTCAATATCGCGATCGATACCCCTGCCCTGGGAAGCGGAATATTCGGTATCCCGGCCGCGGGGCTGGCGAGGATTACCTTCGACAGCGCGACCTACAGCGCCAACCTGAACGACCTGACCACAGGACCGCTGAAGATTGACACCCCCGCGCGCGGCGTCAACAATTACTTCGTCACCTTCGACATGAATCCTGTGGCCAGCCCTCAGGGGACCCTCGGCGTGGCCATCACGTCGCCCACCTTTGTGGGGGTCGCGTCTCCGGATGTCGTGGCCAACACGAATCTGCCGTCGACCTCGACGCTCCGCACGATCATCCCCAGCCCGCAAATCTTGAGAGTCAATGCCGAACATTACTTTACCAACGATGCCGGCACCTATCCCCTGCCCCGGCTCCTGGCGCCGGTGCCCCCGGGCGTGCAGGGCCCGACGACGTTCACGCTGGACACCACCACGGGACTTCCGGGCGTGGGCAACATGGTCCTCGATTCCGAGATCATCAGCTACAGCAGCTTTACGTTTAACGTGCTGACCGGCGTGTCCCGCTGCCTGGCCAATTCCTGCGATCCCCTGAATCCGCCGGCGCACTCCACCTATACGTACGTGAACAACATTGAACGGCCCAATTACATGGGGGTGGGCTATACCCAGGGAACCTCCAATGTGGCCCTGATGAAACTGACCCTGTACGATGAGGCCCAGTTCAACCTGCGCTGGTTCTCGATCGACCTCGGCCGCGTGGTGCCCGGGGGCCTGACGGGCGCCGATTCGGATGTCTCGAGCGTGAAGGTCTACGGCGGGAACACCTTCACGCGCGATGCGGCCGGGAACATGGGCATCAATAACCCCCTGCTCGGGTCCGGCGCGATGCAGCTGGGCAATGCGCACATCAACCTGGACGACCCGAACGCCGGGTCGCCGGGCTACGTGCTGATCAGCACGACGCCCAAAACGTTCTGGGTTGCCGCGGACATCAGCCAGTCCGCCGCCGCCAACCACGCGTTCGCGCTGAGCGCGCTGACCAACAGCGCTTTCACCATTGGCGCGCTGACGCCCGGCGACGGCATCCACACGGTGAATACCGCGAACTTCCCGTTCCAGACGGGCCCCAATGTCTTGAGCCCGACGGTGGATACCATGACGGTCGCCTTTACGGACATCCTGCCGACCTCGGTCCAGCAGTCGCAGTCCAATGTGCCCCTGGCGAAAATGAACGTGCAAGCCAGCGGCAACACGGTCATCTGGCAGAGCCTGATCGTCAATCGCACCGGGCAGAATCCGAACGACAGCGACATGCTCCACGTCAACCTCTGGCTGGACGCCAACGACAACGGCCTCTTTGACGACGGCAATCCCGTGCCGCTCAGCACGCTTTCCTCCACCATCGGCCCGGATGACGCGATCCTGGTGGTGGCGGTGTCGACCTCGTATCCGACCGGGCCCGGCGTCCTGCTGATCGACACGGAATTGATCCGTTTTGCATCCAATGACGGCGTGAACACCTTCACGGGGCTGACCCGCGGCTATCTGGGGACGACCGCCTCCGCTCACGCCCAGAACCGGGGCGTTTACGGGGTAGTGAACGATACGATCGTCGGGGAGAACGGGTACAAACCGGGCCAGATCACCAACGGCACCAACAATTTCAACAACAACGTCGCCACGCTGACCTTCGTGACGCCTCAGACGGTGCCCAACACCGTGGGCAAGCCGACGGGCTACAACTACTTTTTGACGTACGATATGAACCCGTTTGTCCCCGTCTACCGCGACCTGAACAACAACGGCGTCCAGGACTCCGGAGAGCAGGTCTCGGTGGGGGCCTCCATTGCAGACGCCGCCGCTTTCTCGGTGGTCGCGCCCAAGGGGGTGGTGCTGGCGACGGTGCCGCCTTTGACGACCAAGTTGTCGACGGTCGCGCCGTATCCGGACCTGGTCACCTTTACGCCGGACGACACCATCGCCCCCACCTCCGCCACGCAGGGAACGCTGGACGTACCGATCCTGCGCTTCACCATGAAGACCAATGTCACCAACGTCCTCTGGAATTCGCTGAAAGTGCAGCGCATCGGCCAGGGCGGGATTCAAACGCAGGGGTCGAACGACGATATTTCGAGGGTCAAAATTTACCGCGACGTGAACTTCAACAGCCTGCTGGACACCAGCACCGACCTGTTGATCGGAACGGCCACCTTCACCACGCCCGACCCGACCGGTACGGCGCCCAACACAACGACCGTGGACCTGTTCCGGGATGAATCGCTCAGCCCCACGCCGCAGACCTTCTTCATCGCTTACGACATTGCGACCGGCGCTACGTCGAACAATTCCGAAGGCGTGAGCATCCAGGATCCGGGATGGTTCGGCGGCGCCTTCATCCCGGCCGGCGTCAATACCATGTCGTCCGCGAACATGCCGAAAAATTCCCGCCAGGTGTCGATCAGCCCGCTCTTTGTGCGGGTCACGGGTCAATCGCTGGCGCCGGTGTCGGTGCTTCAGGGCGAGGCCGACGTGCCGCTGATGGCGCTGACCGTGACGCCCAGCATCAATCAGGTCGTCATTTCGACACTCACGATCACGCAAACGGGGACCTTCCAGAGCTCGGTGGGAACGCCGCCCAACCGGCCGGGCGACGGCGACTTCTCGCGGCTGTTTGTTTATCTGGACGCCAACAACAACGGCACGCTGCAGCTCGGGACCGACACGCTGATGGGGTCTCTGTCCTGGGGGACGACCAACGCGGGCCAGTTCATGGGCGGCGTGGCTACTATTCCATTAAGTGTCCCGGTGACCTTTAATACCTCCGGCGGGACGCTGTTGATCGCGGCGAATATCGGTTCGATTGACGGCTCCGGCGCCTCCACGCAAGGACATGTCGCGGGGGTGTCGATCGATATCCCCGGCGCGATCGGCATGTCGCCGTCGACGGCGCTGCAGGATCCGGCCAACGTCTATCCGATCCAGAGCCAGACCGTGCCGATCTTCAATTTGCAGACCGTCCAGGTGGCCACAATCACCGTCCGGCCGGATCTCACGCTCTCGACGGGCTCGCCGGTTCAGGGCACCTACTTCCCCGACGCGTTTGTCAGCCGGCAGGATCAGGCGTCGGTCTACTGGACGACCAACCCGCCCGCGCCGCTGCCCGGCAACGTCAGGCTGACCTATCAAGTGGGCGTGAGCGTGACATCGAACACCAGCGTGGTGCCGACCCTGACGGGATGGATCAATATCACCCAGCCTCCGCCGGTCACCGTCACGGGCCTGGCCATGGCGACCAGCAACATGTACTTCTTCTTTGTGAGAACGATCACGACGATCAACAACCTCACGCTGCCGCCGTCTCCGATCTCCGTGGCCACACTGCGCGTGGATACGACCAAACCCGCGCCGCCCGGCAGCTTTATCAACCTGCCTGTCAGCGCTCCGAGCGGCGTTTTTACGGTCCAGTGGGCGCCCGTGACCGCGGTGGGCTCTTCCGGACTGTTCGCGTATAAGATTCGTGAACTTGTCGACGGAAACCCGGTCCCGAGAGAAATTGTGATGACCGCGACGCCCACCTTCACCTTTGGTTCGATTCAGGCGGGCGGGGCGCCCGCGCAT
>MGUR01000055.1:0-4191 GCA_001800075.1 Elusimicrobia bacterium RIFCSPLOWO2_01_FULL_59_12
GCCTGCTCCGCCAGGCGCACCACCTGGTCCGGGACGGAACGGTCCACGCCGCTGGCCCGCAGGTCGGATTCATCAAGGCTCGTAAGCACCGTGACACCCCAGAGCTTCGGGCGTTTGCGGACGGACGCCGCCTGCCGCATCATGTCTTGCCCCCCGGCCGCATGCAGCGTGACGCTGTAGACGCCCCACGCCCCGGCCTGCTCAACCGCGCGCTTCACGACCGACGGGATGTCATGGAACTTCAGATCGAGAAAGATCTCGGCGCCCTGCTTGCGCATCGATTTTAGAAGAGGGCCCCCCCCCTTCAAAAAGAGCACCGGCCCGACCTTAAAGACATCCACCCAGGGCGAGAGAAGACGCACCCATTGCAGGGCGTCCTTTTCAGTTTCGACATCCAGGGCAACGATCAACGGTTTCATGAAAATTCTTTCACCGCGCCGGTGCATTCCCGGGTGGATTTGTTCTTCTTCTTCAAGAGAGCGGTCAGTTCATCCAAAACAATTTTCGGCGCGCGGGGATTCCAAAAATTAGCCGTTCCCACCGCTACCGCTGAAGCACCCGCCAGAATCAGTTCCAGCGCATCGCGTCCCGAAGTCACGCCGCCGATCCCGAGGATCGGCGTCTTCACGGCCTTACAAACTTCCCAAATGCAGCGCACCGCGATCGGACGGATGGCTGGTCCGGAGAGGCCGCCGGTGTTATGCGCCAGCACGGGCCGCTCCGTGTCGACATCGATCGCCATGCCCGGCAGGGTGTTGATCAGGGTCAGCACATCCGCCCCTCCCTCGGAGGCCGCGCGCGCGATCGAGGCGATGTCCGAGACTTCGGGAGACAGCTTCGCGAACACCGGAAGGCGCGAGACGTTCTTCACCGCGCGCACGACCGACCCGGTCTCTTGCGCATTCTGCGCGAAACAGCGCGCGCCATGGCCATGGGCCACATTGGGGCAGGAGAGATTCAATTCGATCGCGGCCGCGCCGGACCCTTGCAGGCGCTCCGCGCAGGCGACGAATTCCTGCTCCGAGAACCCCGCGACGCTCACCACCGCAGGCGTATTCAGTCCGCGCAGGGCCGGCCATTTATCTTTCAAGAAAACGTCGATCCCGATATTCTGAAGGCCGACCGCGTTAAGCATGCCGGACGGCGTTTCCGCCACGCGAGGCGCCGGGTTACCTTCGCGCGGCGAAAGCGTCAGCGTCTTGGTGATGACGCCTCCGAGCTGCGCGATGTCAAAGAACTCCTGAAACTCGACACCGTATCCAAACGTGCCGGCAGCCACCAGAATGGGATTTTTGAGCGCGAGAGGACCTAACGCCGCCGAAAGGTCAACCATTCATGAGCGGCGGCTTCCGCAGCAGCCGTCCTTCGCTCATCACGACGTCCCCGTCCACCAGCGTGGCCGCCGCGCGGCCCTGGAAGGTCCGGCCTATGAAAGGCGAGTTCTGGCTTTTAGAGGCAAATGTGCCCGCCGTGTGTTTGGCTTTTAAATCGATCAGCGTGACGTCCGCGGGCGCGCCCGGCGCCAGGTGCCCGCCGGGCAGGTTCAGCGCGCGCGCCGGCGAGTCAGTCAACGCTTTGATGGCGTTGGATAACGAAAGAACTTTCTTCTGCACCAGTTCGGTCAAGACCAGCGGGAGGGTCGTTTCCAGCCCGATGATCCCGAAAGGCGCGAAATCAAACTCGCGGGACTTCTGCGCGGCGGTGTGCGGCGCATGATCGCTGGCAATCACGTCGATCGTTCCGTCGCTCAGTCCCTCCAGGACCGCCGCGCGGTCCTCGGCGGTGCGCAGCGGCGGGTTCATCTTGGCGAGGGTGTTATAGTCCGCCACGGCTTCTTCGGTGAGCGTAAAGTAGTGCGGGGCGGTTTCCGCCGTCACCGGCAGCCCGCGCTTCTTCGCCTGCCGGATCAGCGCCACCGATTCTTTCGTCGACATATGCGCGAGGTGAAGGGCGCCCCCCGTGAGCTCACAGAGCGCGATGTCGCGCGCCACCATGATGTACTCGGCTTGCCGTGGAATACCTTTGAGACCCAACACGGCCGCCAGCCGGCCCTCATTCATCACGCCGCCCGCGGCGAGGTCCGGCTCTTCGCAGTGATCGATCACCGTCAGCCCGAAGGTTCGCGCGTACTCCAGGGCGCGGCGGAACATCTTGGCGTTGGCGACCGGCACGCCGTCATCCGAAATCGCCACGCAGCCCGCGCGGACCATCGCGCCGAACTCCGTGAGCTCTTTGCCCAGCTGGCCCTTGGAGATGGCGCCCACAGGATAGACCCGGACGTAGCCCTCGCTCTCGGCTTTCATCGTGACAAATTGAATCTGCGATACGTTGTCGAGCGGGGGGACGGTGTTGGGCATGCAGGCGACCGCGGCGAACCCGCCCATCGCGGCGGCCGCGGTGCCGGTGGCAATCGTTTCCTTTTCTTCCTGGCCGGGCTCCCTAAGATGGACGTGAATGTCGATCAGGCCGGGCGTCACGATGAGATGCGCGGCATCCAGAATCTCCGCGTTCGGCGGGGCTTTGATGTCGCGCGCCACCCGTTCGATGTGACGGCCTTGGATCAGGACGTCCCTGACAGCGTCCACATGATTGCGGGGATCGATGACATGGCCCTTGCGGATCAGAAGCGGTTTATTGCGAGGGGCTGTCTCGCTGGACTTCTGCGGGCGGGCCCAAGGGGCCGTGCTTTTGGTCATATCAGCCCGTCCTCCCCGATGACGATTCGCTGCCGGTGATGTTTCGAGCGGCGCGCGGCGGCGCTCCTTCGGAGCTTCCGGCCAACAGGTACAGCACGGCCATCCGCACCGCAATCCCGTTGGTGACCTGGTCCAGGATCACCGATTGCGGCCCGTCGGCCACGCTGGAGTCGATCTCCACGCCCCGGTTCATCGGACCCGGATGCATCACCAGGCAATCCTTCTTGGCCCAAGACAGTTTTTTGGCGTCCAACCCGTAAAAGTCGTGGTATTCGCGGAGGCTGGGGAAGAGATTTTCCTGCTGACGCTCCAGCTGGAGGCGCAGGACATAGGCCACGTCCGCGCCGTCCAACGCGTCTTTCATGTTGTAGGTGACGTCCACGTTGTTGCCGAAAGCGGTTTTCATCTCGGCAGGGATCAAGGTGGCGGGTCCGCAGAGCCGAACGCGGGCGCCGAGTTTGGTCAGCCCCCAGATGTTGGAGCGCGCCACCCGCGAGTGCAGGATGTCCCCGATGATGGCGACCTGAAGCCCCTGGATCTTTTTCTTTTTCTCGCGGATCGTGAATAGATCCAGCAACCCCTGCGTGGGGTGTTCGTGGTTTCCGTCGCCCGCGTTCACGACGTGCGCGCGAACGCCGCGGGCCAGAAGTTCCGGCGCGCCCGAAACCGAATGCCGCAGCACGATGAAATCGATTTTCATCGCTTCCAGATTGCGCGCCGTGTCCATCAGGGTCTCCCCTTTCTGCACGCTGGAGGAGGACACCGCCAGGCTGAGCACGTCGGCGGAGAGCCGCGCGGCCGCCAGTTCAAAGGAGGTGCGCGTTCGCGTCGAGGGTTCGTAAAAGAGCATGGCCACCGTCTTGCCGCGCAGCGGCGGCACTTTCTTGATCGACCGGGTGAAAAGCTTCTTGAACGGAACGGCCGTATGCAGCATGAAATCGATTTCCTCGGGGGCGAGATGGGCCAGGCCGAGAAGATCCTTGTGTTTCAGCTTCACTCTTTTTTCCTTTTCCGGAGGCGGACGCTGTCTTCCTCATCGATGTCTTTTAAATTGACGTCCACGATGTCGTCCTTCTGCGTTTCGACGGTCAAGCCGATGTAATCGGCGCCGACGGGGAGCTCCCGATGGCCCCGGTCTACCAGCACCGCCAGTCGGATGGATTCCGGCCGGCTGTAATCGATTAAGGCGTTCATCGCCGAACGGACTGTCCGGCCGGTGAACAGCACATCGTCCATCAGCACCACGGGCCGGTCCTCCATATCAAAAGGGATGTCGGTTTCCTTCACTTCGGGCTGGTCGCCGATGGCGTGCACATCGTCGCGGTACAGCGTGATATCGAGCACGCCCACGGGCACCTCGCGGTTCCATTTCGCGGACAGCAGGGAGGCGATGCGGCGGGCGACCACGACCCCCCGGGTTTGAATGCCGACCAGGGCCAGCGCGTCACGCCGCGCCGCATAGACTTTGGCGATCGACTGAGCCAGCCCCTCAATT
>MGUR01000055.1:4201-7900 GCA_001800075.1 Elusimicrobia bacterium RIFCSPLOWO2_01_FULL_59_12
TGGTTCTATTCACCTGGACAATGCCTCCATCGCTTTGGCGCCGATATCCCGCCGGTACTGCATGCCGGAAAATGAAATCTTCGCGACCGCCTTGTAAGCGCGGTCACGGGCTTCCTTAAATGACGAGCCGATCCCGGTCACCGCCAGCACGCGGCCTCCCGCGGTGACCCATTGTTTCTTCTGTTCTCCGACGCCGGCGCAGTAGACCTGCACACCTTCCCCTTTCGCGGCGCCCCGGATCCCCTTCACCGTCCGGCCTCTTTCCGGCCCTGCGGGATACCCCGCGGCGGCCAGGACCACGGTCAAGGCAGTCTGCTTGCTCCACCGGATGCGAAGGCCGGACAGCCGCTGCTCTGCGACGGCCAGCAGGATCTCCGTGAGATCGCTTTCCAGAAGCGGCAGAACGACCTGGGTTTCCGGATCACCGAAGCGGACGTTGAACTCGAGCACTTTGGGACCCTGCGGGGTGATCATCAACCCGAAGTAGATGATTCCGCGAAAATCGAAAGACTCCGCCTGCAGGCCTTTTAAAAACGGTTTAAAAATCGTCGCTTCGATGTCCGCCTGCAGGTCCGGCGTGATCAGCGGGGCCGGCGCATAAGCGCCCATACCGCCGGTGTTCGGGCCCCGATCGTTGTCCAGGAGCCGTTTATGATCCTGCGAAGCCGGCATGGCCGCCAGGGTTTTCCCATCGCAGAAGGCCATGACGGTCGCCTCCTGGCCTTCGAGGCATTCCTCGATCACCGCGGTATCCCCCGCCCCGCCAAAGATTTCTTTTTCCATCACGTCGTACAGGAATTCTTTCGCTTCCGCCTGCGATTCGCAGACTTTCACGCCCTTGCCCGCCGCCAATCCGTCGGCCTTCACCACGCTACGGCCCGGCCAGCGCGTCAAGACGTAAGTCCCTTTTCGGAAATTGGGGATCACCTCGCAGCGTGCGGTCGGAATTCCATATTTGCGCATAAACTCCTTGGCGAATGACTTGCTGCCCTCCAACCGTGCCGCGGCCCGGGTCGGTCCGACCACCTTCAGCCCCGCACGCCGGAAATGATCCACCAGCCCATTCACCAGCGGCGATTCCGGCCCCACAAGGGTCAGATCCACCTTTTTTTCACGGGCAAACTTCAAAAGCCGCGGGATGTCATCGGATTTGACGGCGACGCATTCCGCTTCCGCGGCGATCCCGGCGTTGCCGGGCGCGCACCAGATCTTCTTTACTTTTTTGCTGGCCGACAACGCGCGGACCAAAGCGTGCTCGCGCCCCCCTCCTCCAACAACAAGGATGTTCATCATTTCACCCTCTCCCTTCTCGGGAGAGGGAAGGGGTGAGGGATTCCATACGTTTCATTCAGCATACCGGCCGCACATCCTTTTTGGCGAAGTCCATCAAGGGAATGGGATATTGATCCGTAAAACAACCAACGCAGAAGCGCTGCTGATCGCCGCCGCACGCCTTCAATAATCCTTTGACGGACAGGTAAGCGAGCGAATCGACGCCGAGGTAGCCGCTGATTTGGTCCACGCTGTGCGTGGCGGCGATCAATTCTTTCTTGGTCGGCGTGTCGATCCCGTAGTAGCAGGACCCGACGATGGGAGGCGAGCTGATGCGCATATGGATGGCCCTGACGCCTGCGCGGCGCAGCATCCGGACGAGCTTGCGGCTGGTGGTTCCCCGGACGATGGAGTCGTCCACAAGTACGATGCGTTTTTCGCGGAGGGCTTCGGGAACGGCATTGTACTTAATGCGCGCCCCGAAATCGCGGATCGACTGCTTCGGCTCGATGAACGTCCGGCCGATGTAATGGCTGCGGATCAAGCCGAGCCCATAGGGGATCCCCGATTCCTCCGCGTAGCCCACCGCGGCGACATTGGCGGAATCCGGCACGGCGATGACCAAATCGGCTTTGGCCGGCGCCTCCCGGGCGAGCTGGCGTCCCAGTTCCTTGCGGACCATATAGACGCTCTTGCCGAAGATGAGGCCGTCGGGCCGCGAAAAGTAGATGTTCTCAAAACTGCAGTGCGCCTGGCGGGGGCTTTGGGCAAACGGGAAAGACTTTACGCCGCCGCCGTTGGCATATAAAAGTTCTCCCGGCTTCACCTCGCGGACATACTTCGCCCCGATCAGATCAAATGCGCAGGTCTCGGAAGCGACCACAATGGCCTTTCCAAGACGCCCCAGCGCCAGGGGGCGAACGCCATAAGGATCGCGAGCCGCGATGAGTTCCTTCTTGGTACAGAAGACCAGCGAATAGGCGCCTTCCACCTGCCGGAGGGCCTTCACGATCGCTTCGCGAAGGGTCGGCGCCGTCGAGCGCGCGACCAGGTGAAGGAGAACTTCACTGTCCGCGGTGGTCTGGAAAATGGAACCGGAGGCCTCCAGCTGGCGCCGCAGAGTGAGCGCATTGGTCAGATTGCCGTTATGCGCCACCGCCAGCGTCCCGTGGGTGGTGGTGGCCAGAAGCGGTTGGGCGTTGGAGAGACTGGACCCCCCCGCCGTGGAATAGCGCACATGACCGATCGCCAGTGAGCCTTTCAGGGGCTCGAGCGCGGCCTTGTCAAAGATGTCCGCGACCAACCCCATCTCGACGTGGCGCACCAGCTTCTGGCCATCCGAGGCGACAATGCCCCCGGATTCCTGCCCCCGGTGCTGAAGCGCATACAACCCGAGATAACACAGCCGCGCCGCCTCCGGGTGACGCTGGACGCCCATGACGCCGCAGGCGTCCCGAAGATGCTCGTCGTCCCGCTCGTTCATCATGGCTGATCCGTCGCTTGGTTCATGATGTCCTGTTGCTGCGCGATGGCCGCGTTCGCCTTATCGACGGACGCCTGGGCTTTTGCGGGGGCGGCGGCCAAATTTTCCGCATAGCGCGTCACCGCATTGTCCGGTTCGGACGCTTTCGCTGCGGGTTCTGGAGCCTTGGAACAGGCGCCCAACATCAAACTGACCGCCGCGAGGATTGAGACGTTTAGATGATTCATGAGAGCCGCTCCGCATAACGGACCGCGGCCTTGAAAAACTGCAGGCCGACGGGATCGGTGTTTTTCTTTTCCATGCGTGTCCACTCCGGATGCTGCGTGCGCTGGACATGGCGTTCGGGATGCGGCATCAGCCCCACCACGTTGCCCCTGGCGTTGCAGACGCCTGCGATGCGGCGCGCGGAGCCGTTCGGGTTGTCCCCCTGATAGCGGAACACCACCTGCCTATTTTTCTCCAGCGCCGCCAGCCGCTTGGCATCCTGAGGCCAGAATTTCCCTTCGCCGTGCGCGATCGGGAGGTCCCACTGGCTATCGGTCCCATTGAGCCACGCGCACGCGGAGTCCTCCCGCTGGAGGCGGGTCCAATGGCATTGGAACCGGCCGGACTCGTTGCCGGCCAAGGTAAACGTCTGTTTTCCCGCGGCGTCCCCGGGCAGGTAGCCGGTTTTCACGAGCGCTTGAAACCCGTTGCAGATGCCGATCACAACGTTTCCTTTCGCGATGAATGAGGCCAGATCCGCGCCCAGTTTCGACCGCAATTCGTTGGCCAGGATCTTGCCGGCCGCGATGTCATCGCCATAGGAAAACCCCCCGGCAAGGATCAGAATTCGAAACTCCTCCAGGCGCCGTTTGCCCGAAATAAATTGGTTGATGTGCACGACCTCGGGCGTTGCGCCGGCCATCCGCAAGGCGTGAGCGGTTTCCTGATCGCAGTTGGTC
>MGUR01000056.1:0-4125 GCA_001800075.1 Elusimicrobia bacterium RIFCSPLOWO2_01_FULL_59_12
TGGGTCCAAGTCTTAGGGTCCAGCAGGTTCAGGGTCTGGAACCCCTCCGCTTCCTCTATTGGGTTCAGATCCTCGCGCTGGAGGTTTTCGACCAACCCCTTGGCGGCAGCGTCGGCGTCGCTGGAGGTTTGGATCACCTTCGCCTCGATCGTCTCCCAACCCAGGAGCTTCGCGGCTCGCAAACGCCGCTCGCCGCTGATCAACTCATAAGCGCCGTTTACCTGCCGGACCAGTATCGGTTCCAACAGCCCTTCTTGTTTCATCGATTCGGCCAGAGCTTTGATGCCGGCTTCATCAAAGCTCTCCCGGGCCTGGTGCGGTGACGGGGTGATCCGGTCCAAGGCAATCAGCTTCAGTTCGGCGGGGGCGGCCCCCGGACCTTGTTCTTTTGGAGCAGGGGCCGTCCCCGCAGGTGTGGATGCGGGGGCGGCGGGGGATGAATTCATAGCACTCTCCTTGATTAGGGTAAACGGCCTAACGGAGTTGTAGCACGAAGAAGGCTAATGCTTTTGAAGGCGGGGTGTCAAGGAGCGGGGAGACGGCTCGGAACCGGCTGAAGCCCCAGCCGGTTCCGAGCGCGGGGTTCAGGCGGCTTTTCGGTTCTTTCTTGGGACGATGGCGAGATCGAGTCCGAACGCGCGGAGAATCTGATGGAGGCTATCTATCTCGGGGTTTCCGCCCTTCGATAGAATCTTATAAAGGTGCCCGCGGTTCATCCGCAAGCGGCGCGAGAGCGTCAGGAGCCCTCCTTGAGCTTCCGCCACATTCCGCAACGCGATCAGAAAATGTTTGCGGTCTCCTTCTTCGAGAGCCGTATTGAGGTACGCACAGGCGGCACGGGGATCCTTTAAATATTTGATTAATTCGTCATGGTAACTGACACTAGCTTCCATATTTCCTCCTTTGGTAATCTCCCCAGAATTCATGCGCTTCAAGAATGTCCCCTCTCTGTGTGCTTTTATCGCCGCCCATCAAAAGAATGATGAGGTCCACGCCATCGCAACCAAAATAAATTCGATATCCTGGCCCCCAGTCAATCTTAAGCTCATAAACCCCTTGCCCAACAGATCGCCACTGGCCGGGGTTCCCTTCGGCAAATCGTTCCAGGCGGTTATTGATAATGGATTGAATTTTGTAACTGCGGATATCCAGCAGCCAATCCAAAAAGGGCTTTTTCCCGCCAGCGGTCTGATAGTGCCGCAGAACTTTGGGTCCGCTCAACACCCCGAATCCCCGATATTGTACGGTATAACGTACATCCCTGCAAGCGCTTTCCCCATACCTGTTAGACCCACTTGGGGACCGGTTTATTCATTTTTATTTGAGGGCCAAGGGTCAGAACGGCAAGCGGAGGAAGGGACATAGGTGCCCGGCACGTGTGTCCCAGCGGAGAAATGTAGAGCGCCGTTGGACTTTACCCATGTTAGAATGCCTCCATGAACGGTTTATGGGCGGAGCGGTCGCTGGAGCCGGAGCGGATGGACCTGGAGACGCTGGACGCGGGTACGGCAGCGTCGATCCTGGGGACGCTGGAAACGATCAACGCGTGGCTGGGCGGGGTCCATGCCACGCTTTCTCACGTCCGCCGGTTTTCAAAGCGGTGGAAGCCGGGCGAGCGCATCCGGTTTATCGATTGGGGGACGGGCGGCGCCGATCTTCCCCGCGCGCTGGTGCGCTGGGGCCGGAAAAATGGCTTTAAGATCGAAGTCGTAGGCGTAGACGGCAGCGGTCCGATTATTGAATACGCGCGTCAGGCGTGCCGGGAGTATCCGGAAATTCGCTTGGTCGAAACCGATTTTGATGCGTTTGCCGATCCCGCAGAGCCGTTTGATTACGCCATCTCCTCCCTTTGCCTGCATCACTTAAACGACGCCGATAATATCTCCCTGCTTGAACGCAGCGACCGCCTGGCCCGCCGCGGCCTGATCATGAATGACCTCAAGCGCAGCGCGCGCGCCTGGCTCTGGATCTGGCTGCTCACGCGCCTCGGCGGCGCGCATCCGATCGTGAAAAACGACGGACCTCTCTCCGTGCGCCGTGCTTTCCTGCCGGAGGAACTGCAGGAACTAGCAAACCAGGCAAGGCTTCCTTACTTGAGCGTTAAAACCCACTTCGGGTATAGGCTCACCTTGGCTGGAGAGAAGCTCGCGGTGCCACGGGTGTCTGGCACCTATGTCCCAGGGAAGCAATATACGCGTTCTTTTACCGGGATGGGACGTGCTTGATATCACCGTCATCGGCGCGGGACCCGCGGGGAGCGCGGCGGCGATCCGCCTGGCGCAAAGCGGTCACCGGGTCCGGCTTTATGAAAAATCCCGTTTCCCCCGCCCTAAGTTGTGCGGCGGTTTCTTGAGTCCGGAGTGTCTATTGGATTTGGACGAATTAGGCGTCCTGGACCCTATCAAAGCGGCCGGCGCTTCGGTCGTGCGGCGCACCGTGGTCAGTTCCCCCTGGGGCGCTTACGCGGAAGCCCCTTTGCCGATGCCCGGCCTTTCGTTGTCGCGTGATGTTCTCGACACCCTCCTCCTTCAACGCGCTCGCGAAACCGGTGTCGATGTCCAGGAAGGAACGGATGGATTTAATCAGGTGTCGAATGGCGGGTGGACGGTCGTGGCGACCGGGAGAAAGGCTGAAACCGGGCGTTATTTCGGCGTCCAGGCGTTCTTTGATCATGTCGAAGGCATCACCGACCAGGTGGAGTTGGATTTAATTCCCGGCGGGTATGTCGGGTTTGTGACACAGGGCGGCCGCGTCAACCTCTGCGCGCTGACAACCCAGGAAAACCTTCGGGACACGGGTCCGGCATTGGACGCTGTGCTGGCCGCCTGGGCGCTGAAAAATCCGTTGCTGGGTAAGCGCCTGCGAAACGCCCGGCGAGCCAGCGCCTGGCAGGCCGTGGGTCCGGTTCGCATGGGTCTCCAGCGCCTCACAGAACCGCAGCGATTGTTCGCGGGCGACGCCGCCTGCATCGTGGACCCCCTCATGGGAGAAGGCATCGCCATGGGACTGCGGACCTCCGCCTTGATCGAACAAGCGTTTCAGCAAACGCGGTGTCCCGTTGAAGAGGCCTACGCGCATGCCTGGCATGAACAGTTCGACACCGCTTTGCGCGCCGGCGCCTGGTTAAGGAAGCTCTTTCAGCCCGCTCTGATTCAAGATGTCTGCGTCGCGGCCCTGCAGGCGTTTCCTACTTTGTTAACGTGGCTCGCGGAACAAACGCGGCCGCCGATTTATGAAAACCTTCAACCCAATTCAAACCGCGGCGCCGTTTGACGCGCTGATGTCAAACCCGGCCGGCACGTACGTTCTGACCGGCTTTCAGTCGATCACGCCCCGGTTCCGCACGCCACAAAGCGAGCTCTTGAGCTGGCTGGTTGACGCGCATGTGCGGGCCGGGGGAGTCGAGAGGTCCGCCATGGAAGCGATGTTCGAGCGCTGCAGCGCTTCAGCTGAACATATTGCCGCCCGCGGCCACGAACTGGCGGATTTCACCCACCGCCGATGGGACGAGATGGCGCTCTTCGGCCTGCAAGGATCAGACCTGGGTCAGAAAACCCGTTTTTTTGAGGAGCGCGTCAACAAAATCTTCGAGGTGTTCTATCCCGCTACCTCACCGGCTCCGGGAGCTATCGTCCAGGTGACCTGCACCGGCTATGCCGCCCCCAGCGGCGCTCAGAGGCTGGTGTCGTTGCGTGGATGGGGCAAGCAAACCGAGGTGATTCATGCCTACCACATGGGCTGCTACGCGGCCCACCCCGCCGTCCGGATCGCCTCCGGCATTTTCACGTCACCCGAGCCGGTGGATGTCGTGCATACGGAACTCTGCAGTCTGCACCTGGACCCCGCGCTTCATGATCCGGCTCATTGTGTGATTCAGAGCCTCTTCGCAGATGGCTTTATCAAATATCAGGTGAGAGACGCCGCCCAGGAGGATGAAAAACAGCAAGCAGGACTAGAAATCCTTGCGGCGCGGGATGAGATCCTTCCCGATTCCACCGGGGCCATGGCCTGGGTGACCGGGCCGATCCACTTTACGATGGAACTTTCCAAAGACGTTCCGGTCCTCCTGGCGAGCGCCCTGCCGCGATTTGTGGCGGCGTTATTTGGAGAAGCGGGACTCGACTG
>MGUR01000056.1:4144-6257 GCA_001800075.1 Elusimicrobia bacterium RIFCSPLOWO2_01_FULL_59_12
GCGGCCCGCGGATTATTGAACTGTCCCAGCGGATTTTGGGTCTTGATCCGTCGCAGGTGCGCTTGAGCCGTCAGGTGCTTCGGGAGCATGGGAACATGTCGTCGGCGACCCTGCCGCATATCTGGCAGCGAATCCTGCTCGACCCCGCCATTCCGGATGGAGCGGTAGTCGCCAGTCTTGGCGCAGGTCCCGGACTTACGTTATCGGGGATGTTGTTTCGAAAGAGCGGGACGCTCTTATCCGAGGCTGGGGAATAAGAAGGGAATCTTGGGGTTTTCGAAGCGGAGGCGAAGGCCGACGCGCGGGCCGTTGCGGCTCATGTGCTTGGACGCGAACACGCGGTAGCCCACGCTAAAACCCACATTCTCCCACGGGTTCCAGAGCAGGCCTTGATCCGAATCCACGATCGTGTCGCCCGTGAAAAAGTCGCCGGCGGTGCGGTGGAAAATCTTAAACGACTTGCCGATGCCGTGCTCGCCCGCGATCGCCGGCCCGAACGCCAGGCGCGACCCCAAACTCACGCCCATCAGGTCCACCTCGAACAAATGGCGCCCGCGAATGATCCCGAACGCCGCGCCCCAGTTCGAGATCAAAAAAGAGGTCGTCAATTCGGGAGGCTCTCCCAGGCGCAGTCTCTCATTAAACCGTGAGAATGTGGCCACCAATCCGACAAAGGCATTGACGTCCGGGTCCAGGTAGCGCGTCTGGAGCCGGACAAACTGCGCGCCGCGCTTGTCTTTCCCCGCGAGAAAAGCGCCGCCCTCCAGCTCCAGGCCGCGGATGAAATCGTGAGGGGACGGGGTTTGAGGAGCCGGTTCGGCCCAGAGGGGGGTCGCCAAAAGAAAAATGAAGAGAGTTTTTTTCAAACCAGGCGAGTAACCCGCTATTCCCGGCGCAACCGTGTCCCAAACTGGCCCTAAATATTTTTCAAAATGTCCCAGAATTCTTTCCGGGATATTCCCAGGGTTCTTAAATTCGTGCTGATGATGTTATCTCGTATTTCTGAATCTTGAGGGATCACTACAGGCCGCAGCAACCCTGGCCTAGAGTAGATTCGGTGATCTCCTTTTGTGCGGACATAACGACATCCCACGTGCAAAAGGAACTTTTCGAAATCTTTCCAGTGAACGGAAGCCACTAGGCAGGGATTCTAACGTCTTGATAGGCTTGGCCGATCATTTGAGGCGGGACCCAGCGCGAACGGTGATGCCGTCGTTTAACCTCTTGCCAGCCAAGTTCTCGCAGAGCGTCCGGGAGAGTCCCATTTTTGACGGTTTCCTCAAAGAAGATGTCCACCAGTTCACCCATTCGCTTGGTGAGCTGTTCAAACGTAGCCCCCTGGGTGCTCATATCCAAAGCCGGGCAATAGCCGACAAACGTATCGCCCTCTTTCATGATGACGAATCCCACGGTGCTGTTAATCTCGTCTTTTTTAAGGTGAATTTTGTTTTCCATGTTCAAGGTATACCCCTTCGCCTGGCGGGTTTCAAGGCCATTCTAACACATCACTAATACGCAGGGAGAGTTGTTCTCTGACAAACAAAACAGCGGGTGACCATCGCGTCCTTGTTTTCATGGCAGCGATGGCCATCAGCAAAACGGCTCGCCATTCAGGCGAACCGTGCTGATGGTGGGAATCGTCCGCCACACTGCCGGCGGACGAGCGCCTGTCGTGTGGCGCTCGAACCCACTCTCATAAAAAAACAGCGGGTGATGGGAATCGAACCCACGTCTCAAGCTTGGGAAGCTCGCATTCTACCATTGAACCACACCCGCTTAAATCTGTGCGCTGGCCAGCAGAGACTTGAGAACTCGCCGCCCGTTTCCCGTTTTGAAGAACATCTCTCTGGTAAACGCCTCAGACCGGGTTCGTCGAGTTTCTTTGTATATCAATTTATATCCAGGTCTTTTCTTTTGATGTTCTACCAACCGGCGGCCAAGATCTTCACATGACCCAATGTAAAATTTACCGGTTTCGTCATTGTAAAGAACATAAACGAAAAACATTTGTCATTTAAAGGCGGGGCTCAAGTCCGCCCCACGGTGGACTAGGCGCTCGCCACACGGCTGGCGAGTCCGCCGGTTGTGTGGCGGAGATCCTCGAAAACTCGGA
>MGUR01000057.1:0-12888 GCA_001800075.1 Elusimicrobia bacterium RIFCSPLOWO2_01_FULL_59_12
GCATCAAAAATAGGACCTTTCCGCACCGAATTCGGCATACGGCCGCGACGCACCTATTAGCCGGCGGCGCTGAGCTTCGCATTCTTCAGCAATTGCTGGGGCATTCCTCGATCGTTTCCACCCAGATCTATACGCATGTCGACGGTAGCATGGTCCGCAAGACGTGCGAGACAGCACATCCCCGATTTTGATCCCCCTACGGGAACCGGATCAACGACGGAAGTAGCATAAAGCCGAGAATACCGCCGCGATGATTGCGGCGATTCCACCCAATACGCCGATTATTTTGTCCCAGAACCACTGACTTTTTCCGTCGCCGCCTGTCCGTCTCCAAGCCGTTTCACGAATGTCGCCCACGGGAGCCCCCTTTTTACCGATTTACCGACACGACGCATTCAGGAACATCGTTTCGCGGCGAGTTGACCGTCAGTCCGACGTCGTACGCTTCAATGTTGCCCTCCGCATGCGAACGAAGTATTCCAGAAAGCGTTACCGCATCGGAAATCTTTGGATCGAGCCATTGGTTGTGAACGTCTTGTTGAAGGATTATGGGCATGCGGTCATGGATGGGACGGATAAAATCGCCGGCGGCAGTCGTGATGATGGTGAATGAGTGAATCTCGCCTCCGCTTGGGTTGCGCCACCGATCCCACAGTCCGGCAAAAGCGAAAGGTCGTCGATCCTTTATGACGAATCGCATCGGAATCTTGGCCTTGCTGCCTGCGATCTTGCGCCATTCGTAGAATCCGTCCGCCAAGACCAAACACCTCTGACTCGCGAACGGCTTTCGAAATGAAGGCTTCTCGGCCAGCGTCTCGGCCCGGGCGTTGATCATTTTGTTCCCGATCGCCGGATCCTTCGCCCAGAATGGGATCAGCCCCCATCGCATCAGCCGCAGTCGTAGCTTGCCGTTTTCAATCACCACGACCGGAGCATCCTGCCCCGGCGCGATGTTGTATCGCGGTACGATCACTTCTTCAGCGAGCTCGATTCCGAATTCCTGGAGCAACCGCTGCATCATGATCGTTTGGCTATATCGGCCGCACATAAGCTTATTCGGCCAAGGTGACGATGGAGCAGCGTTCCATTCGTCGCTTGACCCATGTATAGGCAAGTAATTCCCAACCGTCATCTCGTGAAGGACAGGAAACAATCAAAATAGGTGACGTGCAGCTATAGGCGTTGTTTCGAGAAACCCAATCCATGCTGTTGAAATCCAAGGAACTGGCGCCGCACTGTGCCGGATGTGAATGCCACTCGCCGACGTAATCTTCTTGCCCGGCCGTCAAGGTGAATATCTCGTCCAGTTTCTGCTGCGCATACTGCCCATCTCTCCGAAATCGGCTCGGATGATGTTGCGCCCCAGGTCCCGGCCCCAACGCCTGCGTCACGTGAATGCCGTCCGGCTCCGTACGGCCGACAAGAATGCCTCCCGTCTCAACGGGAGATCTCGAAGCGCTTTCGCTTACAATAAAGTCGACGACGGCTTTATGAAGGCGTAAGGTCGGTTGTGCTTTTCTTTTGAACAGATTCAATCCGAACAGAACACGCTCCGCAGCCGGGTAATTGATTCCAGGTCGACCAATGCGCCCCGATCGAACGCAATGGTTCCGATCCTTCCGGCAATACTGTATTCACTACCAGGCAATGGTTTCCGCAATTTAGACGCTTTTCGAGCAGTTGTATTGTCGTTCTCGCCGCATGATTGGCTATCGCCTCCAAATCCAGTGCGGACGCAAGCGTCGTCGGACTTCCGCATCCAGCTTCGATGAATTCCCTTTCAGGTCCAATAGGAATAGTCGGGTACATGCCTCTCGTTTCCACGAAGCCGTTTTGACCTTCATAACAAACGTGACATGCATCTCCTTGACCGGGACGCACGACACGGATTCGACCGACCGCCGCTTCTCTGTGGCTGGCCACGAAAATAATCGGGGTTCGCGTCGAAAGACAGACCTCGTTAAGAAGGCTAGAAAAATTCGGGTTGGCCGTTGCATCGATGATCACATTTGCCTGGGCGACCGCTTTTCGAAGTCGAGCTGGATCCCAGGTGGACTCAGCTTCGGAGACTCGGCAATACGGCGCATGGAGCGCGATGCATCCCTTCGTTGCCACTGCTTTATTCGCTCCGACAAAAACGAGACCACACTCATGACGGACGCAATTCCCCGGGCGCAAGGTATCTCGATCCGCGAGATCTAATTGGCCCACGCCGCACTTGGCCAATAAGACTGCGATACTGCTTCCTATGGCGCCCACGCCGAAAATGAGTACGCGATGGTCCCCGAGGGCATCGGCTGTATGGCTCGTGCGGTTTAACATCGACACTTTATCTGCAGGAGCAGATTCGTAGCTCTTAAGAGGAACGGCTCTCAGGATCTCGGGTTTGTTCCAGCGGCCGTTGCCGGTCCGACCCACAGCTGTAAAGTCCGCTCGCAAAAACAACCACGCTTCCCCGCCCTGAGGTTTTGGGTAACCAATGCCAAGGATGAGCATGGGGCCTTGGTCGCGGATTTTGTCTCCGAGAACACCCTTCAATAGCTGAACAGCCCAACCCACCTCTTTTTTGGCCGCATCGTCGATTTCCGGCAATAATTCGTCCCACGTCTGCTTTGGGAAAGGCTCTCTGTGCAGGCGAAACCATATCCCGTTGTCGGTGAACTGATCGGATGCGATCAGTTCGAGATGAGGCATTGTTTCCAAATTCGACTCGATACGGGTGGCGATGGATCGCCCACCGCGAGAGCCATGAATTCGAAATCGTCCGGACTGGATGCCGTCCGGAAAGGTCCAATCATCCCCGGTAATCATCATCGACTTAACCGGGCTGTCCATTTCATAGTACAGGTGAAGGTCGGGAGGTCGGTCAGCCGAAGACCATTTATCGGACTTGAAACATCGATACCAGGCCGCCGTCCGCTCAAGGATTTCGGCCGCCGTGGAGCCCGGTCGCCAACCTTCGACCTCCTCCGACCACAAGCATAACCACCCGCCCAAATTCTGAGGCGCTTGGTGTCTTGCATTAGTGATTTTGGTATCAACAGGATAAACGTATGGTCGCTCGAGCGGGAAGCCGGCTCTCAGCTCGATTTTGACGGTCACCGTTTCCTTGTGTACCGTCGAGCCGTTTTCAGTCCATTCGACCGGAACAGGACCTTGCCAAGCGGCCAGGCCATCTTTACCTGGGGTTGTTTTGGAAAAGCCGAGGCTGATGAGATCTTTCTCTAATTTGTCCCACTCTTCTCGGTAGAGTGCGACTTTTGCCGGTTCAGGCGAAGGGCGGGGATTCACGGACATCGCGGGGACTCCTGCGAAGCGCGCTGGGGCCTGCAATAATGCTCGGGCTTTTCGCCCCTCCGTCATCAGAACCCGGGAACTCGGGGCCGAAGACCTGTCTCCATAACGCCGCGCTGTCTTTTTCGTTGTCGGATCGAAGCGCCGCCTGAGCTGCGCCGAGAGATTGATGCACCCTGCCCATGAAATCTTGGAATTCCTGAAGTGTAATCCCCGTCGAGATCATCTGCCCCGATAGCCCCGGGTCGGCAATCTGCGCAACGCGGTCCGGGACCTGGCCGTAGCTGTTCACCATTGACTCAAATATGGAGACGCATGCTTCCGCATAACTCGAGGCGGTCATGTTGACGTGCCGACAGCAAAGGTTCTCCAAGAAAAAGCTCTTCGGATGTTTTGCCTTCTCCATTTGGTACCCGCGCCACCACTTGATCATTTTGACGGTCGGAACAAGGCGCTCGTCACTGCTCAGTTGGTTTAAATTCTCAACATACTCGATATGCTTTTTCGGATGGGACAAGATCCACTTGTCTTCCTGTCGGGCGGGGATTTTCAGGGGGCGATCAAGACCCTCCGGAGCCAAGGCGGGCACAACGTCCATCGTGACATAGGAAAGGTCTACCCTGACGGATCGTCGTTGTGGAGCGGTCTTGGCTTTATAGCCAAGCCGACCCAATGCTTTCTCAAGCCATTCAAGTGTTTTGCGGGCGGATCCCTGCTCTCCCGCGAGCACCACGAAGATGTCCACATCCTTTATGGGTTTGACGGCCGTGCGCCGCCGGTAGGATCCCGATAAAAAAGTTTCTTTGAGGACGACTTTGACGTCGCTATCTTTTTCTAAACGTTCTCTTAATGTCGTATGGCCGGAAATGGCTTCATCACGGTGAGTTTGCGCGGGTTCGATATTGGATGCGAATTTTCGGAAACTGCCTTCAAGTTCCATCAGAGCTCCGCTCCTTTTGACCGTCCCGCCGGCGTGAATTGTGGAAAGTATGCATCGAGGCGAATCGGGGGCGTCCACGCCAGTATCAGCCGGTTCCAGAGGGTCAAATAAAACGAAAGCAAAGCGGATTCAGAATCGGGCTCCACCACATAGGCCGAGTCTTTACCGGGAAGGATGTATCCCTCCTTGAGCACGAAAATACCATCCACCCAGAACTTTGGATCAATGCGCCGTTGAAGACGCTTGAGCGCGTCCGAGATTCGCTTCAACGAAATGGACTCGTATGCGAATACAAATCCCGGGATAGGTTGGAGCTTCGGCAAATTCTTGTTGAAGCTATGGTGGGGGTCCTCTTTTTCAAAAAACGCGGTCTTACTCAGCGTTTTCACCGATTGGATGTTGGCCAGAGCCTTCGACAGCTCCCCCTCATTAAGCGTGGTCTTAACCTCCACGGCAGCCAGCACACCCTCAATCGGAACCACCTGTATATTCCCACTCCTATAGAGAGTCGGCATCCGCGTGGCGTGCGAGATGATCAAATCGACCTGCCGCGATTTGGCCGTCGTGGAAATGATTTCTCCCGTCGTGCACTGGAATTGCGGCGGGAAATGCGTACATAGAAATTTGCTCAGAGCTTCCTCGCGGACAGTACCTTTTAATCCCCGATGCGATAGAGCGATCCGAGTGATCTCGTATTCTTCAAGGAGCCGCTTCGACGAGTGTCGGAATACGTCCTGCAGATCAACCGCTACAGGGGTTTTGGCTTTCGTCATACGGCCTCGGCAAGACCGCCGCCGCCCTCCTGAATATGGTCCGCACAATTAACCGGGACACGCGTCCGGATCGACGGAGGAATGAATAAAAATCCGACTTTTGCATCTAATATAGTGATGGGCATCAGTGATTTCATCGTTCTGGTTGACTTAATTTGTCAACCCATTATAGGATGGTTATGCGATTTGAACAATATGAAGTCATCCCTCGGCAAACGCATCAGAACCCTTCGAACTTCCGCCGCCTTCAGCTTAAAGCGGTTGGCTAAGACACTTCGCATAGATCGGGCGCATTTAAGTCGCATCGAATCGGGGCAGGTCATTCCTTCTGAAAAACTGCTTCATCGCCTCTGTAAAACGCTGCGCGGCGACTATGAAGAGTTGTCCGTTCTGGCGGGCAGGCTGCCGGAGGACATCCGCTACATATTCAACAGTCGTCCCAAGGAAGTCTGCGATTTTGTGCGCGACCAGTTTTCTTCCCTTACGGACCACAATGGGGACGGGAACGGATACCTTTCGACCGGAAACGGCAATGGGAACGGCAACGGGCATCCGAAATATCGCGTCATCGATCTTTTCTCGGGCGCGGGCGGCTTTACCCTGGGGATGACGAAGACCGGCCGCTTCGCCTCCGTTTTCGCGAATGATTTCAACGATTGGTCGGTCCGCACCTACAACCGCAATTTCGGACCCCACTGTGTCGGCGGCGACATCACGGCCTTGCTGGGTCGTAAGGATTTCGAGTTCCCTAAAGCCGACGTCGTCATCGGCGGTCCCCCTTGCCAGGGATTCAGCCTTTTAAATAAGAAACGGCGCGGCGACCCCCGCAAGCAATTGTGGGCGGCCTATATGGAAGTGGTCAAACGGGTCGAGCCCAAAGCGTTCGTCATGGAGAACGTCCCCGAGCTTCTGAACTCCGGAGAATTTGAAGCCATTAAGGATATGGCGCGGAAGCTGGGCTTTGAAATCGCCCACGGCATCCTGAACGCAGCCGATTACGGCGTTCCCCAGCGCAGGCGCCGAGCCATCATCATGGGCGTACGCGGCCGTAAACCCTCGCTCCCGGCCCCGACGCACTGCGATCCGGCCAAGATGGGGCGAAACGGCGGGCTTTTTCTGAACCCATGGGAAGGCGTCCGCAGCGCGATCGGCGATCTACCGCCCCCGGAAGGGACCGAAATCCGCACCGATCGAGTGGCACCGCCGATGGATCTCCACTTCGGCCGCACGCCGACCGCCAAAAGCATCGCCCGCTATAAGTGCATCCCGGAAGGCGGCAATCGTTTCGATCTTCAGCGCAAACGCCCGGACATCACCCCGGACTGCTGGATCCGCAAAACAAACGGCGGCACCGATCTATTCGGGCGCCTTTGGTGGAATAAACCTGCTTTCACGATCCGGACCGAGTTCTACAAGCCGGAGAAGGGACGATACCTGCATCCCGCCCAGAACCGGCCGATCACGCACCGTGAGGCGGCCAGACTCCAAAGCTTTCCGGATGATTTCATGTTTGAAGGCTCAAAGATCCAGGCGGCCATCCAGATCGGCAACGCCGTGCCCCCGCTGCTTGGGCAACGCATCGCCGAAGCACTTCTGGTCCACTTGGACGCCGTTCACGCCCGCCCCGAACCGCTCTCCTACGCCCTGACCTGACGCATGGCCGACGTTTTCACGAAAAAGAAGCGATCCGCGATCATGGCGCGGATTCGCGGTAAAGGCACGTCCCCGGAACGGCTCGTCGCCAAGCTGCTGAAGGCAATGGGATACAAAATCCAGAGGCATCGCAAGAACCTGCCCGGATCCCCGGATATCGTCCTCCCACTTCAAAAGACAGCTTTATTCTTAAACGGGTGCTTCTGGCATGCGCATGTCGGCTGCGCACGAGCGAAATTGCCGACCTCCAACGTCGCCTTCTGGACGCAGAAGATCACCGGCAACGCGGCGCGAGACAAACGTCAATATCGATTGCTGAAGAAGGCGGGTTGGAAGGTGATCGTGCTGTGGACGTGTCAGAAAACGGATGCGATTCGACTGGCCGGGCGGCTGAAGCGTTCGGGAGTCCCGGCGCCGGTTTAGCCCTTCTTTTTGTCGGACTTTAAGACGTACTCACCGGGCTTGAGCGACCGGTCCTCGTTGAAAGACACGATGTTCCAGCCTTCGTCGCGCAGTTCCCGAACCCGTCTTGCCCACTCCGAGATCCGCGCCACGAGCATCAGCTGCGCCTTATCGATCTTCTTGCCGACGCAGGCGCGGAAGAGCGCCAGAATCCGCTCTTTGCCGCTCTCATGAGCCATGACTTCCCGCATGATGTGCGCGTTTTGATCGCTGAAAAAGTCGCGCTTACCCTGGTTGCACACACTGCAGATCGCCCAAAGATTGCCTTCTTCGGTCTTGCCGCCCCAAGCGCGGGGAGTTTTGTGATCCACAACGAGCCGCGCCCCCTCAGACACCTTCGCGCCGCAACTTTGACAGGTTCCGTTGGCAGCCTGAATGATTTTGTAGCGGAGTTTCTGGCTGATGGCCAACGTATCGAGTCGAAGATCCGTACGTCGTTCAAGAGCGAGGAGGCGGTACCCTTTCGGTGTCCGCTCGATCGGCCAGCCCTCCTGGCGTAAATCCCGGACACGGCGCGGCCATTCGGAAACTCTGGCGGCTTTAATGATCTCGGCCCGGGTCACTTCCCGGCCTACGCGAGACTTGAGGAGCTTGAGGATGGTTTCTTTTGAGCCCAAGGCGATTGTCCGATAACCGGAATATCGCCGATTTTATCACTTCTTACGAACGAGGGCTCAAAATTGGATTAAGCAGCCGTGAGTACGGCTCGGAAGGAATCTGCTTCTTTGATTGTTTCGCGGTTGGTGAAATGGGCGAGCAACAGGTTCAGGGTATCCGGGTTAAGAGCCTTTATGGCGGCTATCGCTCTAGCGGCCCGGGTTTCAACGGCCGCTTTTTGCACCCCGGCTAGAGCCGCTGCTTGAATTGCAACTCGGGCGTTCGCTGTGTATCGAATGACGGTCCGTTCACCGATAAAGAAATCGAAGAGGATTGGGCCGATTATTGGTATTCGTGCCCACCATTTCTGAGCTTTGGTCTGAGCCATGGTGGGTTCCAAGAGTGCATGGAACAGCTCATGCATCCCCGCCCAATTCATTGTACGACCATCGAGGCGGGTCCTCACAACGACTGTGATGACGCGCTTCCCGTTACTATCGACATCCTCGTACCAGTGCCCGATCTGGCCCCGCTTCAGAACAGAGCGATCGCCTGTGACCCTGCCATCTCCTCGTTTTCTGATTGATCCGGCGATTACATTGACAGTGGCAACATTTTTGAATTCAGGGAGTCCCCTCGCAATGCCGGCCATCGCAAAATTCTCAATTTGCGCCTTTACAGTCCCAAAAGCCTCCATGTTCTCTGCTTTTTGCATTACTCCGGCAAGAGTGCTGGCGAACTCACCCTTCGGACCAAAAATGGCTTCTGAAGCAAGGTGCATCGCAGCACCGTGGTTGTTGGTCTTGGGTGACGATGGGCCTCGGTTGGAAAAAACCCGCATAACAACACGGCTGATACCAGTAAACGTAAGATGCTCGAATAGGTAGCCGCCAGTACCTAGGGCTTTTGTCAAAGTACCGAACTGATCCGGCAATCGACCACTTGATGCTTCGACCAGGTTCAGCAGGTTCAACAGTCGCCCAACTGCTGTCGGAGATCCGGAGACCGCTTGTTCCACCATACTCACATCTACTTTGAGAGGAGCGCTCGGGCTTAACCGCTTAAGCAAATCGATGACATCCCGATCACTAGGTATCCCCAACTGTCCACCAAGGAATGGGACCCCTTTAGTGAACTCGCTTACCTGGTCCCGATAAGCATAGAGAACCAGCTTCAGCAGAATCTGGCGTTCATCAGTCGAGAGATTGCCCATCAGCCCAGTATCAATTAAACTGATTCGCCCATTCTTATCGACGAAGATATTCCCGGCATGCGGGTCACCGTGGAATTGTCCATCAATGAATATCTCTTCCAATAACTCCTCCGCCGCGGCCTCCTTTACTTGGGCTGGATCAAATCCCATGTCTCTTATGGCGTCCTCTTTGCTCAGTGACACGCCATCAACGAATTCCTCGACCATCACCAAATTGTTTCGGACCTCGCTTGAATTTGGGATATATACACTGAAAGTGCGCGGCTTTAAGAACCGGCTCACAAAGGACCATATCCCTGTCGGTTCTACCGTAGAGCCTCGGGCGGCCACATTGGCTCGCAGCGCTTTTTGATTGGCCAATTCCCTGTTGAAATCAAGCTCCTCATGGATCATCTGACGAATGTTAGGGATCATGTTGGCCGGCAATCGAATGCCGCGACGTTTAAGGTGGCCGTTTACTGCAGACAAGACCCTGGAAAGAAGCGCCAATTCTTCCTCGATCCGTTTCTCAACGTCGGGTCGTTTAACCTTGATGACCACAGTTCGACCATTCTTTAGAGTGGCTTTATAGACCATCTTAATGGAAGCGCTCCCAAGTCTCTCGTCCAATGACTGGAAATTGTCGGAAAAATTACCAAAAGCTATTTCTAAAGCTCCGAAAAGCGTTCCCTTTGACAGGCTGGAGGCCTGTTCCTTCAGCTTTGCGAGCTCTGCCGCGACATGTGGCGGTAAATCCAGATTTGCACTTTCAAGGAACTGACCCAGCTTGACACCTATAAAGCCCAACGATTCGAGGAAGGCACGAATCGCTTTTCCCTCACGCTCTTCCGGCGATAGCTTTTTCTCGGCACTCAGCTTTTTCATAGCGACAAACAGCTGCTTGAGGATCTGATCCTTCCTTATTTCGGTGGCATTCTCGAACACAGAAAGGTAAATTTCGCGCAATAATGACATCCGATCGCGATCCCCGCCGGACGGGACCACCGCATCGAAGATGCCGTTCAAAAATTCTCGTTGTGTTTTTGGATCGCTGAGGACTCCTTTCTCGCCAAAAAGGAAAATGGACAGCGTGTCCTCAAATGCGCCCCGGCCGATATCTCGATAGTATTTGCTGTCTTTGACTCCCGCAGACCGCATGCTATCGAAGCTGACATGATAATAATCCTCAAGTACCGTCAGTACCTCTGGCTTCACGTCCGAGAAACCCATGATCCAAAGCAAAAAGTCCTTCTTCATCTCGGCGTTAAAGGAGTAATCCCCAAAAATAGTTTGGATGATGTCGTGTCCAAAAATTCGGTTACGTGCATCTTCCTGACGAACGTTGTCTTGGAATTGAAGTAGGAGAGATTGAACTTTCCGTAATTGTTCAGGATGAGACACTTGGTTGTCTATGTAATTCATCAAAATGTCATCGCGCATGTAGCTGAAATCAGGGAAGTAATAGAGGATCCGTTGCAGCTCATATTCCGGATCCGCAAACTGCTCTGCTGATAAATCTCTTTCGAGCTCCAAAGCCCTCAAGGCATGTTTCTCGGCCAAAGAAGGATTCGCGAATAAAGCTGCGAAGGACTTAATTTCCTCAGGACTGAGAGATGAGGATTCGAGGAGGTTATCCAAGTGTTGATCGCGAACTGGTGATGGACGCGGATAGAGAGCTTCTATATGCTTCATTTTTTCGGACAAAGTGGTCGAGGGATCGCCCACTAACGTCTCAAGGGTGCCGCCTAACATTTCGGGGACTATAAACTCGATGGAAGCCTCGACTCCTCCAGGCACATAGTACTGATAGGGCGTAAAGCCCGAGGAATTGAAATCAGCAGGGATATAGACATATACCGTTTCTTCCTTCTGAGAGCTGGTTGACTCTTCGCGCTTTCGCTGACTTTCTTCAGCCATCCGACGGTTCGTTGTCATGCGCAATTTTCCACCCATCGCTTCAGTTGCGATAGAGATCATTCCTCGTCTATTGGCAGCATCCAGCTTCTTATCCCAGATGGTATGCGGCAATATCTCTTCTGCCAGCTTAAGAAGTTCAGTCTGTTGTTCAGCAGTGAAAGCTGCCTGAATGAGATCTTTCAGGTACCCCGGCTCCAATGCCCTGGCCATATCCAGCTTGTATCGCCCCGACCCGTTTCGCAGCACATTCTGAATCTCATCAAGAAGCAACTTGTGAAGCGCGAAATTGCGAAACACGGATGGCGGCAGCTGGCGAACTATATAGGAGAGCTTTTCCTCAAGTGATCCAGGGAGCCTTTCAGTAAACCCAAATACTTTCTCGAACATTTGATCAATTGATCCGTCATTGAAATACTGACGAAGTAACGCCTGGGGGCGAGTTGGAACATGATGATATGTCCGATGCCTTTCAGCCATCCGCGCCGGGGAGCGCACATCAAAGAATCCAATTTCCTCTAGGCCGGGGACCTCAAACAATTCTCCAGTAAATGCCTTGTAGTAGGATGGCACCTTCTCATACTCACCAGGGTCAAAGACTCGTGGACGCATGCCGATATTAGTCGTATCGATTCCCTGCCGGCGAAGGAAATTCTCAATCCCAATGACGACGACGTACTCCTCCCATGTGTCAACTGTTGATATGCCTGCATATGTGCTCTTCATCGGCTCGAAATCCCGAATCCTAGGAACGCTCCGGGGGCCCTTCTGCTCGGGAATATGGGTGAGCGCCTGATAAAGTGCGTAAAGGTCGTCTGCTGAGAAATTTGCCCCGAACAGGGGATGAGCATCTATTCGCCGAGCTGGCACCTTCTTTTCTTTCGACACTGTATACAGACGCCCTCTATCCTCATCAACGTAGTCTGATGATCCATACTCATACTCAAAGGGATCAAAGCCCTGTTGGTAGGTAATGAACACCTTGCCGGTGTTATCTTTATCCCGACCAAAGAGAACATGTTGCAGAGTCCATGGCGGTTCGCCCGAGCCAATGCTGTAAAGATAAATAAGTTTCTGCATTGGAAAGCTGGCTCCGTGAAGGCCCGCAATATTCTTCTTCTGCTCAACCGCAACCATTCGTTTTTCTAAGAATTGTGTTAAACCAGGGGTCGGCTTCGCTGGTAAGATTGTCTCACGAAGAAATTCGTCCAGCGAAGTCGCGAAATGCAACGACTTATGGATGTCGGGATGCTGCTTCCCTAATTCTTTATCAAAGAGCGCTGTTGCCTGTTCTAGGAATTCAAACCGGTCAGCATCGGAGAGCTTGTATCGACCGATAAGAAACTGCAATATGCGGACCATCTCCGTGCCGTAAAAATCACCCGGCCCCTGGAATAGCGTCGTGAATGCCTTGAGATCCCCCATGATGTCCCCAGGAAAGGACAACAGATCTCCCTGCGGATATCCCTTGATTTCGTTCTCTACATACTTCGAGAAGTTTTCTTGTTGGTAGAGTTGCTTGGAATTCTTTACCAAGTCTAGGATGACGGCTTTTTCGATCTGCCCTCGGTCCGCCAGTTGCTTAAGGCCATTCACGATCTCGTCAAATTGTTTAGCCCGGGTCGACTTGAGAAGTAAGGAACCGGATTGTCGGAACCCTCCCCAGTTCTCTTTGTTAAATGAGAGGACCTTCAAAATTTCCACCAACTGAGGGATATAGGTCGCATGAAGCGACGGATTTGCTTGGATAGCTTTCCATAGAAACCAAGCGATGTCATTATTATGGACGTGGAAAAGATCACGGTTGGCAGGGAACATCCCGCCCACATTGCTCGCCTCCATTAGCCTTGGCCGAACCTGTTTAACCCTCTGTCTTTGTTGTTCGAGGATATCGCGGAGTGCCAGGACTTCCTCCGGGCGCATTTGTTGCCGGCCAGCTCGTTTAGAAATCTCTTCCATTATCGAATCGACCCAGATTTCAACGAAGTTTTCGAGGGTTTCTCTACCTCTGGTTCGTGAACCTTCCGGGGCTTTGCGATAGCCGTAAAACCAATACTTATAGT
>MGUR01000057.1:12900-18409 GCA_001800075.1 Elusimicrobia bacterium RIFCSPLOWO2_01_FULL_59_12
ATGTCGGAAAATCCTGTATATCTGGCGAGTGCCGAAAATATGAAGAAATAATAGGGTAGCAGCTCTGGACTTTTGGCGACCAGCTCATCTCCTTTTTGATCTGCCAGCAGGAATGCTTGGTTGAAATCGAAGTTTGCCTGATAGGTTCGAACTCTCTCAAAAGCATAGGCCACTAAATATTCGAGCTCCTCTATGGAAGTCGCTTCATTGAGCAGCGCTCTGAACTCATTCATCGATCGAAGCGTCTGGGCACCCCGTTTGAAACGATATCGACGTGTTCCAGCCTGGATTTCTTGAACAAGATCGTTGGAGAAGGGAGTTGGCTTTTTGAAGTAGCCTCTCCAATAGAGGCTGTTCATCAAATGCTCAAATTTGCGTATTCGTTCTTTGATCTGTGGATGGGTTCCAAACTTGGTCTGGATCTTTTCCCACCAAGGCCGGTCAGGATTGCGGCGTGCATCCTCTTCGAGGTCCTGGTCCAGATGTTGAAATAGGAAGGTGGCCTGATTGATGGCGAAACCAATTCTCCCGTTAGTCATTTCATAGACTTTGTCCATTAGTTTCAGAGCCCGCCAATCCGCGTCGTATTCATCGGCATAATTGTCGACAAAAGTTGTCGGCAGGTCTTTGAAGTCCTTTGGGAACCCGGCCTTCCCATGGTCAAAGTCATCGCGATTCTGAGCTATGTGGGTAATTTCGTGCGCCAGAACAAAAGCCAGCGAATCCCTGTTACCTCCTTTGTCGATGAGGTACTTCACAAGTCCAATATTGAGGAACAGATGATTGGAATGCCGGACGATGAAGGCATTCGTTTCTTCCGTATCCAGCAGATGGAAAATAAAGTAATTCGGATCAAGACCGGCCGCCTCCAATAACACGTCGACGATTTCCTTAACCTCCTGATAAGTGCGAGGCATTTCAATTGACCGGGAATCCACTATTCCCATAGTCTCGTGAAAATAGTCAATGCTCTTGGCTCTCTTGTCCTGCTGAAGCTGATACTTTTGCTCATTCGCCGGCAAGTCAATGCTGAGCGTATAACCCTGTCCCTGCGGGCGGGTTCCAGGAATCACAAAACCGCTTTGGGCATTTCCGTTGGGGGCCATAGTGGCCATTGGGAGCTTCGACCACCACCGAGTGAGATGGGGATTGTAGATCCCAAAATGAAGGAGATGGCTGGCAAGAGCCCCGATTGCACTGAGCTTTGCAATGGCCAGCAAGGAAAGAGACGGGTCCAAGGGCAAGGCCGCGAAGGGTAAAGCAAAGAGAACACCAGCTAATGCAAGAGGAATAAAGTGCTTGAGCCCGTACGATTCCGATTTGCCGTTAGCGTAAGTTACCCGCCCAATATGTAAAACAGAAAAGATGGAACCTACGAACACCAATAGCAGGGCGCTGTGAATACCGAGAGATATTCCGGCCAACCATAAGGCTGTTATGATTGCCGTTTCGATGCTGTTCGCTACGGCGGGAGATTTCTGACGCACCCCCGACAACCAACCCATTTGGCCCTTGGGCGCACGTTGATCGGTTTGCCCTGATTCCTCAATACCGATCAAGAATGCTTTAAACGTTGTGTTTGGCATTTCACTGGGATCGGCCAACTCGTAAAGGCCGGTTCCCGTAAAATTACCGTCATTTACAATATGAGCCCCCGGGACGACCAAGTGTTTACGATTTTCTCGCAAAGCTGTAGGAACCGGCTCCGTAATATATCGACCCCCTGGCTTCCCGAATACGTTGATAAGATTTTGCAACTGGATGTAGATATTCAGAGCTGCTTTTAAGTTGCTCCGATCTTCGGACGTAATGTGGTTTACATCCAGCATGTCGCGGGGGGCGAAGGCGTTCGCGTAAGTTACGTTACGGTGAAAGATGTAGTCAGCTCTTTTACCATGTCCCACATCCTCCCGAATTGTCCGCAGTCTATTCTCGTCGAGAGCATTCGCTTGTTCAAAATGGACAGAAAAGTTATTGAAGCCTCTCTCTTTAAGTTGTGTTTCCAGCAGTTGTAATTCGGCGGTCGCAGTTTCTATTGACTTCTTGTTTGAATCGATACCAATAAGTCGAACAGTCCATCCCTTTGCAGCATCTTCTCCGATTATTTCTCGCAAACTGTCATAAAAAGCATTGATGATTGCTGATGTTTCTGTCGGTTTTCTACCTAAACCTATTTCGTAAATGACCATCTCCGGTGAATCCGTTAGTCCTCGCCGATACTCGTCCAGTTTGCCGTTTATCAGTACTGCAAAATCCGTTTTCAGGGATTCCAATTGAGCCTGGCCGGCGGTTCCCTCGAAGCCAAACGGGACAGCAAATCCGGACTGCAGTTCATCAATAGCCTCATGCGTTGTTGATTCTGGGACACCCATCGCAGCCAGTTCCCTAACCAAGCCACCGAAATCGAAAGCCATATGACCAGCCAAGGTTTTGCGCATTGAATCTCTTTGCTGAATGACCAATTTTTCGAATCCATTCTGTAAAAGGTCTGCCCTGGAGTTTTGGCGATCGTCAAAAATGCTCGGCGGGGGAAAATAGTCACTCTTAAGATAACTGGTGGGTTCAGGTCCTCGTCCCGTGCGGCGCAGTTTGACAAAATCCGCTGATTTAGGGCCCTCGTAGCTTAGACCCAGGGCTCGGTAAGTCTCCTCGATCAGCATGCTTAGAACGGCAAGGCGTCCATAAGCTCTGGTTTTTGTCCCCATGTTTCCAACCGCGTTATACAGGGTGTAGTAGAGGTTCTTCGCGAATAAACTAATCCGGCGAAGCCGAAGGCTGCCCAGAACGTGATCTAAAGATTGGGTCGCTTCCGGTGTAGCAAAATAGGAGGCACTTGGATTGAATCCGCCGAAGAGTGGCTCCAATACGTCCAACTCTTTAAAAGTTGAGTAGGAAAGCTCCAGCTCTAATCGGTGCTTCGTATTCTGTCTGTCAACGAGTACAAGGGAATTGTCTTTGTGTTCGATCAATAAGCCGTAGTCGCCTGCTAATTTTTCAAGTTCGATCAATGTTCGATGTATCAGGGAATTGATTTTTTGCCGGTCTTGATCAGAGTAAGAATTGTTAGTGTCGAAATAAATTCTTGCATCGATGTCTCCGGCGCGATGCCAGTTCGCATATGCGACGCTGCCGGTTATAGAGATTAGGCCCCCTCGCGAAATTCCGGGAGTACTTTTGATTGCACGCCGCTGGGCTTCTGCGAGCCAGTCAACAAGATTGCTGCCGGGCTTGGTGGTAAAGGCGCTCGGAAAATCAAAATCAGATTTTGGCCTTCCTGAAAGAGAGAGCTGTGTGGCAGCGTTCGATAAGGGAGTTTCGCCAGATTTGGCATTTGACATCGTATCCTGAGGTTTCGCCCTCCGCGTAACTATATCGCCCCGAGAAGCAGGGGCAGCAATGAGTGGTATTGTGGCGAGAGACGCAGCACCCGTGGCTCCTGCCGGCAAGAGACGATGTATATGCCCAATCCATTCAGGCACACCTTGCAGGTGCATCATCGATAGAAGATTGGTTTGAATAAACTGGGGTAAATAACTTGAAAGATCAACGCCATGGGCACTGGCAACAAGTGCCGACGTTAAAAACACGCTCGCAGTCACTAAACCGACACCGACTGCAAGGCCGGAAGATCTATGGAAAAGCGAAGCGGCAAGATCTGAGGATGAACTAGATCGACGCAATGGGCCCGTGATAACTTGTTCTTCGGTAAGAACTTCGCCTTTGAGACGTTTCACGTAAAGGTCGTTATCGGAGAATGCGATCTTATCGACGTTCGGCGTGATTACTAGATATGAGACATTTCTCTGACGCAAAAGCTGGGTGATGGCCTTGGTGTGAAAACCGCCCGCAACCAGTACTGCAGTGTCCGGAAAATGCCGCTCGGTGGGAGTCGGCGATAGACCCTTCCGGGGTTGACGATTGCGATTTCCGCGACCGTGGTTGATAGCGGGTTTACTCTGATCATCCTTCGGAACTCCAAGCAACGCCAATGTGTTGTCGACCATTGGCCTGTTACGCATTAGAGCCATGACATAGTAGTCGACACTCGTAGAAATCAATTCCCGAATCTTGACCTCATCAAGGGCATTAAGACCGTGCGACTTTAATAGGGAATGGCACAGAACGACGAATTGGCCCAATCGAGGAGAGAAGGAACGTACTTCTTGCTCCGTGGCTTGCAGGTTGGCAACTTTAATCAGAATAGCGAGATCATGTTCCACTTGGACAAGATCCCGCTCTTCCTGCGTTGTTGCCTTCTGGATTTTGAGAATGAATGCCAAGGACTCGATGGCATCAACCAAGTGATCATTGGCACGTGGGTTGCGAAGGCCACTGACATCAATACCCATCGGCTGAGCCTCTGCAGCCAGCCAAGCTGTTAACTCTTGAATCCCTAATCTGCCTTCATCAAAGGCATCGAGTTTTTCTTGGAAAGATCGCAAATCCTTAGAATACACATTGGGACCGATGGCCTTAATGTCCGCCTGAATACCCCGCAACATGTGGACCAGCTGTATTCGGTTCTCAATCGTCTTTCGGAAGAGCTCGCGGTGAATGTTGTAGTACCGGCCATCCTCAACGCCGACCAGCAGATTAGGAACACCGCGCATGGCTGCAAAGTATTCCATGCCGGTCAGCTCTCCCTCGTGCATAAGGTAATCGAGAGCCTTCTGTTTTATTTTTTGATCCGGGAAAAGGGCCATTACGGAGATATCGATTGGTCCCGAAGCACCCTCAACCGCCAGCGTATAGGGCAGAGAAGATCCAAGAGTCGTCGGCTTGACTGGTAGTTTTTTAGCGAAGAAATCCAGAAGCGCAGCGATATTTCTTTGGACGCCGTAATTAACGTGAAGATCTTGGATAAGAATTACGAGTTTTTGCTTGTCGGAAGGTGCACTATTGGCGCCGAAGTAATCGACAAGGTAGCCAAGAGCGCCCGGGGGATTCAAATCGATTTGCGGACGGAAGCTCGATGCAGAAGATCGGGCGGATGTCAGTTTCACAGCCTCGGCTAAGTTCCCGGAAGTCGAAATCAGACATGCCGATAAAAAAATAGCCAGGAATTGCTTGGCTTGGGTTCCGATGCGAAATAAAGGTGCCATGAAATAGGAGCTTCTGGCTCCAATTGAGTCTAACAGCCTACTGTTAAATCAAAGGACCTTAAATGTAAATTTGGTGTTAAATCTAGGCACATTCCGAGCGTGAGCAGAAAGGCCTCCGACAAGTGGGTCTAAAATTCGCACCGAATTTGCTATGCGATTTTAACAGGTCTGCCCTGTACCAAACAAATGTATTACCTCTTGATCTTCCTTTATTGATCGGTTAACGGGGAACGTCAAAAGTTGCTTCGGACACCCATCCCGAAGCGAAAGGTGCCGCGCCAAGAAAGGCCCGCCAAACCGAAGAGCTCGAGGTTGTGAAAAGGTGTGAAATCGTCCACATGGCGAGAAAAAGAAAGGCCGGCGAATTGGCTAGTGACTCCAACCAAGGCACTGTACCGCTTCCAGTA
>MGUR01000057.1:18445-19282 GCA_001800075.1 Elusimicrobia bacterium RIFCSPLOWO2_01_FULL_59_12
TGGTGATCACCTGGAGGCTTCCTTCCGGAGGCAGGTACCGATCCTGGTACTCGATCTTGGTTGGCCCATCGCGCCAGCGCGTAATCACGCGGTCATGCGCAATCTGGATTATTTGTTGCGTGCCGGGCGGGAGGCCCTCGACCTTTCCAGCCAGTTCCTCGGATTTCCGGCGCTCAACCTTCAATTTCCAAGCGGCTACTGCAAAGAGCAAGAGCAAAACAACGATCAAGGCGTCCTTCGGACGGCGGATGATTCCGACGATGACCGCTCTCAAACTTCCGAGCACATCAATCACTCGCGTCATCGGTCACTAGGTGCGGCGGCGTCTGAGTGAGGGATTCGGCTCGGCCACGGGAAAGGTGTTTCGTGAAGATATAGCCGGTGAAGATGACCGACACGACGCCGCCGGTAACGGTGATCGCGGTTTGAATGGCTTCCGGGTAATACAGCGTGGCCCATACACACATCCAAACGTAGAGGGCGCAGTAGATCCAGCTCCAGATGACTCGCAGCGACTTGAGGTCCCGGGCGACATTCTGCGCGAAGTCGCTCTTGGGGATCGCTGCTACTAATCGCATTGCGGTTTTCAGGAAGCTCATAAACAAGCACGGAAGGTGTCCATCGACCAGGCGCGGCCCGGACAAGATTTTTGCACCGGCACGCCGAGGCGCACGAAGACTTCGCGGTGTCCGATCACTCGGTTGGCTGAAATCTGGAAGGCCAGCATGAGTGCGCGGGTCACCTGCAGATTAAATTCCCAATGTTCCGGCTTCGGGGGTTCGGCATCGAAGCTGCCGATCGCGCACAAACCCAGGTATTCCGTATTGAAAAGGTTCG
>MGUR01000057.1:19304-34865 GCA_001800075.1 Elusimicrobia bacterium RIFCSPLOWO2_01_FULL_59_12
GACCCCAATTGAACACGACCTTACCGTCCACCCACTCTGTGCCGCCGTGGTAGCCGACGGCCCGCCACGGCCGCTGGAATGTTTTGCCGAGCCCACATTGAAGCCGCCGATTGAATTCCTCTTCGGTGACGATCTCAAAGTCCACCCGGAACGAGGTGTGATATTTGACGATCCCGCCCCAGTCCCGCGTTTGGCCGTCCGGGCTTGCGCTGTGATGCCAGACGATGCCCTTCCACGGGTGGGAATGCGCCTTGTCGATCACAAGATCGGAAATGTTATCGATGCTCATGGCTTCTTCAATGCCAAATAAATCGCCAGAAGCGCGCCGATCCCGAATGTCCCCAGGAAAGGAGCAAAAATCCACATACCGATCTGCTTAACGATGGACATCTCCGTAGACAAACGTTCGATCTCCTTGGTATGGCTCAGGAGGTACCTTTCCAAGGAAACAAACGATGCCCGGAGAAGGGCCACTTCGGACAGCATCTGATCCGTCTTGGCCTCGAGCGCGGAGAGCCGCTCCAAGGTCGAATGCGCTTCGCCTGCCACGATCACACCTCTTGGTAATTCACGAGGAAAAAGCTTCGCACACCGCCGCCCATGCCGTTGGCGAAGCCCGTCAAAGCTTCGTTGACGGCGCCCAGATAGTTGGCTGCGACATAGACGCCCTGCTGATCGCTTCGGAAGACTTTATGAAGCGTCTTGCCGCCGGCCATGCGAATGCCCGCGTCATAACCACTCGCGCCATCCACGATGGTGCACATGCCTTTGATCAAGAGGCGTTTCCCTGCGGCGGGCGTGACGAGCGTAAAGCTGGCAAGAGGTCCGGTCTGCTCTCGCGTCTCGGTCAGTGTCGCATCAGGAGTCAACGAGACTGTCCCGGTAACCGGAACCGTTCCGCTGATCCCGACAGTGCCGCTCACAGGCACTGTTCCATTGATCCCAACGTTCCCGCTCACGGGAATCGTGCCGCTCACACCAACAGTGCCGCTGACAGGGACAGTGCCATTAATGCCTACGTTCCCCGCCACCTGCACAGGCCCGCCGCCGGTGCCGGTGACTTCAAGGGGTCCACCTGAACCCGTCATTCCTGTCACAGGCAAAGGGTTGGTATTCGACACTCGCTTTATCTCGCCGTCCTTTTCAAAGAGCAGCGTCGGATTTCGGTTTCCGTCTTTCAATGCAGTTTCATCAGCCATAGTGTTGCCTCCGTTATTCCTTCATTTCTGCTTCAAGCGTATAGCCTGCCGTTTTGACGACGTCGCTGTAGGCGAAGGGGATGGTCTCCACGCTCCATCCGACGTCAAAAAGGTCTCTGGGCCGGTACTTGGGCTCCGGCCAAAACGTGACCAGCGGATTCTCTTTGAAAACCTGCTCGATCAGATCTTTGTTTTCTCGCGCCACCTGCGACACCCGCCAGCGTGACGTGTACTTGTCTCGTCCGCGAAAGGTGATCAGCTTGCCGCCCAATGTGCGCAGGCTGCCGGACTCCACCAGCTCGCGCTTGGGCTCGTACTCATCGAAATTGGGGAGAACCGCCAGTAGACGACCGGCATAGACTTCCCCCAAGGTTTTTTTCTCATTCGGGGTCCGGCTGCCGGTGATATAGATGATGATGTTGGAGGACTGATAGGGATCGAAGCGCAGGATCACGTCGGACGCCAGCAATTCTCCGCTCCAAACCATTTTTCGGCTGTTGAATCCGATCTTGGAGAGTTCGACGTCGACTCTGCCGAAATTGGTGTTGCGAAGAATGATCGTGTCGATGATCTCCTCAACAGGGGCGCCCGCCCGACGGAACCCGAGGGTTATCGTCCAGCCGATGCCGAAGCTTTCCTGGCTATTGGTGGAGATCCACTGCGTGGAAGAATCGCCGTCTTTAACATAAGGCACCGTCGTTTGATCTTCCGCAGGCGTGGTGTTGATCGCAGAAACGATGGCTGAATTGGTATCGACGACGTCCAAGGAGAGGACAAGCGGGTTATCCTCCAGCACCGCCTCGATCTCCCACGTGAAAAGGAATATTTCCGGACCAGGCGATGACGAGAAGAGGCCGAGCTCGATCTCGAAGAAGGCGGCCGGCGCAACGGCCAGTTCCGCTTCGTTGCCCGCGGGATCCGGAGCGAATTGCCCCGTGCTTTGGAACGGCGCTGCGATTAGGGCGTCCAAACTGTCCGCCGATCGCGCTTTGATCGAGATCTGCCCGGCGCTTACCAACGTGGGTGAAATCTTGAGCTTGCCCAAACGGCCACGAGCTCCCAGGCCTTCTCTGAAGCGAATAAAACCGCTTGTCGTCCCTGTTACCGGAATGTCGGTTTCGACCGAGTCGTAGAGATAGTTCCCGCCTACAGGCATGTCCAGGTTGCTGTCGCCCAAAACTAGCCATGGCTGCAAATCGGCGATCTTGATCGCCAAGGGCTGCCCGGAAGTATCGAACCGAATAGTTCCCTGGTCGTCCCTTGCCTTGATGGTGAGATTGCCGCTTGCGACCGCCAGTTCAAATGACCATTGCGTCTCTTCCTTACCCGCAGGGATTACATTCTCAACCGCGCCGCCGGTCACCCAGGCCGTGCCGTTCCAACTCACGAACTGGCTATCGGACCTGAGCGCGATGAAGGAAAAACGCTTGCTGCCGTTGGCTTTTCGTGCCCAACGGACGATCACGGTATGGTGGCTGCCGGGCGCGATGCCGCCGAAACGCAGATCATTCGGCACGGGAGATGCTGGAGAGTTGAACACCGTGACTACGTTCATGGCGAAGTCGTCATTGGCGGGTAGGCTGCCGGAGTTCTCCACTCGCCAGCGCGTGGTGATATGGAAAGCTGTGGGAATGGCCGCATGCTTAACCAGCATCGCCTCCGAATCCGTATTCGCAATGGCCATCCGCAAGAGATCGAAGGACTCAAAGACGGTGGCGCTTCTTCCACAGACGTCCCAGACAGGATCGATCACAAAATCATCGAAGAGATCCTGGAAGACCGGCGAAAGCGTCGCCATGCCGCCACCTCCAACCGCCGCCACAATGGCCACCGAAGACGATTTCTCAATAAAGCTGTTCCAGTTCTCAATCGACTTGATATGTCGGCGAATTGTGAGCGGTTCTGCTTCCTCAATGGTTACAGCCTCCACAGTCTCAGGCGTGAAGCTGAGGGAATATTCTTCAAGATTGGGAGATGGAGACGCCCGCGTCAGCGTGATTTTGGACTCCCAAAACTCGGCAGAGGGCAGGTTGAGCAGGGCTTTCTCAAACTCGGCTTGTGGGTTCCCTGGATCAAAGGAACCCGGCGTCGTCGTGATGACTGGGCCAAAGGATGCTGCATCGAGCGCCGCTGCGCCGGCGGCAGACCGGAGTTGAATTTCGACTTTGTCTCCGATCGCTGGGAGCAGTCTTCTCAATTCCAGACTGTCGAGCTTGGTCTTTACCCCAAAGCTGTGCCGCATCCGCAAGAATCCCGTCGGGACCTCGACCGGCGGCGCATTCAGCTTCACGTAATCGACATCGATGGCAGAGCCGAACGCGCCGTTGGTGCCTACGGGACCGCCGATCTCCAGGAAGATGTCGCCCGCGAGCATTCTGACGGCAGGCGAGACTTGTGTTTGCAGAAGAACGTTCGCAGGATTATCCGAGTGGTACAGGAGATACACAACGCCGTTTCCGCTCTTCGTCACTTTGAGGGTAAAGATCTGTCCGTCGGGCGCGATCATCCCCTGATTCACGACAACCGGCCAGCTGGCCGTTCCTTGAAAGACGTCCTGCCCGGCCTGGTTCTTGATTCGAGCGTCCCAGTTCATGATCCCGTTCTGGGTGATCGTCATCACGAACTCATGGAGGACTTTGGCTTCCCGTGCGGCGCCGTCGACCACTTCTCTTACGCCCTGCAAAAGGGCGAAGGAGAACATGCCTGTGTTAAAGTTCGGCGCGAGCAATCTTCTTCGAAAACGAGTCTCGAACTCAAAGCCGCCTTGCGCGACATTCCGGACGGTATGGACGTGGTCCGGGGATCCCGACGTTGCCAGGTAATCAAATGTGAGGAAGCCGCCCGCCTCGGTGGGTTTGCTCCTCGGCACCGTCTTATAAAAACGGAAGTAGAAATCCTTCAGCCCAAAGACGGCCGGAAACCAGGCGTTTTGAGCGTTATCGAACCTCAGTGCATCGCCGCCGGTATAAAGTTCTCGCCCGTCCCCCGTAATCTCCGCCCAGTTGGACGTGCTGGGCGTCCAGCTCGGCACGAGAACGAGCGCGTACTTCACACCCGAAGTCAGAGTGACCGGCGCGCCGAACTGAAATGTCACCCACATGGGACCTGAACCAAATGCTTCCCCAAACCAGTCGGAGACAGGTTTGGTTACGGAGGCCAGGAGCGTAGATCCCGGCAGACCGGACCCATCCGTGTTTCGGAGTTCGAGCGTGACCGTGTCGGTTGCCAACAGGAACCCTCGCGCCTGCAGAATCATGGCGGCCGCGACTACGGTCTTATTCGCGTCCGGTGTGAAAGTCTGCGCCAGTTTATTGGTGCCGAGTTGATTGATGTTCAGGCTGTTGACCTGCGCTTGCGTGGGTGACGGGAAATAAGAAAAGTCGACGACCTGGTCCAAATGCGTGAGCCATTCGGAAGCTCGGACACCGTCGTTGAAATCGTCGGCAAGAGCCAGCGGGGCGGCACTGGAGGATAAGACCACGCCGGTGTCGGCCGTGACAAGGCCGCTGTTTTCGACCGCTTGGTCCCAGTCCGTCTTCTTGTTGAAGGTCAGTTTCGGCATATCAGTCCGCAGCAATCAGGTCGAGTTCGGTGCGCATGTTCATGAGGTCATGGGCCACGCCTAGGATCCGTGCCTCAAAGGGTTCAAGGATCTGCCGGGGGATCTGCAGGGTGACGGCCACTCGGTCGCCCAACTCCAGCTCCGGCATAAAGCGGGCGACGACCGTAGCGCGGCGTTTGGGCTCTTTGTAGCGGGAGAAATATCGCCTGGCCATGACTGTGGCCAAATCGACATCGGTCTGGAATACCAAGCTGCCGCCGCCGACCGAAAGGGATCTCGCGCCGAAGCGGTCGATGCTGGTCGGCGAGGGCTCGCCTTCGGTGGAAGGATCGATCTCACGAACATAGGAGCCGAACGTGGACCGAATGCTGTTGTAGACCCGATCCCATCCGGGTGAGCAGGACTGCACTTTCTCGAGATTGGAACCGTCCAGCGTCAAGACGGGAGTTGCGCCCGGGCTCTTGTTGCGGAAGAAGAACTTTCCTTCGCCGTCCAAGCCGATTTCAAAGTCCGCGATCTTGGCCAGCTCCGTCAGAACGTCCCAGACTGTTCGAGTTCCCAGGTTCACCATGGACACGAGCACCGTCCGGGTGGTGAAGTCGATAACGGTTTCCCGTAAGGCCGGTGAATTCAACCCTGACGTCGCCATGAGTGTGATCAGCGCGAGTCTTTCTGCCGCCGCGTTGTCCAGTTGGGCGGCGTCATCGCTTTCGATATAGTCCGACGGCGTGACCGCGCGGTAATAACCGAATCCAGACGGTGTGGCGGCAACGGCCGCTGTGAAGCGCTTGATTGAGCCGTTGCCGGTGTCCCTCGTGGCTTTCCATGTCTCCCAGGAAACAACGCCGCTTCCCGCGTCGATGATGTTGGAGACGGCCAAGGCCGGCAAGAACAGGTTCCTGACGGCGACGAGCGTCGGGTTGTCATCGGCCGTGATTTGGATTTTGAATTTGACGTAGCGCGGCGCATTGGCTGGGACAAAGGTTCCGATGTTTGCCCCAATGGTGACGGCTTGCTCGGTGCCGTAGGTAGTTCCATCGGCGCTCCATGAGAAAGAGAACTGGCTGCCGGCGGCATTGCCCTGTGGTACCGCGAAGAAGGGACCCAAAGTGTTGATGAGAGACGCTTGGACAAGTCCCGCCAGATGACCGCTGTAATCGATCACCAGCGTCCAGGTGCCCACGGGGAAAGTGGTGCCCTCGCCGTAGAAGCGCAGATAATCAATCGCGAACGCACAGCCGCTTGAGCCCGCAATGGAATGCAGGAAGATCCCCGGGAACATGAAAAGATCGGCCTGCCCCACCGCCCCGGTCCCCACTTGTGTCCCGTCGATAAACAGCACCCAAGTTCCCGAGTTGGCGTTGGCCATCGTGAGGACTAGGCGGTAATTATGAAATTGGGTGACGTCCACATTAAACGGACCGAATTCGGTTCCGCCGGTCCGCACGCGCACCGCCGAGAGGCTTTCAAACCAGATCGATGCTCCGCGCTCGGGAGAACCGCCCGGTACGCGGGTGCCGATCTCGACGCGGCTTGCCGTTACATTGGTCACACGGATCCGCGCCAAGACCATGCGCGAGAGGCTCGTGCCTTCGAGGCCGTTTTTGATGAAGTAGTCGCTCAGGCCCGCCTGACTTACGGATAGAATCCCGTTCGACGCCGTGCGCGTAGCGATGCCGGGAGTGCTCTGGAGGTCCTGCCAACTGCCGAAAGCCACGCCCTCGACCTGCACTTCCTCATCGCCTGGCAGAAAGTCACCCTCATACTGCGACGTCCACTGCGGCGCGATGCCGCCGGCCACGCGCCGGGAATTGATTCGGCTGAGCGTCCCGGTTTCCCATTCTGTTCGTGAATCAAAAGGATCGATGATGATTTTGCCGTCATCTTCGGGCGGGCTGTCTTCCTCGACCACTTTGGCCAGCCGCAGATCGTAGGCTTCAAAGTCGCCCTGAAGCGAGTGGAGGATCTGTCGTTGGGCCGGAGGGTCGAATACCACCGGCTCGATTAGGGCGACCGGCACTTGCGGGACGATGGCCATGAGGTCCGAGGCCACCTGCTCGATGCGCTGGTCTTTCTTCCAGACCAGATAATCCGCGCGGACTTCTTCGCCCGGGCCCGGCTGGATCGAGACAAAGGACACTTTGGCCGGCCGCGACGGATCGTTTAACCCCGAGGCGTTATAGCGCAAGCCCAACCGCACCGGCACACCGCCCACGCGCACTTCTTTTATGGCGCCGACAGGAAAGCGCGACGTCGTGAACTCGGATATGACGCCGTCGCCTATCCCCAGAAGCTCGTCCGTCACCGGAATCGCCGCAGATTCGGCGGTCCGGGTCCGCAGTAGAGCATCCAGGCTTTCGACATCGAGCTGCAAGGTCGGCTTGTCGGAGCTTTCCACGGCATCCTCAATCACTCCCGTGAATACCGGGGAGATTTCTTCTGCGCCGTCCACCTTGAGACCCAACGAGATCCGGATTTTTGATCTGAAACGCAGGTAGCCGGCAAACCGTTCGATGGAATCGTCGTCCCATCGCCGATCCGTATTCTCGACTTCAATGCGGATATTGGAAGCCTTGAATTCGTTGAGCGCGTCGGTGTCGAGCTTCCAGGAAAGCCTGTCCAGGCGCACGACTTCGGTGGTTACATCCGTGGGGGCGCTCTCCCAACCGCTGCCGTCAGCAAGGCGGCGGTAAAGCTCCACTTTCCTGACCGGGTAAATCAGGCTGGAGTTCTGGGCGTCTTTGTAGGCATCGGAAACCGTTTTCATGGTCAAACACTTTGCTTCGAGACGCGATCGGAGCGCGAGAGGATCGATTTGACCATCTCGGCTCCTTCGGCGGCGCCGCTGCGCGTAACGTCTGAGATCTTGCGCATGATGTCTTTGACCTGCTCGTCGCTCGCGCCGCCATTGATGGTGAAGTTATTGGTCTGCTGGATTGTGACCTCGGTCTTGCCGAACCCGCCTATGCGGTCAAGCGGGATGACGGCTTCGGGGCCTGCCTCACCGACCAAACCAACGGTGGGTTTGGTGACAATTCCGCCTTCGGCGAATTTGAAGCCCTTCGAGAGAGCAAGCCCTCCTAAAATGGCAAACCCCGCCCCGCCTCCTCCGGCGAATGCCGCGCCCTCGGCGGCCTCCCTGGCGATGGCCGCTTCAATCGCGATCCGCGTAAAAGTCTCGATGGCGGTTCGAAGGACGGTATTGAAAACGCCTGTCATCGCGCTCTCAAAGCTCTTGCCTTCCAGAATCATGTCAGCGACGCCTTTGCCGACAGATGAAGCCAGAGCGTCGCCCGTTGCTTTGGCTGTCTCAGCCACCTCGTCTAAACCTTTGATCTGCTCCTGCTTGGCCTTTTCGAGTTCCAGTCGCGCCACTTCGTTGGCATTTACTTTTGCTTGGGTGAGCTCCTGTTCCGTAATGAGCCCTTTTTCTTTCAGCTCGTCAAATTGCCGAAGGCGGTCCTGCTTTTCCTGATCGACGAGGAGACGTCTTGCTTCCACATGATTCTTTTCAAGCTCAAGCCGCTCCGATTCCAGGCGGACCACCTTCTCGTGTGCGTCTCTGACGTCTTTTTCTTTTTCCTCCTGCTCTTTGCGGGTGTCCTCGATGGATTTCTTGGTTATTTTGGCTTTGAGGTCACCTTCTTCTTTGGCGACGTCCTGGCGGTCACGGGAGTAGCGCTTGGTGATGTCCGTCGCTTGTTTTTCGCTCTCTTCTAAGATGGTTTTGAATTTACCGGTGGTCTCACGAACGATCCCCGGCAGCTGAGAAAAATTGCCGGTCAGGATTTTGCCCAGGGCTTGGAAGGTACCTTGGATATGGGTGGCGGAGAGAGCCGCAACACTCGCGATGGCCAACCCCAGATACTCAAAGGCCTGGGCGCCGCGAAGAACTCCCTGAAGGAGCACTTGGATGGCCGGGAGAACGCCCGTGCCGACGGTCTCTTGGAAATCCTCGAGCTTATTCCGCAGGGAGGCCAGCTCGCGGCCATAGCCGGTTTGCTGTTCAGCGGCTCCCAAGAACCGCTTGGAGAGTGCCTCGATCACCTCCTGTGCCGTATTCGCATCCCCGATAAAGGCCCCGAACTCATTTTTGAGCGCACGAAGCCGCGAGGCGTCGCCGTTTAAGATCGGGCCGAGCAGGTCGATGATGCTGTTGAAATCCCGCCCGGAGGCCGATGCCAAACCGAAGGCGAGTTTAGTCGCCTGCATGGCCTGACCCACATCTCCCGTCACGCGGACTAGACGTCCCATGGCTTCGAAGGTTTGGGTATCTGAAAACTGCGTTAGGTCTTGCTGCTCTTTGGCGAAGGCGAGAATCTTGTCTTTCTGACTGCCGAAGGAGCTCCCGGTAGCCTCCACGGCAAATCCCAGCCGCCGCAGAGCTTCTTGTTCACTTAATGCGGCCTCGGCCGAGTCTTTAAAGAAGGCAGTGATCCCGGCGACGGTGGCAAATCCAAGGAGCTGTGTTTTGAGTTGATTGCTCGCCTGTTCCAGAGCCGCCAAGGAACCGGCGGCTTGGGTCGCTTTGGGATGGATCTTGGAAAGGCTCTCGTCCGCCTTTTGCGAGGCGACGGCGATGTCACCTGCAAACCGTTCCGACCTCTGAGCGGCTTCAAGCATCTGCTTGGAAAGCTTTTCGATGATCGGCGAGGCTTGGTCGGTGGCTTCAAAAAGGATTTCAAAACCCGCCATGCGACATGCCTCCTAACTTTCCAAGGAAAAATTGACGATGTGAATATAGAGCGAAGACGAAAGTTGGTAATCCGATAAAACAAGGTCGACGCTCACGGCGTCTTCGTCATCGAGTTCCGTCAGGTGCGGTTGGACAACCCCTTTAAGCAGGATCCGGCGCATGCGCGGCAGCGTGGGACTCGCCAAAAGCGACTTAATCTTTTGCGTCAGGATCTCTTGTCCTTGCCGGGCCAGATCCCAGAGGTCGTCGGACTCTTCCGCCAAGAGGAGCAACGGGATCTTCCGGATGCGAAACGTCAGCCGAGAAACCTCGACCGTCTTCTCTTTCTTGAGTCTTTCCTTCAAAGCAACGGCGGTGACGGGCTCCGTCATCGTTAGTAACCGCTCACGGCGTTGGTCAGGACGGCCTGCAGGCTGTAGCCGGCGGCCGCGTTGTACTGCGCTTGAAAGACGACTTTGGCGCCCAACAGATCCTCGATGCTTCCGTAGGGATAGGCGGAGTAGCGAATTTCGGGAACCTTGAACTCGAGCTGGTTCTTGAAAGCGTCCTCGATGATGTCTCCCGTGAGCAGGAGGTCCAGAGCCGCCGCATCGGCCGCCAGGAATTTCTGCCTTTGAGTGTCGGTTTCAAAGTAGATCTCAAGGCCGCCGTCGATTACGAAACGACCGGGCGAGACGATGTCCTTGGCATCGCGCGATTGATTGAGCGTACGCTGCGCCACCGATCCGTTATCGATGGAAAGCGACCAGCTTTTGACATTTAAGTCCGTCACCCCATCCACCTTAAAGTCCGTCTGGAAGAACATCAGCGGCTTGGGTGATCCCAGGGCGGGCGTAAAAGCGGATCCGGGCTCTTCCGTCTTGAAAAGAAGGTCGGCCGCGACCTGCGCCTTGCCGTCCACGGCCCCCGCAAAGGTGAGTTTCTTGATGATGGTCAAGGGATAGCGCTTGATCGATATGCCCCGGTCTACGAAGAACGTGAAGGAGGGCATGAGCAGACTATTCAGACGCGCGAAGGTGTGCCGGAACACGGTCGGCGAGTTGGCGGCGTCCGGCTGCGCGGTGACCACGCTTCCCAGACCCCCCAATAAGAGATCGCCCACGGTGGAAGCCTCAACATCGACGGCAGCCAAACTGCCGGTTCCTTCCTTGACGCCGGGCACCGATGGGAATCGTTCTTTAAACCCACGGATCTTGTCGTCCGGAATCAGGGCTGTGCTGTAGGTGAGCTCACTGTCCGCGCCGACCGCCAGGAACTTACTCGGCGCGGCTTCGGCCGTGCCTCGGCTCGCTTCTTTCTTGAATCCGAACTTTTTCTGTTCTGTTGCGAAAGGCATATCGTCCTCCTACTTTCGGCTACTGGTTTCGACAGAAAAAATGAGGGCCGTCGCGGTCATATCGGCATTCAAGCTTGCCGCGAGGTTATCCTCAGACGGTTCCCATTCAATGGCCCTGAGTGTCGTGAAAAGGATCTGCCCATTGGGAAGAGCCAACCCCCCAAGGTCGACGTTGTCGATCAAGAGTTCCGCAATCTTCTGGGTTTCGACTGTCTTTTGCCGAACGATCTCTTCATTGGGCTCAAAGCTTTTCACGAACACGATGCGGAAGTTGTAGGCGATCCGGTACGTCTGGCCGGTCGTGATACGTTCCAGATTCGTTGATGGCGACGGCTTCACGAAGACCGCCGGAACGTTTCCGGAAAGTGTCTCGAGCGCTGGGAAGAATTCCATGGCGCCGATCGTGACGACCTTAAGCCCCATGGGTCCGGATAGGGCTTGATCGATCAGCTCAACGATCCTTTCAGCGATAAGCGTTTCATGAAGCCGCGGAGCGGGCATCAGGTGTTTCCTCCCTGGTTTTGAATTGCTTCGCGCAGCCGGTTCTCAAAAATCGTCTGGATCCGTGATCGGCCGGCTTCCAGAGCCGGAGTCAAATAGGGCTGCGCTTTGAATCCGCGTCGTTTGATGGCTCGGCCGATGACGAAGGCCAGGCGCTCGTCGCCCAGTTTTCGCCTCGCCCAGACCTTGAGCTCGGATACGGGAGGGAACCATCCGCTCTCCCGTCCAAACTCAACGACGGGGGCATAGGTCAGGGCCGAACCGACGTGGCCTATGAGCTTTTCGCCTTCTTCGGCGACCGTCTGGAGGATCGACACACGTAAAAGTCCCCGGAATACGGGGGCGTTTGTCTTGGCGAGGCTTTGTACGAGAATCGCCGACTCACGCATCGCCCGCAACAGGGCGGCTCGTAAACGCTCAGGAAATCGTTTGAGTAATTTGGCCGTTTCATCGGCGCCTTTTAAGGTGATGCGGATCACGACTTCTTCTCCTCGACGACGGCTTCCAAGTGATGGCCGAAATAGTTTTTGACCTCGATGGCCGTAAACGTCTTCCCTGTTGATTCATCCATCACCTCATAGTTTTCATGGAGCTCCCGGGGATTGAGAAACAGCTGAAAAGCCCGCTTGGGCGTTTGACCAAGAACGTTCCGATTGAGGGCGGTTTTATCGGGATTGAAACGGGCACGGACTCCGGTCGCGATCGTTTCGAATTGGAAAACAGGTCGTTTGCTGGAAGGCGCAAAACTCTGCTGCGGCCTGCGGATCGCGATCCGGTCGGGCAATAAACGATCAGGGATCATTCGGCTCACACCATATCGATGGGGAAGCGTTTGCCCCATGCCTCCAAGGCGCGGTCCAGCTCGTCGTTCAGCTTCTTGAAGGTTCGCGTCTGGCTGAAGTCGCCGATGTTTTCGTTATCGATGAGCGGCCCATTCTTGGCCGAGAGCGCGGTCTTGGCCACCATGAGCGTCGCGATCTTGCGAATGAGCGCCGGGACTTCCGGAGTGCCGTAGACTCCGGCCACCGTGACGTTTCCGATCCCTTCTTGGAACTCCCCCTGAAGCAGGGTGACTTTCCCGGTGCGGAGATTGGCCTTATATAAGGAGGACGGCACGGGGATATCGTCCACCTTGACGCGCTCGATCTGAATGAGTGGAAATTTCCGCGTGAAAACGTAATCCTGTCCGGTACCGTCCAATTCATCAGTGAAAGCGAGCGCGCGGAAGGTGGTGCCTGTCCGGCGGTCTATTTCATGGATGACCCAATCCAGCCATTCGGACTCGACTTCTTCAGCGCGGACCTCGCCGCCGGTCGCTTGCGCCACCAGGCTCGGGAAGGTGTAGTAAACGCGGACGGTGGCCGAGACCGGTTCCGAAAACTGCGAAGCGAGCAGGCTCATGCAATGCCCCCATCAGCGGCCACCGGTGCCGTCCCCGACTCCGGCGGTTTTGGATGCTCCGGTGTCCAAGGTCGGGATATTGGCGGTGCCGTCCGACCAGAAGGTGGCCGTGTCTTCGGTTTCGAGTTTATAAGTGAACGCCTGGCCGTCCTGCGGGAAGGCCACTTCGTTCGACGGCCTGCGGTTGGTCGCATTGGCGGCACTGTCGTCGAAAGTCACTCGGCCCGTTCCTTTGAGAATGAGGCTCGAATTGACTTTGACGGCTTGTGCTGAATCAAACGTCGCGCCCGGCGCGCGGAAGATGCTGTAGCCGTTGACGTTTGCATCCGGCACCGCGTCCCATGAGATCAAGACGCGGTTGGTCGACACTTCGGCCGCCGGGTTTTGCGCGATCGTTCCGACGGTCTCGACCATGGCCAGATGGAGATTGGCCGTCATGACCTCGCTCGTCAAGTTCGAGGCATTTCCTTGGGAGTCGACCGCGAAGAGGTAATAGGTGAAGTCCTTGCCGTTGTCCGTATCGGCCAACGTCTGATCCTGGAACGACGTTGCGACGGACGCAATGGAGGCGTTGACGGTCGCCACGCCTGAAGCGGCCAGCACGTTTGTTTTGGTCGGCACCGACACCGACGCATTGCCCGGCACGCGATAAAGCTCGTAATGGTTCAGATCCTGAAGGGTGGTCTGATATCGAACAACGATTCGGTTCCCGGCTGTAAACCCACCGGTGACTTCGGTCAGGACACCCGTGGCGTTGTCCAGGGTGTAATGGGTGGTGAGGGTTTTGGCGGCAAGCGTGACTTCAACGACATTGGCGCCCGCCGTGTGCGGGTAGAAAAGGCCGTCCTCCAAGACGATCTCGCCGGTCCCGGTGTTGACCGACTTCACCTTGGCGTACTCTTCTTTGTTGGTAACGCCGTTATCGATGACGATATTGGCGCCTGTCACAATCTCGGCCGGTACGGGCGTGCCGATGTTGATGATACGCTGACCGTGAAGAGAACTGGCCGTCAACGTCTTAATGTTGCTCGAGACGGCCGTGCGCTCGAATACCGCGACCGATGCGCCGACAAACGGATCAAACTGCGCTTCGTGCGATGATCCCGCGCTGCCGGCGGCAACGCTCGGTGTTCCGTCCGCGTTTTTGAAGAGCTCCCCGCCGATGAATTCGTTGCGGGTCGGCGCGGTCCAGTTTAAGGTGACACGGGTCTTTCCCTTGGGGGTGAGCCCATCGATAAATTGGAGCGCCTGGATGAGCCCCAGAACGGGCGGCTCGGGTGACAGGATATCGGCCGCCAGATTGGCGATGACCTGCTGTGATAGTTGCGATTCAAGAATAGCCATGACTGTTCCTCCCGTTCAAAATCATCCGTTGTTGGCGATCACGTTCGATTGACCGCTGCTGTCCGTCACCGTAGATTTGTTGCCGACCACGTTATTGCCCGACACGCCCGGCTGCAAAACAATGGCCCCTGTTTCAATGCGATTGCCTGATACGGCATTGCCGCTTCCTTCGAGCTGGATGCCTGCTGAGGCCGCCGTTATACGGTTGCCGACAAAAGTGTGGTTACTGCCAAAAGCCCAGATGCCCTTACCCGGGGAGCCGCCGATCAGGCGGTTGCCTATGACGAGCGCATTGCTGTCGCCTGAATTAATGACGACGCAGGCCACATTGGCGTTTGTTGAGGGGTTCACGATGGTGCATCCGCTCAAGACGCAATCCGGGCCCATCGTGAGTCCGCTCATGAATCCGCCCAAGTTCCAGGCGCAATTGGTCATGGACGATTTGGGCGGCATGGCGCTGTTGAATACGATCCGAATCCCATCGCCCGTGCAGTTCGTAAAGACCCAGCGCGCGCAGGTGTTGCCGAGAAGAAAGGCATCGCCGAATGTCGTCGTGAGGAATCCGCAGTGGGCAATTCGAATATCCGTGACGGAGGTATCGGCCCGCATCGTGACGTCAGACCAGTTGCGGAAGGTACAGCCATGAATAAGCCCGCGAGCAATCGATGACGCAAAAAAGAGCCCTTGGTTTTTCATGGCGTCGAAGAAGCAATCGGCAATCTCAAAATCCGACGCATTGATGGCGATGTCGCCTCTGTTTGCGCCTCCGGTCAAGAGCGAACAGTCGACCGTCAGGTCTTTGAGGCCGGTGTTGGCTCCGGCCAGCGTGATGATCGCGACGTTGCCGGAATCAAGGGCGGTTTGACCTTTGAGAACAGTGGCTCCACGTCCCATTCCGCGCAGGGTAACTTTGGCCGGGATGCTGAGGTTGGCATTGATCTGGTAGGTCCCTTCGCGCAGCTGCGCCGTTCCGCCGTTGGTTGCGATGCTCGACATCGCCGTGTTGATATTTCCGGTATCGGTGGTCGCATTGCCGGAGGGAGCGGCCACAACCACGCTGGCGTACCCCGTGCCGCCCCCTGAGCCGCCGGAAGCCGCGATAATGATCTTGTTGTTGACGCCGTCCTGCGTCAGCGTGATTCCGGTGCCGGAGTCCAGCTTCACGTCCCCGACCAAGGGCGAGGCCGCCCCTTGTTGTCGAACTCCCGTGACTCCGGCGTTGGCCAACGTGATCTTGCTGTTCGGATTGTCCTGCGTCAGTTGGAGTCCTGTGCCTTGCTCAAGCGTGACATTGCCGGTCAACGCAGCACCCGGATCTCCGGTTTTCTTTAGCGAAGCAACCCCTGATCCCGATGACTGAATGGTCACATCGCCGGTTCCATCCGTCGGCGTAACCGTGATCCCGGAGCCGGCAATGATCTTCGACACAGCCATGCGTGCCGTATTGGTGGCCGGGACTGAAATGCCGGAATTGACGGCGGCATTTCCGTTGTCCGTATAGGTCGCCGTGGCTTCGCCTGCG
>MGUR01000057.1:34876-42612 GCA_001800075.1 Elusimicrobia bacterium RIFCSPLOWO2_01_FULL_59_12
CACCCTTGACCGTTTCCCATTGGAGAATGACCGGAACCGGCGTGCCCGGTTCGGCAACCTGGGCTTCGATGACTACCGGGGTCACGTTTTCCGTGGTTTCACCCGCTGCGTTGATCGCCGTGATCTTATAGAAGTAGGTGGTGCTTGCGACCAGGTTTGCTCCTACAGCCCCGGCACCCAAACTCGCAAGAATCGTTCGCGGCGGGCGCAGTAATTTGAGCTGCGCATGCTTGTCGAGGAGTTCCAAATTCGAGTTTGCGCCCGCGCCCCAATTTAAGTCGCCGGTATCGCGCTTTGAGAGTTTCAGGTTATCGGTCAGAGATTCAGCCATAAATCAAAACCCGTATCCTTCCAAGCCAAAAGGGACTTGACCCCAACCTCGGAGCGGCGCTCCGAAAGGTCGGCTGTTGTAGGGCAGGAGCCCGTAACCGTTATTGTCCGGCTCTCCAAAGGGAACGTCCCCGAAGGGCGCTTCGCCGAAACCTGCCTCTTCGACCGCCACGCAGACGTATCCCCGGTTGGGGCCCGCCTGGGGATCGGTATCATCGAACTGGAATGCGCCGGGACCGAGTACGGTTTCATCGGCAATACGCTCCCCAAGCTCATCCACGTTGGATGACCGGTAGAGGCGAAATCCCTTCAACCGGTGTCCGGCTTTGACTTCCGGCGGATAGTCGGCCCAGATAAGCCGGACGCTTCCAGGCTCCGCCGTAACGACTCGAAAGTTCGGAACACGAGGTAGAGGGAAAGAGGACATGTCAGGATCCGCCCCTCCGCGGCTTTGCTCTCTTTTTCGGGGGGCGCAGGATCCGCTCAGGTTCCATCGGAGGGATCGGCTGTTCCGCGAGCGGAACCACCTCGTCCACCATCTGGTAGCCCATATTGAGCAGGTAATCGCGGGTGATGGGGCTTTGCACTTCACAAAGCCCGTTGATCACCTTCACCTGCTCGCTATAGGCGTACTCCCAGAGCGGTGTCGTGTCCGTCCCGAAAGGCGGATAGATTTTGCGGAGTCTGAACATTACAGAACACCCGCGAGCCTCGAGACTTTGATGTCGTTGGCCAGCACCAGCGTGACGTCCTCGAAGATGTCGAACTCGCTGTACTGCGAAGACTTCTGTGCCAGACGCACCATCTTGAGCGGCGTCAGTTCGCCCAGCCAGACGGAGCTTGTATCCAGGATGTAGATATCCGTCGCCGCGTTCGAGGTGCCTTGCGTCTGGGTGTCCGAGATCCAGATGTTTCGGAAGATCGGAATGCCGTTGTAGACCTGAACTCGGAAGCCGCCTTTGACTTCCATCGTATCCACGAACCGTTGCTGGGCCTGGAGAAGTGCATTCAGCTTCCGGTTCGCCTTCTTGGACATGATGATCATGTTGGGGTTGCCGCGATTGAGATCGATCGCCTGATCCATGAGGTCCAGGGTGAGCGGCGCGCCGTTCGCGCCGGCCACAACCGTCTGACCGGCGGGGGTGAGTTTACGCAGCCCGTCGAACTGTTTGGGGCTGGCCGTCGCATCGCCGTTGATCAAGGCGCTTTCTTCGGAGTCCCGAACGTTCTGAAGGCCGTTTTCGACTTCCTCGGCTTCGGTGTCCAGAAGTGTCTTACCCACGGCCACGAGCTTGCGGGTGACCTTCCGGCGGTCCAGGACCGTTTTGTAGGCAAACTGCTTCGGGACGTAAGTCCCTTGCGTTTCAGTAGGTTCCTCCGTGTCGTTCACAAAGGCACTTGCCGAACCACGCGCCGTCCTCTGGTTCAAGATCCAGGCGGATCCCGATCCGGGTTTTCTCGGAAGGTTTTGCCTTAAGGGGTTATTGACCTCGATCAGCTCCTGCAATACCCGATCGACAAGCGGCTGCTGCAACGCCGCTCCGGCGGCCGCCATATCCAACGCTTTCTTCAACTGTTCTAAATCGTTCATGGAATTTCTCCTCACGCGTTTTGCATCGCCAGCGCCACTTTGAGTTTCTTGTCGGGCGACAGGCCTTCGAATGTCTTTCGGGCATCTTCCGCTTCAGGATCCTGTGCAACGAACCCTTTGCGAACGATGGGGACATTCTTCATCGCCGTCTCGATGCGCTTCTGCACCTCCGCGGCGATCATCTTCTCGACGTCTTCTTTTTTCACGAACATCGGCTCCATCTGCGCCTGCAATCGCCCAAGAAGGCTTTTCTCCACTTCTTCAGTGGAAGGCGTGGCGGCAGGCGCGGGGCCTCCTGCGTCTGCGGCAGGGGTCTCGGGTTCACCGGCGGGCTTAGGCGGATCTTCTTTGGCGGGAGTCGTCACCGGCTCTACGATTTCTTTCTGTTCTTCGGACATGGGTGTTCCTCCTTGCGATTTGCGGGCGTCTTCAAGCGCTTTGGCGACGTACCATCCGATCGCCCGAGCCTCGGGGTTGGCGGGCACCGACACCAGCGAAACTTCCACGAGCGCGATGCGGAGAATGACGTTGACGAGCTGGTTGTGCTCCGGCATAAACCTGCGTTCACGCTCAAGCACCTGCCCACGTATGGAGAACTTGTTGAGAACGCTTTCCTTGATCTTCTGGATGATGTCGGGCTCGGTCTGGGAAATGAGGGCGTCGATGAGCAGGCCGTGCCGGTCGAAATCGACCTTGGTGACTTTGCCGATCGGCCGCGCCAGATCGTGATTTAAAAGGACGGTTGAGTTTTTGAGGAGATCGAGCGAGGCGTTCTGCAGGGCCTCTTCGGTGATGATGTCGCCTTGCAGATCAAAATCGGTCGTGGCGGCGTAGCCGACCACATGGAACTCGCCGTTCTGCTCCACCTGCTTCAGGATCTCAGCGGGGAACGAAAACGAAATCTTATCGGCAACGATCGTATTCATGGCGCGTCTTCATTCAAGCGCCAAGGTCAAATCATGTCCATACACAATTCAAACTGTGGACAGGGGCCCCAGGGCCTTATCCACGTAGAGATGGACGGCTTCGAACGGATGGTTGGAAGCGAGAATCTCTTTCACCCATTCCTGGTTGCCGCCGGGACCTTTCATCTGGTTCCGGCGCTTGACCGTCATGACGTTGTATTTCTTGAGCGCGCTCTTGCGTTCCTCTGGATAGGAAACGATCCATTTCGCTTTGAGCCGGGAAAGGGCTTCTACGAATTGGTCTTCCTTGAACCCGAAATCGAATAGATTGAACGTTCCGGGGTAAGGCGGGTCGATATAGAAGAACGTTTCGGGGCCGTCATATTTCCTCAAGACCTTGAGATAGTCCTTGTTGTGGACGGCCGTTGTTTGAATTCGCTTTTGCGCCCGCTCGATATTGGCAGGAAAATCGATGCGCACCCCTTCGTTGGCAGGATTAAAGGATTTGCCGCGCATCTTACCGTAGGAGGATCTGGTCAGGTAATACCCTTTGTAGAACCGTTCGCGGTCGTCGGCAGGTTTCAGGTCACGCAGACGTTCGTGAACACTTTTTCGGATGGTCCATTCCCTCCGGCTTAGCGCCGCTCGATCTTCCGGACTGTGGTCGCGGATAAACCGGTGCATGAATGCGATTTCCGGGTCTCGGTCATTCAAGACTTCCTTTGGGGACGGCGCTTTGGCGAAAAGAACGGCCGCGCCGCCGGCAAAAGGTTCCACATAGGTCTTGTGATACGGGATGTAGGCGGCGATCTTATGGGCCAACAGTCTCTTGCCGCCGTAGGAGCCGAATGCTTGGCGAACGCCTTTTTCGGTTTCATCTTCAACTTCGGCGGCATCACCCGAAAGCGTGAAGAGCGGCTGGATCAAATCCTTTTGGGGTTCCGGTGTGGAACTCTCAGCGGTCAACGGATCCTCAATGGTGTGCCGATAACCTCGTGCCGCCATTTCTTCCCTGACCTTGTCGTGAAGGCGCACGACGTCCTGATGGGTCCACCCCTCGCCTTCAAGAAAGACCGGATGCTCCTCACTTGCGATCGCGGCGACCCTATGCAGAAGGAAGTCGAGCGACAGCAGTTCTTGATCGGACAGGTTTGTGGGATCCGTTTTAAAGAGCGTTCCGAATTGCGCGAGATCAATCTTGGCGGTTTGCGTAATGTTCATAAGCCTGCCTCCGTAACGAACGTGCATCGACAGTTGGGGTGTACCGGGAGAACGTTCCTTGCTTCTCCCAAAGAAAATTTCTTCCCGAGCTTTTCGCCGGGATCCGTTTCCGCGACCGCCCGGCATTCCTCACAGGCATCCGAGGCGAGAAGGAAGACGACTTCGCGGACGTCCGCCTGGGCGAGTGCGTCCAAATTTCCCGCATTGAACGCCCGGTTCGCCTCGGTGCGGGCGAGCGCCTCTGCAGCGGTCGACCTTCCGATCCGGCGGGTGCCACCCTCACGGATGACGTTGCCTTCGGCGTCCAGAACGGACGCCACGTCCACAAGAGACGACGAATCGAGAGCGTCCTCGATCCTGCCCATCAGCTGGGGAATGGTTTCCGATGCCGCGATTCCTTCCATAAGCGCCGAACGCAAATTACGTTTGAGGGAATCGGACACATTCCCGGCCAAGTCGAAGGCGTCGGCTCGTAATTTCTCTTCAAGCGTGCGGCTGAGCTGATCGGTCCCGGGTTTCTTTGCACGGCGGGAGCCTGCTTTAAGACCAAGCCTTGCCGCCTCAAGCGTGAAGCGCCCAATGACCTCGGCGATGCGTCCCTGATCGATTGCCTCAAGAATGGCTTCCAATTCCGGCAGCTGCTTGGCGATGGCTTTCGCTTTGGACACTTCCGACTGCAACTCAGGCAGTCGAACAATTACGGTTCTCCGGATCTCGCGGAAGAGATCCTGCATGGCGCGGACGAAGCGGTTCTCCAGATCGACCACCATTCGGGTCGTCTCTACAATCGCATCGGATGGAGAAAGCGCCTTCCCGGCTTCAAGGCTCTTACGGATTTCGGGCATGCGCGGCGCGACCATCCTGCGCACTTCTTCCGGCGTAAACACGCCGTTCTGGAGATAGATGTTGAAGATCTCGGCCTGATCCTTTTCGTCGATGGACCGCTTGTTGAACTGAAAGGACCAGTCGTTGATACCGAATCCCTGCCGAATGACGTGCTTGGTGATCTTCTCGGCCACCCGCATCTGGAACGGAAGGATCGTCTCTTCGTAGAAGGTCTGTGTCTGGTGCTCTCCCGACCCCGCCCCGATGTTTCCGGTTTCAATGATGCAGACTTTGCCGGGCGGCACGCCGTAGACGGCCAGAATCTCGTTGCGCGTGAATTCCCTGAGCTCAAGGAATTCCATGTCCTTCTGATTGACGCCGATCTGCTTGAATTCGATCGACCCTTCAAGCACCAGGTCTGAATGCGCCATATCCGGATTCTTCGCGCGAGCCTGCAGATATTCGCGGTTGCGTTCGACTTGCTCAGGTGTGGCGTCCTTCATGATGAAAGCGCCCCTGATCTTGGCGCCGTTAACAAAGAAGGCCCGGTTGTAGACCTGGGCGAATTTATCGACCGTCACCGGCAAGATCAGTGATGCCAGAGGCGAGAGTCCGTAAAGTGTGGCTCCTTTGGTCCCCAGCTTGAAATGAATGACTTCTTTCGATTCGAAGTCGACTCGGGCCGCTCCGCGCGAGGCGTATCGCGGCGATTGAACGTAGCCCGTGATCGTTCCATGCTCGTCTGCTTTAACGCGCACGGTCGTTGCGTCAAGATTCCACAACTCCTTCGGCTTGCCGTCCGCTCCGTAGACAAGCTCAAGAAAAGCGTTTCCAAAGACGTATTCGTCGCGCGTGATGTCGTCCAAGATCTCGAGCAATGTGTCGTTGGGATTGCAGCCGCCGAAAAACTCGGATAGGAGCTCGAAATTCTTCGGGTCGGCATCGGGCTTTGCCGGAGTAAGCGTGTACCCGCGCGCCGTCACGGCTTTACAGATGACGCCGACAACGGCTCTCACCCAGGACGTCTGCTCATACATCTGGTTGAAGACTTCGAAATCGACGTCAGGGAATACGCCGTCCGTATCGACCGATCCCACAAGCTGATCAATAACCTGCTTGGAGGATTTGCGGACCTCCTCCGCGATCACCCCCGGGAAGAACATTTTGACGAGTTTTGTTTTAAGCCCCACAGCAACCCTCCTTTTCCCCTTCGCGAAAGAAATAGCCGCAGGAGGAGCACCGGATCTCTTCTTCAGGAACCCCGAACGCACATGCCGGGCAGCGTTTCATCCCGCGAACCTTCGGGCAATCACTCATGCGAGATCCTCCGCAAACGAAATCTTCGGTTCGATGCGCTGCATCTGGACTCCCTGAAGTGCCAACCACATGGCGTCCAACAGATCGTCCGATCCTTGCGGGAAATGCAGGAGCTCTTCTTCCAGATCCGGCATGTTGCGCGGCAGCCGGATCGCTCCGTTTTCAAAAAGCGGCGTCAGGCCCCGGATCCGGGCGTGTTTGTCCCCCTGGGTCACCATATCCCGTATGGGCAGGAGCCGCGTCTCGGGATCGGTGCGGAGCGATTCCACGAAAGCGCTTTGATATCCGTTTGACTCGACTACGATCAGGCGGGGGTGGTGAAGACGATTGATTCGCTTGACGGTTTTCAGCTGATCGTTGAAGGGGATCCGGCCGCGAAAGGCGTCGATCACGTAGGCGTCGCCTGCCGCATTCACGCCGATCACGCAGTAGGCAAACCGGGAGTTGGCTTCCCGGCGGCCGATGGCCAGATCGATCCCCGCAAAGAGCGTCAGATCCTCCGGCAACCGGTCGTAGCGGCCGGACTCAATCCAGGACAACCGGAAGTCGGCCCCTTCCTGCCCCGAAGGATCATTCAGGTACAGGCAGTTGTAGGCAGCAGTCCCCAGCTGGGCTTTGATCTGAGTGAGCTTCTCCGGCGAGAACCGCTCAGGGAAGAGAATATGACGTTGCCCGGCATCGTCCGTGTGCTCGGCCGCCAGATCGATCACCTTCCAGTGCGCGTAGCCCGGATCATTCTTGATGAACCCGGCCAGATCCTCCGTATGCCAGCGGGTCATGACCACGATGAGCTGACCGTCGTCGTCCAGGCGCGGCAGGAGGTCCTTCTGAAACCAGGTGATGACCTTCTGACGCTGGTGCGGCGTCTGCGTATTGCGGTTGGAGCAAGGGTCGTCTAAAACAACGAGCGACGGATGCTGGCTCACCACCGTTCCCAACACCGAGGCGACCGCGATGGAAGGTTCCTTACGGATTTCGGTCCGGGGAACCTGAACACGGTCTTCCGTCCAACTGTCCGCCGTTAGATCCCAATGTCCGTTACGCTCTCGGAACCGTTCGTTCTGCGTGATATGCCCTTTGATTTCGCGGAGGAACCCCTTGGCGTTGTCCAGAATCTCGTTCACAAGAAGAATCCGCATATTGCGGTCCTCGCTCAACCGGAAGAGCGGGTAGACGATCGTGCAGGCGGTGGTCTTCAGGTGTCCAACCGGTGCGAGCAAAAGAACGAACTTTTCGCGAAGCAAAATATCGAACCACGACAGGTGCAGCTCGCCCAGTTGGTCGTAGCCCAGCACGTCCCGGGCGAAGAAAAAGAGGTCCTCCAGGCGTTCGGCGTGCGATTTCTCAGGCATGGCGGTTCCGTACGAACGAAATAGGGGTGATGTGCGAAGAGCGCGGACCTATGATTTGCCGACGAGGGTTCCGTACGGCTAAAAAAGAGGCGGCGCGCTTGATGGCGTTCGAAATAAGCGCGTAGGGGGAGTGTGCAGGCTCAGGGCTCGGATTTTTACGCAAAATCGCGGCGACCCAGAGCGAGGTCGTTTCTC
>MGUR01000057.1:42621-59655 GCA_001800075.1 Elusimicrobia bacterium RIFCSPLOWO2_01_FULL_59_12
CGCCCAGGCTCTCTTTCAGGGGTTCCGTTGTCTCAACCGACGACTTCTTTTGCAGAAACTTCTGGACGGTGATACGGACCTCTTCCGATTTCTCGAAAACTTTTTCGGGCACGCCGTTTCGCGCGGAGAGAACGCCGAACTGCGCCTGCCGGTCGAAGAGCTCGCTCACCACCGATACCAAGTCTCTCACGCTCGCTTCTTCGAGCTTTCGTTTCATGTGCTTGAGCGATGTGAAGATGATGTCCCAGACTTCGCGCGTGAGCCGGTTCTGAATCCGCGCGGCCACGGGATTTTTCCCGGGCTCGTCCGGCAGGAACTTCGTCGCGTTGTCGAGCCAGTACTTGACCGTGGTTTTGGTGACGCCGAGCTCGCGGGCGATGGCCGAGAGTCTCGCGCCGCCTTCGTACTTGGTGATCGCGGACTGGATCGTCTCGGACGAATACTTCTGCGGCCCTTTACGCTTCAAGATTCCTCCCTGAGCGGCGCGCTTTGACGTTCGAGCCGTCTTTGTTTGCGGTGGTACTCCCGCCAGTACCGTCTTCGCCATGAACGGTTGCAGCGGGGATGCACCCACTGGTTCGCATAGCGCGGCGCGAACGAGTCGCCGCAGCTTTTACAGATCCGGTTCGGGAAAAGCGCATTCTTCATTTCAGCGCCGGGCCTCCGGATTGTCCATACACCGTTCAAACTGTGGCCAAGCCGATTTACGCATCGGACCTGACCCAGCCGCCGAACTTTTTCTTGATCAAGTGAACGGCTTTCAGCAGCTCCGCGTCGCATTGCCGCGTGTGCAGGACTTCGATCTCGGGGAACGTGTAAACGACCATCCCGGGATTGACCGCCTTGGCTTCTTCGAGCCACTTCACGTCCATGACGCAGAGAATGTCCTCGCCCGGGAAGTGATCGGAGCGGATCACGACCCACTTGTAGGCGCCGCCGGAGCTGGCGGGAGCTTTACCGAAAGAGACGATCGGATTCTTGGGCCCGGCCTCCGGCGTGTTGTCCAACCGGTCGTTCAAGCTGCCCATGGGAGTCCTGACCGGCGGGGTGGATGGCAGGGTGGATGTGTTTTGGGAATCCACCCTTGTTTTTGGGGGAATCCACCCTCCGAATTTCTTCTATTTCTGGAAACGTTTCGCGAATTAGGGTGGAGGGGGTGGATCTGTTTTGGGGATACAGGGGGGTGGTTAGAAGAGTGATACCCCCCATACCCCCTATATTTATTATTTTTTTCTACTACTAAGAACAGATACATAAGTGATCCACCCTCTCCACCCTGAAAACGATTTGTCGACGGTAAAGCGAGGGTGGATTCGGGGGGTGGATTCCCAGGGTGGATCACTCGGCACCCCCGGGGAATCCACCCTCTTTCGGCTCGTTTTCCGGGATGCGGACCCAGTGGGTGTGCTCACCCCTCACCGTTTTGAAGCTGATCCGGACTTCCCACCCCGCGCTTTTAAGGAGCGGCAACGACTCCCGCAGGCGCGCCATGAGTTGCCGGGGGTTTTCAAACGGGCGGGGATACCCGTGCCGTTTGGCGAGCGCGGTGAAAAGATGGAAGATGCCGCCGGCCGTTGCGGTGAAAAACATGCCGTCCTCGCCGTGTTCCGGCAGGAGGTGATAGGCGGCAAAGAACTCGTCCTTCGTGGCCAGGTCTCGAGCGCTTTCCAAGGCCCGGACGGCTCCTTTAAAGAGGTTCAGGAATTGGAGAACAAGATTGGTGTCGGTCGCCGTTTCCTCGGACTCCGCCTGCTGGGATTTGAGCCAGGACGACCAGAGATTTTTCTCAAGACCGAGCGGCTCCTCGAGCGCGTCCCACACCAGAAACGCGAGAGCCAGGCATTCGAATGGACGCTCCTTGGGATGGTCTTTGAACTCGCGCTTGAGCAGCATCTCGACGTCGTAGCGCTTCTCGATGCGCGGCAGGATCTGCTGCGAGAGGAGTCGGAAGACGGCCGAAAGGATGACGTCGCGGTGCTTGAGAATCTTCTGGATCGCATTCCCTTGAGAGAAGCGCGGATTGTGAAAAGCGGCGTCACAGGGAATCTCCCATTGACGGGAAAGAAGCTCGGGCTTTCCCAACGACTCGATTCCCGTCGTCATGATGAAGGAAGCCGCTTTCTCGCGCACGATCTCCTGATCGGTGTAAAGCTTCTTTTTCTCATGAACGATGCCGGTGGCGCCGGTCAGCAGAAAGTCCAGAAGCTCTCCCTTCAGGTTCGAGACTTCGAGGTTATCGAGCATGGCCAGAGGATTGCGCGAGGCGTCCGTGTAGAAGCTTGCGATCGTTCCGGTCTTCGCGATGTCCTCCCCGTAAATCAGGTGGCCGATCAGCTTGGCGGCCGTGGTCTTTCCCGAATCGCTTGATCCGCTTAAGCGGATGAGCGGGCGAGCGGGACAGAAATCCTTCAGGAAAACGAGAGGTACGAGGCTGGAAAGAAGTGCCTTATCGGCCTCGGCGCAGGGAAACGCATCGAAGAGAAGCTCTTTAAAGAGTGCCCACCCCTGTGCCGGATCCACGTTATCCAGGTACCGGAACGGCTGCACCCGATCGCTGGGATTCAGCATCACCTTGTCGTCGTTGCGGCCGTTGGGGATGAGAACGATCGAGTCCGATGTGATCTTAAGGATCCGGCCCATTTCGTCATGGGCGTGGATATAGACAGCGGGAAGGTCGGCGTCGTCACAGACCCAACCGGCCGAGCGGACCGGGCTTCCTTTTTCCCGGGCGGCGTTCTTCAGGAACTCCCACACGAACTTGCCTTCGGACGTCGTGTGATTCAATCGCCCGATCCTTTGAAGGAGGGCGTTGAACGTTCGGTTGTTGCTGATCGTGTAGAGCAGGCCGTCCAGGCACAAATATTCGTTCGAGGCGCGCGGGTCAAAGAAGAATGCGCCCTGCTCGGTCAGGTGTTCCATCACGACCTCGGCAACTGAAATCAGTTTCTGGTGGGACGACACCTTCTTAGCGTCACGGATCGAGTTCAGGATATCGAGCAGACCCGGTCCGCCGGGCGTCCGCACCGCCGGAACACTCCCTGATTCGATCAGCGGGACCGCTGCGATTAAACGTTTCAGATCCTCAGCAGTGCCGTGACGCTTATCGAACAGACTGCCGTCGACCGGGCGTTCCTTGGTAAAGAAATCGCCGAAATCCTTGTCGTCCTTGGCGCCGGACAAGGGAAGCTGCAGATTTCTGATCGAGGAGACCTTCGCGTCCTTGAGCGCCCGCAGAACGACACCTTGTACGGCCGCCTGCCCTTCCGGATCGACGTCGTAGGCAATCACGAGATCCTTACCTTCGAACAAGGAAATCCATTCCTTCCGAAACGCCGTGCATCCATGCGTGGAGGTGACGGCCACAAAGCCGTTTTGCTCAAGCAGCAGGCGGTCGAACTCCCCTTCGCAGAGGATGACCTGCTTGCCGGGATTCTTGGCAAGGAGGTCGGCACCGTAAAGCCGCGGCGGATTGCCGAAACCCTTCAAATTGATCATTTTCGGCGACTGCGTCGAACTGTAGAAACGGATGTTCCCCAGGGCGCCGTGCTCATCGCGTATGGGAATCGAAATGCGGCGGCGGTAGGAATCCCAGCCCAGCTCGAAGCGGCGGATCGTTTCTTCGGTCAGGCCGCGCTTCCCGGTCAGAAAGCTCATGATTTCTTTGTTTTGTGCGAGCGCCTCACGCATCTTCCGGACATACGACTCGCGGATTTCTCCCGGACCGGATCCGTTCAGGTGCGGTCTCGGAACACCCGTCTTGTCGCCGAGGGCAAGGAGCGCATCCCTGAAGGAGGCACCCGTCGTATGCATGAGGTAATCGAGAGCCCCGCCTTTGCCGCAGCCCGCGAAACAGGCCCATTGGCCGGTTTTATTGTTGAAGGCAAAGGACGGCGTGTGGTCATCGTGGAACGGACAGCGTGCAGTCACCCATTCGCTGCCGTTTTTGTGTTGCCCTTGCACGCCCTGAAAGAGCGTCGAGAAATCCTGAATCCGGCTTAGGACCTCCTGTTTGAAGCGTTTCCACTCTTCCTTGACGCTATTGGGCGATGAATCGACCATCGTCATTGCACACCGGCCCCAATGACGGAATCGGCAGGCTGCGAAGTGCCCGGAGTAGGCGTATTCGATGCGAGTACGCGATAATCCTTGACCACAAGACCGTTGTCGCTGGATCCACGGGTGTGCATCGGCCACCAGTAGGTCCCGCGATACTTTCCAAATAAACCATGGTTTGAGAAATCCTTGAAGTGCCCTCGGCAGATATGAAGCGCCTTGGGCGTAAGCGCGGACCGGCCATCGTTTTCGGAGGCGATCATCTTCTTGACCGGATCGATTACGATCGTATGCCAGCGGATCAGCGGCAGTTTGCCTCGACTCCCACGCGCTTTCTGAAGCTTCTGCGGGAACGGCGGGCCTTTGATGATTTGAACGTTCTTGCAGTGCATGAAGGACAACGCCATGAACGGGATCGCGAGAAAGATGTGAGACCCGCTCAATTCGTCCATCTCATCCTGGGAAATCCTGTAGTTCTCAGAGAGAATCGGATTCGGAAGCAATTGGAGATTTTCGCCTTCCAGCAGTCGTCCTTCTTTCGTGACGCCGAAGAAAAAGCCCGGCGGTGTGGCGATAACGTCATCGACCAAGCCTTGAAAAAAGAAATGCGCTGAAACGATCCATCGCGCTCCCTTTGACCTCATCTCTTCCAAGTGGAGGCTGAACGATTCTCCGGGCCGTCCTCCCTCAAGATCGAAACTGTACAGGCACACGCCGGTCCGGTATCTCTTCGGAACGCCGTCGGCCGGAAGAGAAAATCCCCAATCCTGATGGTGCGTCCATTCCATCCAAAGCAGCGGCATAGGCGGGGCGACGTTTGGAAAATCGGTGATTTCCCATTTCTGAAAGGGCGTTTCAAAGACGTAATCGGCCACATTCTGGATCTTGATCACCGCCGCATGACGCAAATCCTCCAAATAGCGGACTCCGAAATCGGTCGCAGGCTGCACGCAGTTCAAAATGTCGTCTATGAGCATGACGATTCCTCCCGGTTGTATTTCCAGAACTTCTCAAGCAGGCGCAGCGTAAGGTTGCGGCCCAATCGGCGGTTGCCGGCAAAAAACACGCAGACGCGGTATTTGACCGACCAGGCAATGATTGAGTTGACCGCCGCCTTGGGATTCATCCGCGTGAAAGCGGGCGCCTCCAGAAATTCTTCCAGCGTAGACTCGATGACGATCGCCGCATAGTCCAGCTTCGAAAGCCGCTCCAGCTCCTTTTCGAACCGAACGCGACCGGCGCCCAGAGACGCATAGGCGTCTTCCTTGCTCTTACGTTCAACAGCGACCTGGTTTTCGAACCCCAGAAGGGAATAGTCCCCGCTCGGGATGCCCTTTACGATCGCGCCGGGAAAGTCGTACGGACGTTGCTCCCGCGAATCGATCACGATGACCGGCGGCTCAATGGATTTCCCGGCCATTCAGGCTCTCCTCCGCTTCCGTGAGCCTGCGCCCAAGCCACTCGATGATCTGCGGGACGACGGCATTGCCGAGACATTTAAGGCGGTCCACCCGAGCGGGAACCCCATAAGCCACTCGACCCACATCGGGTTCAGTTGCCCACCAACCGCTCCGCTCAATGCGGGCCTGCCCGAAGAATCCCGTTGATTCGGGCCGCCCTTCGCGCCGTCCGAGGCCCGCGGCGTCGGCCATCTCTTGACCGCCACGTTCAAAGCGAAGCTGTTTCTTTCCCATTGGCTGGGTCCTGCATCGTTCTTGGCGTCGTTGACGGTCGGTGTCGGCCAGAGCATGGCTTTGAGCTTTCGTTTTCCGTTCGTGCCGCCGTTGTTGGCTCCGCAAGGCGTCGGCCAGAGGGACTTTTTCCATTTCCAGATGTCGGTCCGGAGGCTTCGTCCCTGTCCGCCACCGTGACTCCCCAGGGAGTCGGCGGCCTGCGGCGTGGCCCACAATGAAGACCCGGTACCGGAGATGAGGGGCGCCGAAGGCGGCCGCCGGAAGACAATCCCATTCGACATCGAACCCGCTCGCGGCCAGATCCCTGAGAACCTCGGCAAAGGCGGATCCATCATCGGCAGATAGGAGTCCGGGGACGTTTTCAAGAAGAACCCATCGGGGCCGAGTCGCGCGAAGGATTCGGTTGATCTCGGGCCAGAGCCAGCGCTCATCCGCCCTGGCTTTCCTTTTGCCGGCGAGAGAAACCGGCTGACAGGGGAACCCGGCGCAGAGAAGGTCATAGGCAGGCAGAGTTGCCGGATCGACCCGGCGGATATCTCCTTCATACAGCGTCTCGTCCGGCCGGTTTTTCCGGTAGACCCCGGCCGCGTAAGGATCGATCTCGTTCGCCCAGACGCATTTGTGCCCCGCCCGTTCGAGCCCGAGCCGGAATCCTCCGATCCCCGCGAAAAGCTCGATGAATTTCACGGCGTTTCATCGCGTCTCGAGAGAAGCCCGGCCAAGCCCGTGTAGCGATTCTCCTGACCGGCCCGTGCGACGATTTTGGGGATCTCTTCCCTTTGGCCGACAATGACGCAGAGTTTCTTCGCCCGGCTGACGGCCGTATAAAGGAGATTCCTGTGCAGCATGAGCGAGCCGAAGGTGCTATGGATCGGAATGATGACGGCGGGCCACTCCGACCCCTGGCTTTTGTGAATCGTAAGGCAGTAGGCGAGCTCCAGGTGGTTCTGGAATAGATCGAGCTTGACGAGACGATCAGGATTCTCGAAACGCACCTCGATTCGGCGAAGGGCTTGTTCGATGCGCTCGACATAACCGATGTCGCCGTTTACGATGTCGTTTTCGTAATCGTTCTTCTGCTGGATGACCTTGTCGCCGAGGCGGAAGCGACAGTTATCAAGAGCCGGATTTGTGTTGAGCGCCTGCTGGAGCTTTTCGTTGATGGCTTTGCAGGAAAGAGTCGTTCGTTCACGAAAAGGCGAGATCACCTGGATATCATGCATGGGGTCGAAGCCGCGTGAGGCGGGCAGGCTCTTTGTGGTCAGTTCAACGATCTTCGCTTGGATTGCTTCTTCCGTATCCTGTTCGAGAAAATAAAAATCTCCGGTCTTCGCATTGTCGACATGAATGTCCTCGCCGCTTTTGATCCGGTGGCAATTGCGGATGAGAAGTCCTTCGTCTTGGCGCTTGATGATCGTGAGTTCGGCAGCCGGGATCACGCCCGACGCCAGGAAATCCCGAAGGACGTTCCCCGGGCCTACGGATGGAAGCTGGTAGGGATCACCGACAAAAATGAGCCTCGTGCCGGGAGCCACCGCTTCCAGGAATCGGGCCATCAACGAGACGTCGACCATCGACACCTCGTCCAGGACGATCAGGTCTGCGGGAATTCGATTGTCCGGACCTCGCGTGAAGACGAAGTGCTTCCCTTCTCTTATGGGCTTCAGGAGCCGATGAATCGTGACGGCGGGTCTGCCGCTGACTTCGGAGAGGCGTTTGGCGGCTTTACCGCTGGGAGCCGCCAGAAAGTATCGTTCCGTAGGCACGGAAAGCGCGTCCAGAATCGCTCTGACGGCGGTCGACTTTCCGGTGCCGGCCGCGCCGGTCAGAATGAATAGACGCGAGCGCGCGGCAAGATCCAAAGCATGCTGTTGATCGGGAAAGAGATCCATTCATTCTCCCAGCCGTTTGAGCGTCTGAGCGACGGAGGTTTCGTCGCGGTAGAGTTCCGTGAGATAAATGCCGTCTTGAACGGAGACGACGATCGCCTCGGCAATCATCCGAGAGAGCATTTCGGCCATGGTCTTCGGCTCGACTCCCAACAATTCGATGCTTTTGCGGATGAGCGCCTCTTGCGGCAAGAGCGTGTGGCCGCCCGACCAGGCGGACTCCCGCAGAACATGCAGGAGTCCCGCCTTAACACGCGGATAGCCGTCCGGCGCGAACTTGAGCCGGGCGGCAATCCTATCGGCGACGGCAAACCCGACGCCGTCTATTTCCTCGATCAACGCATACGGGTTCTCCCGGATGATCTCCGGCGCCCGGGTACTCCAGAGCTCGACCACGGCGTTCCGCTGCCTGGGCGAAAGCGCCTCGCCCACGACGTCGTTTAACGCGAGCTCCAGCCTCTCATGGTCTTCCATTGCGCGGAGCATGGATGAGATCTCGTTTGCGCGCGCCGGCGTTATCCCGTCGATTTCGCGTGCGACGCGCTCGGGATCCGTTTTGAGAACAGAGAGAGACTCGACGCCGAAAGCTTCCACGATCCGCTTCGAAACCTCCGGCCCGACCCACTTCGCGTTCTGTTGGAGATAGACCCGAATCGCATCGACCGTCGTGGGATAAGAACGCTTATATCCCGAAAAGTGGAAGGTGTCGCCCCAGCGGGGGCTGCGCACCCACCTTCCCCGGAAGTTGTGCCGGAGCCCGGTTTGCGGAATCGGCATAAGCCCCTTGATCGAGGTACCGTCTTCCAGACGACCGATCATGAAATCGTCCTTCTGGAAACGGATTTCGGACAGCACGCCTTCGATTTCGACGTCGGGCGACCGGCCGGTCGATGAGAATCTTCTGCCCGCCACCGGTCAGAAAGCAGAGGGTTCTTTGAGGTTCTCGGGAGCCTTCTCCGCTTTCCCGGCGTTTTCGTAGCCGGCATAGGGAACGACGTTCCGCCTTTTGCTGCGTCCTTCGTCGTCCTCGTATTCTTCGGTCTCGACCGTAAGGCGGGTGACGCGGTTCTTGAGCATTTGCGGGAGAAGATCCAGCTCTCCCGTCACATCCAGACCGAGGCGCGAGCAGATGAGCTTCACCCGCTTTACGGCCGCGTCGCTGAAAACCATGTTGTCGAAAATATAGCGGCCAAGATAGGGACCTTCGGCCACTTGGAAACGCAGCTTCCACATCTCGTCGTCGTTATGGGTGCGGGTTTCTTCCACCTCCGCGACGCGGCAAAGGTATTTGCCGTCCGGCAACGGCGAGAAGTCCTGAACATCATCGATGTGACTGAAGTCGAGCTTAGGCATGGCGCCCTCCTTGTGGGGTTGATTTGGAATTGAGTGAAGCGACGGCCGCTTCCAGTTTTTGGAGAATGAGAGCGGCGTTTTCGGCGGTGAGGTCTTCGAGCGTCTCGGCCCCGTAGGCACCCAGGCGTTCGGTGACTTGCTCCTCCGGCATGCCGACCTGTGCGATCAGCGCTTTAATCTTTGATTTCTGGTCGTCCGTGGAGACTGCGACGGGCTTGGGTTTCCGGGCAAGCGACTGTTTGCCGAAAAGCGACTCGAAGAGCGGATATTTCGCTTCGAAAGGGTCCTTGGGAAGTTTATTGGACCGGTCCTTGAGCACCGCTCCCATGTGACGGCCCTTCTCGTCCACGAAGAGCCGTACGATCGTGTCGAAGAGGTAGGGCAGACTTTTTTCACCGTCGAAGGTCTCACCCATCGCCACCATGAACGAGCCTTCTTTGTATTGCGTCTTCTGGCGGGCCGTGATGATCACGTTCATGTCGAGCGCGATCAATTTGCGGATGAGGTCCTTGAACTCGGCCTTCAGGGTCAGCCAGTCCCGAGGCTGCAGGTCATAGAACTCGAAACGGTAGCCTTTGGAGCTCTTATTGCGCTTCAGGAAGATGTCGGACCATTTCTTCTGGAGGGCGTCCCAATAGACCGTGATGGGATCGATCACGAGCGTCCGATAGTCGTGTTTGTTGGTGAGCAACCAGTCGACCGCTTGCGACACCTGATCGGCCGTCGTGGCTTTCAATACATCGAACTGGAAGGCCTCTCCGTAAAGGTCGCAGCCGCCTTCAAGATCGATCACGACCGGTTTGGGAAACTGGAGAGCGAGCGTCGTCTTGCCCGCACCGGAATCTCCCCACAAGAACAGCTTCAGCCGTTTCTCGACCGTTTTGGCTTTCTGAAATGGAGCGGCGCCGGGAGGGTCCTTCTTGGCGAAATCAAGATGGACCGGCTTGGGCGGTTCCTCGACGGTGACTTCTTTTGCGGTTTCATCGGGCAATACGACGTCGGTTTTCATGGCGTAGGGGCCTCCTCTTGTTTGCGGGTACGAGCGCTGTTGAACTGCAGATAGCAGCGGCGTGAGCAGAAGCGCGGCGGATAGCGGACTTCTCCCACCTTCCGGGCATGGCCGCGAGCGCTGGTGAATTCAGCGCCGCAGGTTCGGCAGACGAAAATCTTCGACACGCGCGTTTTGGACTGGAGAAAATCGCTCGGCAACTTGAAGGTGAGATACACCGTGCCGTCTTCTTTGGTTTCGCAGGCGATCGGCTGGATCATGTGGCCTTCCCTTTCCCCATGCACTGCGACCAATAGCCGCAGCGGGCGGGAGAACAATGCCAGCCGTTCGGGTTGGGGTAGAAAATCCCGCTCTGCATGGCTTTGGCGACATGTTCAATCAGATCCAGAATGAAGCGACCGTTCTCGTTCGTTCGGGTGGTGAAGATCTGAACGGGTTTGGGGCGAAGATTCTTGATGACGGCGTCCAGGCGCAGACCCTTTTCGATCCTCCCTTGGGAGACGCGGTAGCCGAGGCTGTAGATGCTGAGCTGAATATCCTTGTCGACGTCGGCCTGGTTCGGGGTCTTGCCGTAGGCTTTGTTGTCGGCGATCACGCCGTCTTTGTCGACCAGATCCCAGACGCCGACCAGGTCGTAGGGAAAATCATCGCCGAGGCTTATGACGAACTTCTCTTCCACGAGGAGCGGCCGGACTTTGGGAGCGATCAGCGCATGGTGCGCGGTCGTGATGGCCACGCCCTCGTCTTTGAGTTCGCCGGGATCCTCATTGGACTCGAAAGCGATCTCTTCGGTCTTCAAGGTCTGGTCGTATTCCTCAGCGAAAAACTCCCTCATGTCGTTTAAAGGGAGGTCCTTCTCGCTGGTCGTCTTCTGGCGATAGTTTTGCTCGACCGTCTTGTGCCAGACTTTGCTTTGCATCATGGCGCCCGTGGGCGGCCGCTTTTTACCTTCGATGTAGCGATAATAGAACTGTCGCGGGCAACGCAGGAACATCGAGATCTGCGTCGCGCTTAAATGTTTCTTCTCAGGATTTGCTGTTTCCATGATCCTCGGGTTCCTTTTCCTCGACTCGCTCCACCTTGAAACCTTCTTCGCCGAACTTTCGGGTCGCCAAGGACGTAAAGAGCTGAGCGATGTGCTGCCCGACCTCGGTCGCCTTGTCGATCACGCAGACCTTCTTGCGGCGGTCGAAGTAAAAGGAGGCGTCGAGCCGGACTTTGGCTTTGCCGAAGACGCTTTCCGCGTTGAAGACCGCCCAAAAAAGCGAGTCTTCGATCTCGCGGGCAAGAATGTCGTCTTTGAAACTGAAGCGGTAAACACCATCCATGCTGAGCCTCCACCCTAAACAAACGGGATATTTCCGGAAGTTGACGCACCTTTCTTGGAATCTCAGATGTAATCGCCCAGACCCCTCCGGTAAAAGATCCTCCTTAGGCGATCGATTTCCCGGTTCAAGGTTGTGCGTTTCATGCGAAGCGCCTTGGCGGTTTCGCTGACGTTGTGTCCGGCCCAAAGGAGGGAAAGAATTCTTTTCTGGAAGGTGGTCAGCTTCCGTACCACCAAACCGACGGCGATCCGCGTTTCCTCTTCTAAGGCGAACGGTTTGCGGCCGATGCGCCCCAATCCTTTTTCTTCATGAAGGAAGCTTTCTTGGGTGAGAATGCTTTCATCCGGCGCGGCGTCGACATGCCTCTCAATCGACTCGCTGACGCTCCGCACTTTTCTCTTGTCGGATTGCGCGGCGTCGATGAGATCGCGGATCCGGTTGTCGAGAATCCGACTGAGCGTCGTGCGTTCCGAAGCCGTTGATCGTTCCCAGCCGGCTTGAGCGCCGCGACTGAGGTGAATATGAAGCAGAAGTTCCTGTTTGATGTCCGGACGGTCGCCCTCCGTGAACCCGTATTTCCCGATCAACCCTCTCGCCTTTCCTTCCGCCAGCTCGACTTCCCATTTCTCGAACGCCTCAACTTTCTTCCGTTGGAGCATGATCGCCTCCTCCGGGACGCACCCGGATGGAGGGAGGGCTTTCGAAAAAGCAAAAGCCTAGCCGCGTCCCGGGAGTGATCCCTGGTTCGCGCGACTAGGCTCTGGTCGGCACGGGCACGGAGGCTCTGGCCTACCTGTGGCTCTGTTAGAGTCGCTGAGGTGCGTTCTGAGAAGGCGCGGGTTCTGAGACTCTGGCCTTCGATCCGTGCAGTCCGTCGTTTTCCTCGTCTTTTTCCTGCGATGAGGACGCCGGATGTTGCACACCCCTGGGGGGCTTTAAACCGATGCGGCTGACGCAATAGACGCCCTTGCATCGTTTGCAGGGCACGATCGTGCTCCCGTGTTCCACGTACGCTCCGGAACGCTTGCCGCAGTAAGGGCAGACGGCCTCTTGGGCCCTCCCCATTCGCTCCAGCACTTCGTTTTCGGTCGGTGGTAGATTCATCGGGACAAATAAAAAGGAGGCTGCTGCCCAAGGTTTTATCCTCAGACAACAGCCTCCGATGATTCGGTCAGCTGCGAACTATTCTGCTGTCGGCGCTACAAAGCCGCTATTCCAGCTTCAGCTTCTTCTTGATGTCGTCGGCCGAGACAGGACGCCCGTCATGGATATGCAGTGTGATGTCTCCGTACCGTAAAGTCTTCTTGCAGTATCCGATGACCTTGAGCCAATTCGTGTCGAACGAACTGCCGCCGTCCTTCACTACAAAGTCACCGAATCGTTTGAGATCCTCGTCCTTATAGTCCTCCATGTGTTGCTCCTCCCCTGCAACCCCGTCGTATCCCTGGCAGGACGATAGGCGGAATCGTCTTTTTCAGTTTTTCACGGCGCTGCTCCGTTGACCGGTATAAAACACGCCGATCACTTTTCCCTGGATCTGGAAATGGTCTTCCTTGTGCACCCGGCGCGGGTCGTACTTCGCATTGGCCGGCACAAGATAAACGTCGCCGTGCTTCGGCTTGTAGTATTTGACCGTCGCCTCCTCATTTAAAAGAGCCACGACGATATCGCCGGGATCGGCCGCCTGTTGGCGGGAGACGATCAGGATGTCCCCGTTATGGATGCCGGCATCTTCCATGCTGTCGCCTTTGACACGCAGGCAGAACCCTTCGCGCCCCTTCGTGATGGCGCGATCAACGCTGATGTAGCGCTCGATGTGCTGAACGGCCGCAATCGGCACCCCCGCCGCGATATGCCCCAGGAGAGGGAAGCTGAAGGGGCTCATGGGATCGATGGTTTCTTCCGTTTCGGGGTTGGCCAGGGAAAGGCCGCGCGCTCGACGGTCTCCACGTTTAAGGAAACCTTTTTTAACCAGGGCATCGAGCATGTTGCCTACGGATCCAATGGAGGAGATTTTCAGGTGGTCACGTATTTCGCGCAGCGTCGGAGGAACGCCCTCTCTGGCGAGAGTGCGGCGGATGAAATCCAGAATCTGTTGCTGTCTTTTCGAGAGCGTGCGCATGGTTTATTCCGACTGAACAAAGTGTGATGCGATGAACCTTAGAACTATAGTAATGATTACTATATCTGTCAATCTCGGCCGCCTCGACGGATAGCGAGAAAATCTCCGAAGGCACGCGTCAATTTGCCGAAAAATCCCGTTTATTTAGGATGAATGGACGAAGACGATTATTATGGCGAGCCTGAGGACATGACGCCTATGGAGCGCCGCAAGCGAATCGTTCAATTACTTGCGACGGCTTGTCTCCGATTATTGGCCGAGCGCTCGGCACAAGCTCCGGCATGCCCCGTATCGATTGAAAACGGCGATCTTTCCCTTGAGCTCTCGGCGGAAGGGAAGGTAATGTGTCCAATGCCATGACTCCCGAGGTTCATAAAAAGCCGGTTCTATGCGCCGTTTACACCCGTAAGTCCACCGACGAGAACATGAATTCGGACTTCACCTCGCTGGACTCCCAACGGGAGTACTGCGAGGCGTTCATCAAGTCCCGGGGCGGTGAAGGTTGGCAACCATGCCCGGAACGTTACGATGATGCAGCGTATTCCGGCGGCAATATGGATAGGCCCGCCATTCAAAGGCTGATGGCGGATGCCCGCCAGAAGAAATTCCAGGTCGTCGTGGCCTACAAGTACGACCGCCTCACCCGCAACACCAAGGATTTCATCAACATCCTCGAGACGTTCGGCAAGTACGGCGTCGCCTTCGTTTCCGTCACACAAAACATCGATACCAGTTCCTCCATGGGCCGCCTCATGCAGTCCATCCTGATCGACTTCGCTCAATTCGAACGAGAAATCATCAGTGAGCGGACCCGCGACAAAATGTCGGCGATGGCCAAGAAGGGCAAGCGGATCGGAGGCGGACCGGTCCTCGGATACGATATCGATTACGACAACAAGCGGATGACGGTCAACGAAGAGGAAGCGATCGCCGTCAAACGCATGTTTCAAACCTACCTGCGAGAAAAGTCGCTGAGCGCCGCGGCCAAGGCGCTCAACAACGCCGGCATACGCCTCAAGCGGTGGATGACCCGCAAAGGGAACACCAAAGGCGGAGGCAGCTTCTACAAGGGCAATCTCAGCGTCCTGCTCCAGAATCCCTTCTACACCGGGAAAATCCATTATCGCGGCGTCCTCTATCCGGGCGAGCACAAAGCGATCATCGATGACGACCTGTTTCAGAGCGTACAGTTGATGCTCCAAAGACACGGTGAGAAGAATAAGTCCCCAATCCAGGACAAACATGATTTTCTGCTGAAAGGGCTGGTCAGTTGCGCGGTTTGCGGGTCAAGCATGACGCCTAGCTTCGGTTACTCCCGGCTGAAAAAGCCCTATTGCTACTACAAATGCACGTCCGTCAATCGTCTCGACAAGTCGGCCTGCGTGGTGGGAAGCGTGCCGGCCAAGGCTCTGGAGCAATTCGTCGTTGAGCGCCTGGAGAGGATCTGCGCGGATTCCGGTATGGCGGAAGACATCATCGAAAAGGCCGACTCGCTGGCAAACTACGATCTGCCGCTTAAGCGTGATGAAAAAAGCCGCGTGTCGGCCGAACTTGGAAAGATTGAAGCAGAAGGCAGGAATTGGACGGTCATTCTGGGGCAGGAAGGCCCCGACTCACCGCAGCGGGCATTTCTAATGGAACGGATCGGTGAGCTGGGACGGAGGCGGAACGAACTGAAAGCGAAGCTTATCCAGACGGACATCGATATCGCGCAGTTGGAAGCGAAGCAATGTGACGCCCAAATCGTCAGAAGCTCGCTGAGGAATTTCCTCGAATTCTTCCGAAAGATGTCGCCGCGCGACCAGAAGGACTACATCAAGCTCCTCATCAAGGAGGTCATCTACGACGGCACGCGCGGAGAACTGACGATCGGCTTCTTTGTGGTCGACGCCTTCAAGTGGCAAATGGAGGCGTGCGGGGTCAGTTTCGATGAGGGTACGAAAACGCTCCCGAGCCTGGATTCGAACCAGGACTACCGCCTCCAAAGGGCGATGTGCTACCGTTACACCACCCGGGAATAAAACGACAGATGACTGGATGACTGGATAAATAGATGACCGGGGAGTAGGTTACCAGAAAATCCCATGCTAAACAACCGGTCCTCCTATTGAAATAAATATGAAGGATTCTTCACTTTCTGGGTCTAATAGATAGAGCATGTTTGTGCGATCCGAAGATCTTAGAGTCATTCAGCAGGCCGAAAGGCTAAGTGATCAGATTTGGTCCTGGGTCAAATCATGGGATTATTTTGAGAAGAAAGTACTGGGCGAACAATTAACTCGAGCCTCCGATTCCGTAGGCGCTAACCTGGCCGAGGGTTTTGGTAGGCATCATCACTTGGATTCTCTTAGACATTATTATGTGGCAAGAGGCTCATTAGAAGAAACGAAGTATTGGTTGCGCAGGGTTAAAAGCCGTCACATGGTTGACTCGGAAAACGTAAACGAAATATTAAGAGAATTCGAGTTATTGTCGAGATCTTTAAACGCCTTTATTGCTTCACACATACGCCGGGAAAAGATTTCGCCTTCTGATCATCCAGTTATCAAGTCATCCAGTCATCCCTGAGTTTACTCCACCAGAAAGAGCAGGATCGACAAACCCAGGACGGCCGCCGCGAAGAGCCACCGGGCGCCGTTGACCAGGGATTTCCGAGGGCTTTTGTCGTCCCGCGCTTCGACCACTTCGATAAAAGGCGTTTTCGCCTTCCGGTACCAGCCTTTGACCGTAAAGTCACCCTTCGGGTATTGACCGGGGCTGGTCAGACCCAGGACCCGCGGCAGGAGTTCCAGCGGGCCCAGCCGGTTGAGCGCGATCGTCCCGGTGGGATCTTCGAAGTTCAAGGGACCCGGGCGCGATCCCTCGGCGGCCAGGCGGCCTTTCAACTGGACCGGCAGTCCCCGGCGGATCAAAACATCCGTCGCGGCCGCCAGCTCCTGGACCGTGAACTCTTTAAAGGGTTTTGAAGGGTACATCCACCATAGGCGCCACATCGAGCTTGAAGACCACAGGGCGATGGCCCCTGTGAGGGCGGCGCCCCATTCTTCTTCCATGCCGCCGATCAACACGTAGACCGCCCAGGGAAGAACGCGCGGCGTCCACAGGGCGGCGCGGCCCATCCAATCCACTTCTTTTTTCACTTCAGGCTGCGCCGGCTTAGGCGCCGGCCTGACCGGTTTCTCCGCGGACGGAGACGGCGCGACAACCGAAGGGGTCGCTTTCTCAGGCGCGGGCGCGGGCGCAGGAACAGGGGCAGCGGCCGCCGGGGGACCGGATTTTTTTTCCGGCGGGCTCATCGAAGAGGGGCTCCACGCTTCGCGCAGCGCATTCATCAAACCTGACCAGAACGTAGGCTTCTTAATTTTAGAAACGGGAGCGGGTTTGAACGCCGGAGGCGGTGTCTTCGGAATCGGAGCGGGTTTTTTCACCTCGACCGCTGGCGCGGGTTGGACCGGCGGCGGGGTTTTCTTGATTTCGAGAGGGGGCTGATGGAGCGCGGCAGGCTTTACCGCGGGCGTCGTCTTCGCCGGCTTTCTGGATTCGCGATGCGTTAAGGTATCGGCCCACCGTTCCAGAGCGCGAGCCA
>MGUR01000058.1:0-3525 GCA_001800075.1 Elusimicrobia bacterium RIFCSPLOWO2_01_FULL_59_12
GGCGGGAGCGCGCTGGGCAACCTCTCCGTCCAGCAGGCGCTGCGGCCGCTGACGTGGAACTTTCTCGACCCGGCGTCGCGGAAGGGCTGGATGCGGCTTTTTGTCCTGGATAACGTCGACCCCCACTGGACAAGGGATCTGCTCGGCGCGCTCAATCTGAAAAAGACGCTGTTTAATGTGATCTCCAAATCGGGCACGACCGCGGAATGTCTGGCCAACTATTTCATTTTCAGGGATGCGGTGGCCCGGAAAGTCGGCGTCAAGCGCGCCGCGAAACATTTCGTCTTCACGACCGACGCGCAAAAGGGCTATTTGCGGGAACTGGCGGTCAAGGACAAAATCCCGGCCTTCGCTGTTCCCTCCAACGTGGGCGGACGCTTTTCCGTGCTTTCCTCCGTCGGATTGCTGTCCGCCGCGTGTACGGGCGTGGATGTCCTTGGCCTTCTGGCCGGCGCGCGGGCGATGGCCGAGCGCTGCAAGATCGCTTCGCTGACGGAGAACCCGGCGGCCGCCTACGCGGTCCTTCAATACTTGTATTATCAGAAGGGCGTGAAGCTCTCCGTGCTGATGCCGTATGCACAGAATTTGCGGGGGGTGGCGGATTGGTACCGCCAGCTGTGGGCGGAGAGCCTGGGCAAGAAGGCGGACCGCGGGGGAAAGATCGTCAACGCCGGACCGACGCCCATCAAGGCTCTTGGGGCCACCGACCAGCATTCCCAGGCGCAGCTTTACATGGAAGGTCCCTACGACAAGCTCCTCACCTTTCTATCGGTGGATCAATTCGACAGGAAGACCGGGATCCCGCCCGTGGATCCGAAGCATTATCTCAGCCGCCGCTCGCTGAACGAACTCCTCAAAGCGGAAGAGCAAGGCACCCGGCTGGCGCTGACCAAGGCCCAGCGCCCCAATCTCACGATTTCGGTGCCGGAGATTTCGCCGTTCACGCTGGGAGAAATCTTTTATCTGTTTGAGGTGGCCGTCGCCTACATGGGCGAACTGATGAACATCAACGCTTTTGACCAGCCGGGCGTGGAACTGGCCAAAGTGTACACCTATGCCCTCATGGGACGCGGCGGCTACGAGACCCAGCGCAGTGAACTGGATGAACAGGCGAAACGGGATGGACAAAGCCACTATGTGGTGTAACGACAGACGTCATGGCGGTCGGGGACGTAATGAACTTACCGAACTACTTTTGCCAGTTTTAGGAAAGTTCGGTAAGTTCATTACGTCCCCCCTGCCCTTTTGCCTTTTGCCTTCGTTTGTTTGGGCGCAGGTCGTGCTGACGGTCGTCCATCCCACCGAAGGGCAGCAGCTGCCTGCGCTCCGGGAGACATTCATTCTCGGCGAAGCAACGCCCGGCTCCACCGTGACGGTCAACGGCGCGATGCTCCGCGTCCACCCCAAGGGCGGATACCTCGCCATGGTCCCGCTGCAGACCGGCCCCCTGGTGCTGAGCGTCCAAGCCGTCACGCCCGGGGGAGAAACGGCCAAGGTGGATCGGCGGGTGGTGGTCGCGGAGGGGTGGACGGAACTTCCCGCGAAGCCGTTCACGCTGAAAAAGGAAACGCTTGAACCGATGGAAGACATCGTGCTGTCCCCCGGCGATCCGCTGCGGGTTTTCTTTCAAGGGACCCCGCAGGCGTCCGGTGAATTTTCCGTTGAAGGAGTCATGCGCCATGTTCCCATGTCCGATCGGGCGACCTCCGCCGCATCGACCGGCGCCGTCCGCGGTCTTTACGAAGGGACGTACATTATTCAGCCGGATGATGAAGCGGATAAAGCGCCGATTGAAGTCGTGTTGAAAAACCGGAAACATCAGGTGCGCGCCAAAACCAGGGGCCGGCTCACGATTGATACCGGCAAGATCCCCCGGGTGGGAGTGATCACCGAAGACGTCGCCGCCCTGCGCACCGGCGCGGAAGGGGGGTACGATCTTTTCCTGTATAAGGGGATGCGAGTGCAGTTGACCGGGCGGGTCAGAGGACAGCGCCGGGTACGTTTATCGTCCCTGCAAAGCGGCTGGATCAAAGACGCGTCGGTCCAGGAACTTCCCCGCGGGACCCCGGTTCCGCGGAGCCATCTCAATAACATCGTCCTTACCCGCAAACCGGAGAGCACGCTGATCCGCGTGCCCCTGGAGGACGTCCTTCCCTACCGCACCGAACAAAGCCTCGATCCCGCTCAGCTGACGGTGACGTTGTACGGCGCTGTAAACAAGACCGATCTCATCCGTTATGACCCTGCCGACACGCTCATCCGCCAGGTGCGTTGGAAGCAGATTTCTCGCGATACCTGCCAGATCCTCATTGAACCGGCCTTTAAGACGTGGTGGGGGTACGATGTTCGCTATGAAGGCACGACGCTGATGATCGAGGTGCGCAAACCCTGGACGCGGGCCGGCATCAAAGGAATGACGATCGCGGTGGATCCGGGACATGGGGGTTCGGAACTGGGGGCCATAGGGCCGCACGGGACGCTGGAGAAAGACGCGAATCTGGAGATCGCGCGCGCCCTGCGGGACGCTCTGGAATCGGCGGGGGCGCGTGTGACCCTGACGCGCAACAGCGACATCGACATCCCCTTGTATGAGCGGTCGCGGATCGCCTGGAACAATCAAGCCCAGTTGTTTATCAGTATCCACTGTAACGCCGCCGGCCCCGGCGAAAACCCGCTTCTCGTCAACGGCTACAGCGTCTACTGGTATCACCCGCAAAGCCAGGCGCTGGCCCGGGCGGTCCACGCGCAATACGGCCTGCGCACCCGCCTGCCCGACCGGGGCTTGTTTTACGCGGATTTTGCGGTGAACCGCATGACCCAGATGCCTGCCATCTTAACGGAGCAGGCGTATCTTATCGTGCCGGAACAAGAACTGCTCATCTTCAGCCCGGCGTTTCAGCGAACGGCCGCCCAATCCATCCTAAACGGCATCCTGGCCTTCCTTCAGCCGCGATAATCCATGCGAGCGCTCTTCCTTTTGTCCTGCCTTGAGCCGGCTGGTTCGGAGACCTACTGCGTCTCCCTGGCGAAGGCCTGGAAGGGAAAGCACGACATCTCCTGGATCTCCGACCGTCTGCATTTCGGACAGGCCTACACGTCGATGCCGATCCATCGGAAAGCATTCCCCTTCGGGGTTTGGAACACCGTGCGCGTGCTGAGGTTTGTGCGCGAGCGGGGGATCGAGCTCATCCATTCGCATTCGCGACGCGCCCACTGGGTCGCGGCGCAAGCCGCCGCGCTGGCCAGGATCCCGCATGTGACGACCATCCATCAGCCCCCCCCGGTGCATCTCTTCTCCAAAGCATTCCCCTGTCTCGGGGACCACACCATCGCGATCGATGAAGCCGTTCAGGAGCATTTGGAAAAGCATTTCAGACGCGGGATTAAAAAACTGAGCCTGATTAGAAATGGAATTGAGATTAGAGAAGCCTCACCCACCACCCCGCTCCGGGGGGGTCCCCCCTCTCCCACCGGGAGAGGGCATGGGGGTGAGGCTCGCGTCCTTTACCTCGGCCGCTTGACCGG
>MGUR01000058.1:3548-20208 GCA_001800075.1 Elusimicrobia bacterium RIFCSPLOWO2_01_FULL_59_12
ACCGCGGGATCGCTCCCGAAAACCTGTTTTCAAATTGTGGGACGCGTCCCGGAAGAAAGAACGCGGGAGCTGGAAGCGCAGCTCAAAGACGTGAACCGGTCGATTCGCCCCAGCTTTGCCGAAATGCACGACTTTGTACCCGACCTGGCCCCCCTGCTGGCGGGGTGTACGGGGGTGATCGCCGGCGGCCGTTCCGCGCTGGAAAGCCTGGCCGCGAGCAAGCCTGTGATCGCGCTGGGTGAACGCGGCGTCGTCGGCCTGTGCAATGAAGACACCTGGTCAGACGCGATGCGCACGAATTTCGGGGATCACTTTGAAACCCGGGCCGATGAATTTTACCCCGCGAAACTAGAGATCAGTCTGCGCCAGCTTCTAGACAACGGCGCCGCACCCGCACCCGCACCTGCGGGTACGACCCCTGTTCCGAAAAAACCAGGTCCGGGGGCCGGTCCGGAGCTGGGCGCCTGGGGCCGCGCGCAAGTCGAACGGACCTACAACATCGAGACGATCGCCAAAGAGGTAGAAGCGGTTTATAAAGATGTCACCCTCGCGAAAGCGGGGGTCCAGGCGCTGGATTCCCGCTTTCGCGGGAATGACGGTTAGTTATGTATCTTCCCATCCTGACTTATCATCGGTTGCTGGCGGCCGATCCGGACCACGCGGCAGACCCGAAGCGGATCGCCGTGAGCCAGGCTCAATTTCGATCGCATCTCGGCTGGCTGGCGCGGCTGGGCTACCACAGCGTTTCCCTGGCCGATTACCCTCAACAGATCCGGACCCGGCAGCGCCCCGCCCCAAAGACCTTTGCCCTTACCTTTGATGACGGGTACGAAGAGGTGTTGACCCTGGCCCTGCCCGTTCTCAAGGAATTTGGTTACACGGCGACTGTCTTTGCCGTGCCCGGCCAGATGGGGGGTTCCAATGCGTGGGATGACGCGAAAGCCCGGCTGTTAAGCGCGGACCAGTATCGCCGTCTTGATAAGGCGGGTGTTACGATCGGAGGGCATACGTCCAGTCATGTCCATCTCCCCCAGGTGGAGGCCTCAACGGCGCGGCGCGAAATCGCCGACTCGAAGAAACGCCTGGAGGAGGTCCTCGGCCATCCCGTTTCGATTTTTGCATATCCCTATGGCGAAAGCACTCCCGATGTGGAGGCCCTGGTGCGCGAGGCGGGTTTCGAGGCTGCGTTTGCCACCGACCGCGCGCCGCGCGATCATTCTGAGAATCTGTTTCGAATCCGGCGGGCCGTCGTGTTTCCCGGCAACACGGCCTGGAACATCCTCTGGAAAGCGCAAGGATGGTACCCGGCGTATCAGGACTTCAAGCGACGACGCGGAGAAGGGGGGACGCGGTGACACCGGGACACCAAAAAGGTGTGATCCCCGCGTCTCCGCGTCTCCGTGTCTTCTTATCTTTATGGCTGCCGGTGGTCGTTTGGTGCGGTGCGATCTTCTACTTATCGCATATCCCCAACCTGCGCATCACCCAGGAGTGGTGGGATATTATCGCGCGCAAAATTGCCCACATGGTGGAATTCGGCATTCTGGCGCGGCTGCTTGTCCGGGCCTTGAGCGGCTCTACGCCCTGGCCGCGCAAGAAAATTATCCTCGCTTCCCTCGCGATGGCGGTCCTTTATGCCTGCAGCGATGAATACCATCAGGGGTTCGTGGTGGGACGAACCGCCTCTCCCATGGATGTCCTGATCGATGCATCAGGAGCCTGGCTGGCGCTACGATTCTTTCGGGTATAATGACGTCATGCTTCTTGCTCTGTCGATCGCATGCGGGTTGCTTTTGGCCGCCGTTATCTGGCTGGTCGCCAGGCGGGCGTCCCCGGGCGACTCCCCTGTCATAACCCTCCTCCAGCAGCAGATCGAAGCCCTCCGCCAGCAGGTATCGCAAAGCCTGTCGCAGAATGCCACGCTCCTGCAGCAACAGCTCGATTCGGTTTCCAAAAATCTTCGGAGCTCATCCGGGGAAATCAACCAGCGCTTGGACAACGCAGCGAAGCTTTACGCGGGCCTGCAGGGGCAGTTGGGCAAACTCTCCGAAGCCAACGCGCAGATCCAGAGCATGGTGAAGGACGTCTCGGCGCTTCAGGACATCCTCCGTCCGCCGAAACTGCGCGGGGGGATGGGGGAAGTGCTTCTGGAGAATCTCCTGCGCGAGATCCTGCCCGCTGAACATTTTTCCATGCAGTACCGCTTCCGCAGCGGGGCGATCGTGGATGCCGTGATCCGGCTGAAGGACGGCTTGGTGCCGGTGGACGCCAAGTTCCCGCTGGAGAATTTCCGGCGCATGCTGAGCGCGGTCTCGGATGAAGAACGCCAGGCCCCGCGCAAAGAATTCGCCCGCGACGTTAAAAAGCATATTGATGACATCCACGAGAAATACATTCAAACCGAGGAGGGGACGTTTCCCTTCGCGCTGATGTATATCCCGGCGGAAAACGTGTATTACGAAACGATCATCAAAGCCGAGGACGAAGGCGAGAAGGCGCTGTATGCTTACGCGACGTCCAGGCAAGTCATGCCCGTATCGCCCAATTCCTTCTACGCCTACCTGGTCACTCTCTCCCAGGGTTTCCGGGGCATGCGCATTGAAGAAAAAGCCCGGGAGATCGTCGACCAGCTGAACCGGCTTCGGATGGAACTGGACAGGTTCGGGGAAGACTTCCGCAAGGTAGGGATGCACCTGACCAACGCCCAGACCCGCTACGTGGAAGCGGAGAAACGTCTCGCCCGTTTTGAAGAAAAGCTGATCGCCGCCAGCGACCAGCCGGCTTCCCCGGCCGCACTGCCCGAGCCTCTGAAAGAAGCAGACCGCACCTGATCTTTTAAATTCGACGGTCACCCTGCCCTCACCATCAGCACGATCGGCTGAGTGCCGATCGTTTTGCTGATGGCCATCGCCGCTATTGAAATAAGGACGCGATGGTCGTCTAGCGGTTTAGGACGCCGCCCTCTCAAGGCAGAGAGGATTGGGAATAGATCGGCTGTTTGTGCCCTCATCGTCTAGCGGTTTAGGACGCCGCCCTCTCAAGGCGGAGATCACGGGTTCAAATCCCGTTGGGGGCGCTGACAGCCGGGTTCCTTTTGATCGGGTTCCGCGCCCCTACGACGTTGGCGCGCCCGCCAAAGACGCTGCGGCGGGGAGTCCCGTTGGGGGCATCAATAGTCGGGTGTCTTTTTCAGGTTTCGACTCTATATTTTGATTTGATTCGGCTTCCTGCTCAGTGCGGGTTGTTGTTCCTGCAATCGGTTCGGGAACATCAAGAATCCTTCCCGAAGTTGGGGGGGATTTTTCGTTTATGGGTGCTTGATCGGAAGAGTTCGCGGAAACTTCTTGGACAGGACGCCCTGCTTATGCGGCCGGCGGGTTACGCAGCCTTCTGAATCTCCCGCGCTTCGTACTCTGGGAACATGATGATGGCCGGATGGACGCCGAAGGCTTTGGCGAGCTGCTCCGCCCGACGCTTACCGATGTCCACGCGGTCGTTTTCCAGAAGGCTGATGTTGTTGGCATTGATGCCGGAGCGGTGCGCCAGCACCTCCTGGGTCCAGCCCTTCTTCTGGCGAAGAATCTGAATCACTTCGCCGGTTGTGACGCGGGCATGAGGCCGCGCCGGAACGAAATCATGGGGATTAATTTTCATTATAAAGCTCCTCTCCGCCATTGAATCTTCGGCGGACCCGCCTAAGACCTAGTGGCGGGCTAGTAGTGATGTGGCGTAATTTCCAAGACGTAGACCGTCACAATGTTGCGGTCCAGCACATAAATGACCCGGTATTGCCGGCTTAGACGGGAAGACCGCTGGCCCTTTCGCTCACCCTTCAACTGCTCGTCATGGTAGCCGTGGAACTGTCGCAGGGCCTCCGGCCCGTGCCGGAAAACCAGATCCTTCCAGGTCTCATACTCCTTGACGATCCACGGCGGAAGGCGGCGGACGATTTTGGCTACGTCGCGATGCTCGCGAATCTGCCACATGGGGTTGCTTGATTGTACCTATTAAGTTTGATAGGTCAAGGGCTTCTTGGCATGATGTCGGGGCTCGGTGGAATCCAGACTTTTACCTGCCAGCATATCGCCCACCAAAATGCCCCCGAACCTTGACTTTTATCAACCCCCATCACACCCGTTCGTTGCAAAAACCCCAAAATTGGCTTCGTCGTCGAATGGGTCAGTTTTAAGCGGTTGCAAAAAGAACGGGTTTTCGGTGGCCCTCTCAAGGCAGAGATCACGGGTTCCGCGCCATTACGAACTTGGCGCGCCCGCCAAAGCAGTAGTGGCGGGGAAGCCCGTTGGGGGCATTCCGGTCCGGTATCCTCCCTCATAAATTCCCCTTGTTTTTATAACCACTTCTTGTTAGGAAGCGTCCGTGAGGGAGCTTCCATGGAACTCATAACCATATTAAAAGAGGCCATCCGTCAGGGCGCCTCCGATGTGCACATTGCGGCCGACAGCCAGACGATGATTCGCGTGAACGGGGAGCTCCAACCCCTGACGCAAATCCCTCCGCTGGACGGCGCGACCGTCGCCGCGATGATGGGCCGGATATTAACCGATGCCCAGCGCGCGCGCTTTGAGAAGGAACTCAATGTGGACTGCACCTTCGGGTTGGACACCATGCGCTTCCGGATGAGCGTCACCGTCCAGAGGCATGGCATGGAAGCGGTCATCCGGATGTTCAACAATCAGATCCCCCTGCCCGAGGAGCTGTATCTGCCGCCGGCTGTCGTGGGTCTCACGGAGTTGAAACGCGGTTTGGTGCTGGTGACCGGGCCCGCGGGTTCCGGAAAATCGACGACGATCGCGTCTCTCCTGGAACGCATCAATCAAACGCGCCGCTGCAAGATCATTACCGTGGAAGATCCCATTGAATTCCTCCATGCCAGCAAGAACAGCTTCATCAGCCAGCGGGAGATCGGGCAGCACGCCCCCAACTTCGACATAGCCATGCGAAACATCCTGCGGCAGGACCCGGACGTGGTCCTGGTTGGCGAAATGCGTGATTACGAGACCATCGCGGCCGCCATTCAGATAGCGGACACGGGACACTTCGTCCTGGCCACGCTGCACTCGCTTGACGCCCCGCAGGCGGTCGAGCGCATCGTGGACGTTTTCCCGGGCCACCAGCAACAGCAGATCCGCGTCCAGCTGGCCATCATTCTGCGGGCGGTGATTGCCCAGCTGCTGCTGCCGCGGATGGACGGCAACGGCCGCGTCGCGGCTTTTGAAGTGATGATCAACACCCAGGCGGTGGCCACGATGATCCGTCAAGGCCGGACGCATGAGATCTACTCCGCCATCGAGATGGGGTCCTCAGACGGCATGAAAAGCATGAGCCGGTCGTTGACGGAACTCGCGACAAAAGGGCTGATTGACAAGCGCTTTTTACCTACCGGTCAGGGAACGGCCGGCGTGACGTGGCCGGGATCCGCCGGTCCGCGATCCGCCGGCTCCAGCGACGCCTGATCCCGCCTCCTCATTTCCTATAATCCTCGCAGACTGATGCTCCATCTGATCGTCTTCCTTTCCTATTCCCTCCTTTCGCTCGCGTTCCTTCACCGCCTGCTTCCGGTCTGGGGCTCCATGATTCCCGGCGGTTTACAGGATACGCGGCTCTTTTTATGGAACGCGTGGTGGTTTCGCCACGCGGTTGACGTTCTGCACACCCACCCGTTCTTCACCCGGCTTTTATTTCATCCGTTCGGGTCGTCCCTGGTCTCCCATGACTACCCGCTCTGGATGAGCGGGGTGACCTATACCGCGCAGAACGCCGGGTTGAACCTCATTGCCTCTTCCAATATTTGGTTTATCCTTTCCTGGATTCTGGCGGGGCTCTGTTCTTATTTGCTTGTTTGGGAAGTTGTTCGCGCGCGGGGCCCGGCCCTGGTCGCAGGGCTTTATGTGATGACGCACAACTACACCCTGGCGCGCGCGATGCAGAACTGGGGGCAGTTCAATCTCTGGGGGATCGCGCTTTTCCTCTGGCTGTTCGTGCGCGCCAGACGGCTCGGCCGGACGCAGGATTACGCGCTGGCGGGCGCGGCGCTCGCCTGGACCGCGGCTTGTCACTACTACTTCCTGATTTACTGCGGGGCGATCTGGCTGGCGGTCGTTGCGGCGGACCTATTTCCTGTCCGCCTGCACGTGGAACGCGGCGGCCACCCGAAGGTCCAGCGCTTCTTTATGGGTATGGCGATGGGATCGGGGCTCATCGCAGGTTGGATCTTGCGCCACCCCGGGGAAATAGCGATCGGCTCAAACGTTATCAGCCTCACGACACCGGCCAATGCGCTGCTGATCATGTGGCTGGCTTTATTCGGGTGGTTTGCCGGGAGGTACACGTGGCGTTTGGAACGATGCGCAGCACCTGTATGCCCTATGACCCGCAACGCCATCCTCGCTTTAACCGCCCTGATCTGCCTGTCACCTTTGTTGATTGCCGCCGTCAAGCTGGCGCTAGCGGGAGATTACCCCCGACAGCATATTTTGTGGAAGACGCCGCCCATGGGAGTCGATCTGATCGGGCTGTTTACGCCCAACCCGCTCAATGCCTGGTGGGGACCCGGCGTCACCCGATGGCTGACGGCGCATAACATTTACCCGGAGGAGCAGGCCGGAGGAGGAATCGGGTGGGTGTGTTTGGGGATTCTGATATGGAGCCGGAGAGCCTCACCCACCGCTTCAGGCGGTCCCCTCTCTCCCGCCGGGAGAGGGGTTGGGGGTAAGGCCGGCCGGTGGCTGATGCTGGCCGTCTCCGCTACAGTGCTTTCCCTGGGATCTTATCTTCACATTTTCCAGTGGAACACCTGGATGCCCCTGCCTTTTTATGTGTGGCGTCTTCTGCCCGTGCTGGGAAATGTCCGGCTGCCCGAACGCTGGATGGCGGTGGGGGCGATCGCCTGGAGCGTGGTGCTGGCGCTGGCGATGATCATGCTGGCGCGAAAAAAGGGTTGGCCGTTGAACCGGGTTTGCCTTCTGGCCGGCGCGCTGATTCTGCTGGAAAACTGGCCCGGGATTCCGCTCGGTTCACCCCCCCAGAGTCACCCCGTCTATGAGCGGCTTCGGACCCTGCCGGTCGGCGGCGTCTTGCCGCTCCCCTTGTACATCGGCGACTCCAGCCGGGGTTCGGGCCAGGGCCAACGGGTTTTGGATCAGATGGGCTCCCAGATTTATCACCAACAACCCATGCTGGGCGGTTACATCGGCCGGGTTTCCCTGGAGTTGATCAAGAAGTACGAAACCGACCCGTTCTTCGGCAGGCTGCTGAATCTGGAAGAGGGCGAATCGGTTGAAGCGCTATCCCTATCAACCGGAAGGGCATGCAAATCGATTCTAGATTTTGAAGCGAATTATATCCTGATGTACCCAAAGGCGCTGAATGCCTCCACCCTCGCCTTCGTAAAGAACTCACTGCCCTTGAGTTTGCTCGTCCGGGAAGAGGGCATTGAGCTGCACCGCATCGACTGCCAAAAGACCCACAAGTAATTAAAATAAATACGTAAACATTTACATTCAAGTTGCTTAAAATCGCTACCACTTGGTAGCCGATGAATGAATATTTGTCCGAGTTGCGGGTCTAACAGGTATGAGGCGGCTGATTCTCCTCCTGCTCATGGCCGGCGCCCCCCCTGAAGCTTCAGGCACGGGCACCGCCGCGGCCAACTTCCTCAAGCTGGGGATTGGGCCGCGGGCCATCGCCCTGGGGGAAGCGCAAGTCGGCCTGGCGGATGATGTGTATGCCGCCTACTGGAACCCGGCGGGGCTGGCCCACCTGCAGGTGCAGGAAGCCGGTTTTGTTCAGAATCAATATCTTGAAGACATCAGCGAGCAGTACCTCGCCTACGCGCTGCCGAGGCCTTCCCTGGGTACCTTTGCAGGAAGTCTCACCTACCTCCATGTAGGAAAAATCCAAGGCTATGACGCTGCCGGCCAGCCCACGGGGAAAGTGGATTCCAGCGATACGTCGTTATCTCTGTCTCATGCGCGCGCCTATTTTGCAGACCGGCGGATGGGGTCCGGAATTTCCGTTGGAATGACCGGGAAATATGTTCGGGAGCGGTTGGATACGGTCTCCTCCGGCGCCTACGCGGGAGACCTGGGGGTGATGTTCACTCCCGGGAAAAAATGGGGAGAGCATCTGGATGGATGGAAGGCGGGCGCGGTCGTGCGCAACCTGGGGAGCGCCCTAAAGTTTGACCGGGACGCGTTCAGCCTGCCCGGCAGCGTCAACGCGGGCCTTTCCTATGCCGGCCAGTGGAGGGGCGAATCGTACACGCTCGTTCTCGATGGGCGACAACCGAAGGCCGGTCCTCGGTCATTTGGAGGCGGTATCGAACTTCGCACCCTGCAATTTGTGATTGTCCGCGCCGGCTATACCTCGGAAGGGGATTTGGGGAACGGTTTGCGCTTGGGCGGCGGTCTGCGGTTCAAGGTTGTCCAAGTGGATTACGCGTACGCGGGTGCGGGCGGCTTTGGCGCGGCGCATCGCATCGGGCTGACCCTTCGGTTCGGGAAAGTGCCGGACAACCCTCAGTATGCCGCGCAGCGCTGGTATGACAAAGGCATGCGTGATTACAGCGGAAGACGTTTTACAGACGCACTGGTTGAATTCAATAAAGCTTTGGAAATCGACCCCTTGCACCCTGACGCGTTGAAAATGATGAAACAAACCTATGAAGAGATCAAAACCATGGTCCCGCAATAGCAGCCTCCCGGCGTCCGCAGTGCTTCTATTCGCCATTCAGGCGGGCTGGGGCGCTTCCTCTCGGGGCGGCAATTACACGCTGGTGAAATCCCATTGGGGGGGCTCGGGGGCTGTCCGCCCTGGGAGCGGAAGCGCCGCGCTTTCCGGAAGCGCGGGCGAACCGGTCGCAGGAAATCATCTTGGCAACGCGTCTCACGATCTGATTTCCGGTTATTTCTCAGGCCATCTGGGCGCCGGTCCCGGTTTGCATGTTCTCCGGACTCAAGTTGGAAATACGTCTTTTTATCAGGATGGCGTGCAAGTCGGCGTGCCTCTTCAGGCCACCGTTCAGGTCGTGTTCTCCGATCAGCTGAATCCATCCACATTGGCCGCAGGGATCCAGATCGTGGTTGCGTTGGATCATATGGGACGACAGCGTAATGAACCTGTGCCCGTACGCTATGAGTACGATCCTGCCGGAGCGATTGTCCTCTTATCGGCTGCTCCCGGCTGGTTGGGAAACACGCTGTACGAGATTCACATCACGCCCGGCCTTCAGAGCATTGATGGGTTTACACCTTCCAATGCCGCTCCCATCCGGTTCGTCACGGCGATGGACCCCCGGCAGGAAAATGTGGTGCAATCGCCTGTGGCCGGTGGCGCTGCGGGCGCCCCGCCGCGAGGGCCTGTCGGAGCCTCGGACCGCATCGAATTGAACTTCCCCGCTGGGGCCCTGCCGGATTATTCTGTGGCCTTGGTCAGCCGGGACCCTCTCCATGCGCCCTTGCGCGTCTCCCCTTCCATTATTCTGGAAGCCAACCAAAAAGCTGCCGCCCGGAACAACCGGTATGGTGTTCCCATCGCAATCCAGGAGGTCACTATCTACACCCTGCAGGGACAACGACTGGAGTCTCTTTCAAGACCCGTCTTATTTTCCATGGCTTACAACGACATAGCGGGGCAGGCGGGTGGGATCATCCGGACGCAGAGCCTCTCCATCTGGGCGCTGGATGAAGAGCACCGCTTGTGGGTCAAACTGCCGGACAGCGTGGTCCATGCTGACGCCCGAGTGGTCTCGGCTCCGGTGGCGCGCTTTTCAGTATTCGCGCTGATGGGGGCGCCTTCCGGCAACGCCTCGGATGTCATGGTGTTCCCCGTCCCCTGGCGGCCAAACGGGCCTTCCGCGGGCGACGGGCCCGGGAATACGGGGACCCATGCGGGCGGCATGACGTTCAGCAATCTGCCTTCGGAGTGTCTGATTCGAATCTATACCCTGAGCGGCGACCTGGTGCGCGAGTTGAGCCATTCCGATCTATCCGGAGCCCTCGGACAGGAACATTGGGACGGAAGAACGGCCCATGGGAAGAACGCCGCGAGCGGCGTCTATTTATGGCGTGTTGAATCTATGACGGACGGCAAAAACGGCAAATTGATGATTATTCGATAACGTTGAACGGGAGGATGTCATGAACAAATGGATCTATATCGGGATGCTCTGGTCAACTGTCACAGCGTCCCACGCGGCCGTGCCGAATCAAATCACATATCAAGGGACATTGAAAGAAGGGGGGGTGCCGGTCACCGGCGTCCGCACGATGCAGTTCCGGCTCACCAATGTGGATGGCACGGCCGTCTATTGGTCGGGTGGCCTCACGCCTGTCACTGTGAATCAGGGGTTATTTTCCACGATCCTGGCCCCGGCAGGCGTGAATTGGCAGGCCATCAGCCCGTACATCGAAGTGTCGGTGCAGGGGCAGGTGTTGTTGCCGCGTGAACCGGTCACGTCCACCGCTTACGCGCTGACATGCGGTTCCATTTCAGATGGATCCGTCCTCAGCGGCATGATCGCGATGTTTGCAAATGCTTGCCCGGCCGGATGGGCGCGCTTCAGCGCCATGGACGGTCTGTTTCCAATGGGCGGCGGTGCGTATGGGGTTAGAGGCGGGAGTGCGTCCCATTTCCACACGACACCTAATCATCAACACGCGTTGGCTACAGCCCAATCCTTTAACGCTGGGTGTTATGCTGGACCTGTAGGAGTCGTAAATGGCGGAGGGCCGGGACTCGTTGGGATACCGGGAGGCGCTTACTGCGGTTATCGACAGGTTACGGTAAATACCACCTCAAATGGGAGTGGAGCGACGGATTCCGTAAGCAATGTGCCTCCTTATCTGACGATGGTCTTTTGCCAAAAACAATGAGACTGTTTGTAGTCCTTCTTCTTGGATGTTTGATGATGCTCAATGTCTCGTGGGCAGGGGCTGTTTCTCCGGACATGGCCACGGGTGTTTCGGCATTCCAGGAACGTCGCTGGAAGGAGGCGATGGCGGCCTTTCTGGAAGTGTTGGGACAAGACCCGCGAAACGCCAAGGCGCGGACGTATTTGAATTTAGCGGCCAAGGAAATCCAAGCCCAGCAGCAAACCCGGATGCAGGAAGATCGGCTGCGGGTGCTTTCGCAGACGGCCCAGCGGCTCGAAGACAACCGAATGAACGCGGAGCCCATTGAAGCCGCCCTCCTGGATTCGACACAGGCAGAGGAGCGTGCGCGAGAGGAGCGGTGGCAAGCCTCCTGCGAAGAGGCCGACGTCGAAATGGAATTGGGGCATCTTTTGCCTGCGTACGACCGGGTGTCAGGCGTGCTGTCTGAAAATTCCAGCCACAGGCGAGCCCAGCAACTGCTGAGTGAACTCCAGAGCCGGGCCCATTTTATGCTGGAACGAGGGACGTCGCTCACCTCGGGGGATCGCTTCGCCTTGGAAGGATTTTACGCCTATAGCGGCGCGGACTACGCCGCGGCAGTGGCCGCGTGGAGAAAAGGCGCGGCCCTTCTTCAGCAGACGAATTCCACCCCGGAGGCCGCGCGCCTGCTAAAAACTTTGCGCTACCAACCCTATTGGAAAATCGCCGAGGCACGCGTCGAAGAGATCCGGCGCGCCGCTGAGACGCTGGAGGCGTTTCAAAAGGGCACCGCTTTCTATGCGCAGGGCGAATTCGAGCAGGCGCTTCACGCCTTCCGGAGGATAGCCATCCTGAATCCGGATTACCCGCATCTCGGTTCCTATCTCACCCAGTCGGAGGCCGCCGTGGAGAAAGATCGCGCGCGCAGGCTCGGCGAGCGGAAGCAAAAAGAGATCGCCCGTTTGTTCGACGCGGGCCTTGCCGCGCTGCAGCAGGAGCATTACCGCGAGGCGGAACATATTTTTCAACAAGCGCTGGTTTTGGACAGTCAGCATGAACAGGCGCGCTCCTATCTCGCCCAGGTGCAGGCGGAACTGCACCGGCGGCACGACCCCCAACAAGCCCAGCAGCATTACGAGGCGGGCCTGGTCGCCTATGCCGGCGGCCGTTTGGAAGATGCCGTCCGAGAGTGGAACATGGCCGCCCGGATGCATCCAGACCATGCCAAGTCACTGCACGCCCTGGCAAAAGTCCAGAAGGAGCTGGCCTTGAACAATGAGATTGTTCCCTAAACTCGCGCTCTCCGTTTCGTTGGTGCTGGCCGCAACTCTGGTGTGTCTCACGCTTTGCTTCTACTTTGCGGAAAAGCGCCAGATTCGCTTGGAAGCCGGGCTCGAACGGCAAGCGTTGCTCAACAACCTGGCGCACATCGCACAAGAGTCCTTTTTAACGAACGATGATCTCTTGCTGGTCAAATACACACGCTGGCTCTCAAAATGGAACCCCTCCATGATCAGCGCGAGCGTCGCGGATACGCGCGGGGCGGTCGTGGCGCATTCAGAGCCCCATCGGATCGGACAGAGAGCGCTTTCAGGCGGTACGGAGGCCTCCAAAATGCTTCTGCTGAGCCATCCCGTTCGCTTGGGTAATCGCTGGCTGGGGACCGCCTCCGTGTCTTTTTCCGAGAAAACGCTGGAGGATGTGTTGCGATATCGAGTGGGCCAGTTGCGGCGCCGGCTCTTGCAGATCGCCGCTGCGGCGATGGCGGCGGGATGGGTTGTTTGCCTGGGTCTCTCGTGCTCCTGGACGCGGCCTATTAAGCAACTTACCTGCCTGGCGGGACAGGTCGGCCGCGGCCAATGGGACTTAGACCTGGGGTCCCTCGGCCGGCGTCATGACGAGTTGGGGGTGTTGTCCCGCGCCTTTAAAGGGATGAGCGAGCAACTCCGGCAACTGGACGCGATGAAGGAAGATTTTGTCTCCGCCGTGACGCATGAACTGAGATCGCCCTTGGGCGCGATCGAATCGTATCTGAATCTGATCGCCGAGGAACTCCATGAAGGAATTCCGGCGGCCGCGTGGGAAAACTACCTGGAAAGACTGCGAATCAATACCCGCCGCCTGGCGCGCTTCGTGAACGATCTCCTGGATGTGGCGGCTTTAGAGCGGGGAAAAATACAGCTGGAACAACGGCCTGTCGACCTGGTGTTGACGGCGCAGGATGTCATGGGCTTGTTTGCCTTAAAGTTTAAGGAAAAATGTCTTTCTTATGAGATCGCGGGCAACTCGAAGTCGGGGTGGGTTGTCGCAGATCCCGATAAGATCCGGCACGTGCTGACCAACCTGGTGTCCAACGCCATCAAGTTTACGCCGGATGGCGGGAGCGTCCGGATTGTCATCGACGCTTTGGAATCCCAGAAGCTTTTGCGCATCAGCGTGATCGACACGGGGTTTGGGATCGCTGAAAATGACCGGGTGAAGATTTTCAGTAAATTCGAGCAGGTTCGCTTCGCGCGACAGCAGGCAAGCGGCCCTAAAGGAACGGGGCTCGGGCTCACTCTATGTAAAGCGTTGGTCGAGCTGCATGGGCAAACTTTAAGCGTGGAAAGCGAGTTGGGAAAAGGGAGCGTCTTTTCTTTCGCGTTGCCCATCGCGGAAGGGGGATTCCATTGACCCGATCCATCCTGTATGTTGAGGATGAAGATGATTATCAAATTCTGGTTCGGCGCATTCTGGGGAAAGCCGGATTTCATCTGGAACTCACCGGCACGGGCCAGAGCGGACTTGCGGCTCTGAATCTCCACCTTCCGGACCTGTTGATCTTGGACGTCAATCTGCCGGACATGGATGGCTACTCCCTTTGCCGTCAGGTCCGAAAAAACCCTGCCTCATCGGTGGTGCCCATCCTGATGCTGACGGTTCGCAGAAGACCGGATGAATGGTTAAAGGGCTTTTCCAGCGGAGCCAATGATTACTTGTCCAAACCCCTTAATCCACCCGAGTTGGTGGCACGCGTCAAACATTGCCTGTCCGGAGGACATTCCGGCACGAGCGGCTCTGCCGGACCGGTTGAAGAGGGAGAGGGCGCGGAATTTCAATTGGTCCAGGCGGTTGTGTCAGGAAATCAGGCCGCTTTTGAGGTGTTGATCCAGAAATATAACGCGCGATTAATCGATAGCTTGCGTACGTACGTATCGAACGGCTTGGATGCCGAAGACCTTGCGTCATTGGCTTTTGTCAAAGCGTATGAACGATTGCGCCAATTTCGCGGCCAGGCCTCTTTCTTTACTTGGCTCTACCGGATTGCCGTCAATGAATTACAGAATCAGGGACGGCGAAATCGGGTTGTATTGCTGGAGGAGGTGACCCGAGGGGACGAATCGGCATGGCCTATCAAGCTGACGGAGCCGGACCGGGTGTCGGATGCTCTGTCGGTTTCGGTTCTTCATGCGCAGCTTCATCAAGCCGTTGCTTACGTTCCCCGCCCATACCGGCAGATGCTTCGGTGGCATTTTGTCCGAGGCCTCTCCTACGCGACTATGGCCCGCCGCCTGAAGATTCCGCGGGGGACGGTGATGTCGCGCCTGTTCAAAGCCCGGCAGCTTCTGCGGAAATCATGGCGCCGGGTCCAGTAATTCAAGATGGTAATCGACCCGCCAGTCATCTAGTTATCCAGTTATCATTTCTTTATGTTGACCCTGTCCCTGCGGACGGGTTACGATAAGGGCGCATCCTTACACGGGAGGTTCTTATGAAGCGGTTTTTAACAGGTTTGGCTGGTTTGGCGTTGATGGCGGGTCCTGCGGCCCCGGCGGTTTACGCCGCGGCGGAGGTGGGGAAGCCTGCTCCAGATTTTAGTTTGGAAGCCAGTGACGGCAAGGCGCACCGCCTTTCGGATCACCTTGGGGAGTTTGTCGTTCTGGAGTGGTACAACAAGAGCTGTCCGTTTGTGAAGAAGCACTACGGTTCAGGCAACATGCAGAAGCTCCAGGGGACCTATTTGCATAAGGGAGTGACTTGGTTCTCGATCATTTCCTCGGCGCCCGGCAAGGAGGGTTACCTGACCCGCCGGGAGGCTGTGAAGAACCGCATCGATTCGAAGATCCGTTCGACCGCGACGCTCTTTGATCCGGAGGGGGTCGCGGGGCGCGCCTACGGCGCCAAGGTCACCCCCCACATGTTCATCATCGACCCCAAAGGCGCCGTCATCTACGCGGGCGCGATCGACAGCCACAACAGCCCGGACCCCGCGGATATTCCATCCTCCACCAACTACGTGGCGCAGGCGCTGGACCAGGCGCTGGCCGGCAGGCCGGTGACGACTCCCTCGACGACCCCCTACGGTTGTTCCATCAAATACAAGTGACGCGCCAGCGTCACCCCGGCAGGCAGTAAGCCGGGGTCCAGCGTTGTTAAAGTCACTGGATTCCCGCTTGTGCGGGAATGACGGATAAGAATCTCTTGCAATGGTCCGGTTTTGATGTTAGACCTCTCTCGAAATGGTTCCTTCCGACGGGCGGGAAATTGTTTTTGCGGGCGCCGGCATCCTCTGGGGCGCAGCCACCTTTGTCCGCGGTCTTCGCTTCTCTCGCAGCCATAAAGCGTCCCCCGATCGCTCCAGCGTGGTCGTGGGATTTTTTTTGGTCATTGCCTGCTCGGCCTACCTGGCCGCCTCGCTGCTCCATTCAAAGCAGTAGTCCCGCGTTCTTGACCTGCGTCCGCCAATCCTTTAGACTCTCCCCATGCGGCTACTAAAAAACGAAACCCGCCAGGTGTCTGGCGGGAATCGGTGGACCACACAATGCAAACGACTAGCGGCTTCTGCGTTTGGAAGAGCGCTTCGCGTGCCGCTTGGTTCGCTTTTTCATTTGTGTGTTCACCTCCTCTTCTTTGGACAAACCCGACGACCTCTCTCGGGTCCGGTATCGTGTGTATAACCTGAAAACGATTTAATTTCAATGGCTATTTAAGGAGGTCACGATGAAAGATTGGAAAAAGTTGATGAGGCTCGCAGTGGGGTGCGTGATGGTCGCCGGCGCGACGAGGTCCGGCCGCGCGGATGAAAAGAAAACGGAGCCGTCCCTGGCGCACTATCTTGAACAGCTTCAGACCCGGCTGGAACACACGGCGCGGCGCGTGAACAGGCCCACGTCCGAGGGGTCCAGCGTGGTCGGCCTGCGCGGCGCCCAACAGGAATCCGCGTCGAAGCAGCTGTACTGGAAAGGCCAGAAGGGGAAAACCCCGGTGACGCCGGAGGAAGTCAAAGCGTTTCGCGCCGCGGTGGAGCAGGCGCGCGCGGGAAAAAACACGGACGCGATCGCCGCGCTGAAAACATTTCAGGAGAAATACCCTCAAAGCGCGCTGGGACCGGACGTCCATGACGCGCTCGGCCGTCTAAGCGCAACATCCCAACCGAACTAGTCGTCACCCCCGCGAAGGCGGGGGTCCGGCGGCGATCAAAACCACTGGATTCCCGCTAATGGCATGCGGGAATGACATTCCTCTATGACCGACCTAAAAAAGGGAGCCCGGTTAACGCTTCGGGTCGACCGCCTTTCCCTGGGCGGCGACGCTTTGGGCCGGGCGGGCGACGCCGTCGTATTTGTGCCCTATGGAAGTCCCGGCGACGCGCTTGAAGTCGAACTGACCGAAACCCGCAAGAACTTCGCACGAGGCCGCCTGATCCGCGTTCTTGAACCTTCCCCTGTACGAATCGATCCTCCGTGCCCTTACCATTTTCAAGCGCCTCCAAGTCATCCTCCCCCACACGGGGGGAGGACAGAGGTGGG
>MGUR01000058.1:20217-21027 GCA_001800075.1 Elusimicrobia bacterium RIFCSPLOWO2_01_FULL_59_12
CCCACCCCCCATCCTCACCTTCCCCGACAAGGGGGGAAGGAATATGAAGGAAGTCTTTATTGCGGCGGCTGTTCCTGGCAGCACATGAATTACGAGTTCCAACTGGACGCCAAGCGCCAGCTGGTGCAGGAGACGCTCGAACGCCTGGGGGGCGTGCGGGATGTGACCGTCAAGCCGACCCTCGGGATGAAGGATCCTTGGCGCTACCGCAACAAGGTCCAGCAGCCGGTGGGCTGGGACGCCTGCCTGCCGGCCAGGCAGGGGCGGCGGATCATCTCCGGATTTTACGCGCCGTTCTCCCACGACATCGTCCCCATCGAGGACTGCCGGGTGCAAAGCGAACTCTCGGTCCGGATCGTGAACCGCGTCCGCGCGCTTCTGGAGCAGTTCCAATTGCTGGCGTACGATGAAGAAAAACACACCGGCTGGATCCGGCATCTCTGGGTCCGGACCGCCCAGAACAAGGCCTTGCTGGTGTTCGTGACCCGCACCGACGACTTCCCGCACCAAAACGAAGTCCTGGAGGCTTTGGCCCAGGACATTCCTGAGCTTGTAGGCGTCCATCAAAACATCAATCCCGGAAAAACAAACGTGATCCTGGGCCGCCATTGGCGAAAATGCGGCGGCGCGGACTATCTGGAAGAGCGGCTGGGCGCGCTGCGGTTCCACTTGTCCCCGGGATCCTTTTTCCAGGTGAACGCCCGGCAGACGGAGGTCTTGTACGAGCAGGTTAAGGCCCTGGCGGGCAAGGGCGGGACCCTCATCGACCTCTATTGCGGCGTGGGGGGGATCGCCCTATGGCTGGCCCCG
>MGUR01000058.1:21049-29174 GCA_001800075.1 Elusimicrobia bacterium RIFCSPLOWO2_01_FULL_59_12
TAGATGAGGTTAAAAGCGCCGTGGCCGACGCTCAAAACAACGCGAAATTAAACGGTATTACGAATACCCGGTTCGTGGCCGATTCCGCAGAGCGGTTTCTCTCCAAATACCACGGCAACGCGGGTTTCCAAGGAGACTTGACGGTGGTCCTGGACCCCCCCCGGGCGGGATGCGACCCCCGGGTGCTGCACGCTCTGTCCCGTCTGAGACCCAGTAACCTTATATATGTCTCCTGCGACCCGGGGACCCTCGCGCGCGACCTGGGGATCCTGGGAAAGGCGGGATTCAGGCCCCGGGACGTCCAGCCGGTGGACCTTTTCCCCCATACCCCCCACATTGAGACCGTCGTCCGTCTGGTCCCGCTAGCTCCGCGACGGGCCCACTAAAAAACTGGGACTCTCGGGCATCGATTTTGTCCCTCCCGCTCTATTTTCATTTTTATCGATACTATATAGACTGGTGTCGGGAGGGGGGTTCTTATGAATCCCATCAAGACCATCCGAAACGTGCTTCTCGCGCTTTCCCTTATGAGCGCGCTTTCCTACCGGACGCTCCACGCGGAGCAAGGCGTCCTGAACTCTGAAACCGGCGTCATTCAGGTCTTCGTCGAAGATGAAACCAGCGCGTCCGTCCCGAGCGCGCTGGTTTATATCTACGAAGGGGACAGGATAGCCGCCATCCTGGAAAGCGACTCTCTGGGATCAGTTTCTGTTAGCCTTCAGGAAGGAAATTACCGGTTTTCCTCCGCGGTCACCCAGCCGTTCGCCGGCGGGATAGACCGTTTGGCCAGCTCGGAAGCCTACGTCCGGGTGTCCCCGCAGGACAGAACCTCCGTGGTGCTCGTCCTCCGCCCTGTCGACGATCCCATCCCCGCCCTGTCCGCGTCCACGCTGGACAAAATCGGCGTCGACCCGGATCTCGCGAAATACCTGAATTAGGGTTATACCTACGTGGTGCCTGGCACCATTCAATACATACGTCGTGGGTTTCTATACAGGATGTTCTCCCAATTCTTTCAAGGCTTCCTGGAGGTCGGCCTGGTGTTTGCGGCCCTCGAGCCGGGAGAAAAGGCTGTAGGCGGCGGGAACAACGATGAGCGTCAGAAGGGTCGAGATGATAACGCCCCCGATCACGGCCTGGGCCATCGGCTGAACGGTTTCCGAACCGGCGCCCACCGCCAGCGCGGAGGGGATCGCGGCGGAAATGGTGGCGATCGAGGTCATCAAAATCGGCCGCAGGCGGACGGGCCCCGCTTCCAGCATGGCGTCGCGGGCGCTCTTGCCCGTCCGGCGCGCTTCATTGGCGAAGTCCACCAGCAGGATCGAGTTCTTCTTCACGATGCCCGCCAGGAGAATAATCCCGATGATGCTGTAAAGGTTGATGGTTTGCCCCCCGAGCCAGAGCGCGATCAGCGCGCCGGTCAAACTGAACGGCAGGGCGATCAGCACGGTCACCGGGTGGATGAAGCTGTTGTATTGGCTGGCCAGGACCATGTAGGCGGTGAAGATGCCCAGAATGAACACAAAAATCAGGCCTTGGTTGGATTCCCCGAACGTCTTAGCGCTCCCCGTAAAAATCATCCGGTAACCCGAAGGTAAAATCTCTTTGGCGATCGCTTTCATCGCGGTCAGCGCTTCTCCCTGGGATTTGCCCGGCGCGACATTCGCGTAGACCCGGATCGCGCGCTGGCGATCCAGACGGTTGATTGAGGAAAGGCTGGGCTGTTCTTTCAGCTGAACGACCTGGGACAGCGGGATGACTTCCCCGCGGTTGTTGCGCACCCAGATGGAATCGATGTCCTCCGGCCGGGAACGGTCCTTGCCCACCAAGCGGACGCGGATGTCATAGCGACGCCCGCCGCGCGTGTATTTGCCCACGCGGACTCCGCCGATGGTCGCATTGATCGCGTTGCCGATCGACTGGATGCTCACCCCGCGCGCTGCCGCCTTGGTCCGGTCGGGAAGAACGCGCACCTCCGGCTGTCCGAGCCGGTAGTCGGTATCGACATCCACCATCAGGCCGGAGGCTTTCATTTTCTCCTGGTAGGTTTCGGACAGCCTGGCGAGGGTGTCCCAATCGCGGCCCAAAACCGTCGCTTCAACCGGAAAACCGCGCTGCGAGGAGAAGCCCTGCTGGGAGGGGTCCTGGACGACGGCACGCTGGATGCCCGAGACCTGGTTCAATTCTTTGCGCGCCCACTGCATGATGTCGGTGTGTTTCGGCCGGCGCTTGAGCGCAGGATCGATCGGACGCTCTTTCGGTTCCTTCAAGGTGATGAACATGTTGCCCGCGTCGGTCTCGCCGCCGCCGAAACCGCCGACGGCCGCAAAGTAGCGGGCCACGGCCGGATGGGACCGGACTTTTTCTTCAGCCAGCTTAAAGACGCTGTCGGTGAACGCGAGGGAAGAACCCACGGGCGTCTGAATCCGGACGATCAGACGTCCCTGGTCCTGGGTGGGAACAAATTCCTTTTTCACGGCGCGGCCCAGCCCCAGTGAAAGCGCGAAAATCACAAGCGCCGTGATCACGGTCGGCCAGCGGTGGTCCAGCACCCAGGCCAGAACCGTGCCGTAGCGGGCGCTCAGCCGGTCCATGAAGCCTTCCAGGGCCCGCCCGATCCGGGTGGTGTGGCCGACCTGCAGGAATTGGGAGCAGCGCATCGGGGCGATGGTCAGCGCCTCCACCAGCGAAAGGGACACGGCCACCGACATCGTGACGCCAAACTGGTAGAGAAATCTTCCCACGATGCCCGGCATGAAGATGACCGGGATGAAGATCGCCAGGATGGCGATGGTCGCCGCGATGGCGGCCGAGGTGATCTGGCGCGCGCCGACGATGGCCGCTTTGACTTTGGAGAAACCCATTTCGCGGTAGCGCACGATGTTTTCCAGCACCATGATGGCGTCATCCACCACGATCCCGATGGCCAGCGTCAGGCCGAGGAGCGTGAAGGTGTTGAGCGTGAAGCCCAGGAAATAGAGGACCGTGAACGCCCCTACAATGGAAACAGGGATCGCCAACAGAATATTGAGCGTGGAACTCCAGGACCCCAGGAAGAGCCAGCAGACCATCCCCGTCAGGATCGCCGCCATGACCAGGTGCAGGTTCAACTCGCGGGTCGCCGCTTCAATAAACTTGGTGGTGTCAAAGACGACGTTCAAGTTGAAGTCTTTGGGGAGGTCTTTTCTCAGCATCTCCACTTGACGGCGGACTTCCTGGGCGACCGCGACGGCGTTGGCGCCCCGGCGTTTGCGAATCCCCAGGCCTACTGCGCCGTCGCCGTTGCTTCGGGAAATACGGCGGATCTCATCCAACCCGTCTTCGACTTCCGCCACGTCGCCGATACGAAACGTTTTCCAGATCGGAGCCCCCTGCCGGCCGGGGATGGTGATCTTCGAAAACTCGTCCACCGTCCCCGCCTCACCCATCACGCGGACGTTCAATTCCCGCTTGGCGGTTTCAATCCGGCCCGCGGGGACTTCCGCGTGCTGGGTCTGAATGGTGTCGATGAGGTCGTCCACGGTGAGTTCCCGCTGGCGCATTTTTTCTTTGTCCAGCCAGACGCGCAGGGCCGGTTCGATGTAGCCGCCCAGGAAGACGTCGCCGACGCCGGGCAGCGTGGTGAAACGGTCCTTCAGCTGGTCCTTGGTGAACTCCATGAGATCTTTAGTGGGGCGGGTGCCGGTGAGGGCGACGAACATGATCGGCTGATCTTCGGGGTTTGTTTTGGTGATGACCGGGGGATCGATCTCCGCGGGCAAGTTACGCTGAGCCTGCGAGATCTTGGTCTGTACGTCTTGCAGGGCGACATCGATGTCGCGGTTGAGCTCAAACTCAATATTGATGGAGGACTGACCCTGGCGCGACGAGGACGAGACTTCCCGGATGCCTTCGATGCCCATCAGGGCGTCCTCGATGGTATCGGTCACCTCCGTCTCCATCACCTCGGGCGCGGCGCCTTCCAGGGTGACGCGCACATTGACGATGGGGAAGTCGACGTCCGGCAGCTGGCTGATCCCCATGCGGCCGAAGCTGATCCAGCCGAACACGATCAGCCCGGTCATGAGCATCCAGGCGAAGACGGGGTTTTTAATCGAAACGTCGGAGAGGGTCATAATTTAATTCGTCATTACCGTAGTCGTACTTTTATCGTCCTCCCCGCGGTCTCAAGCGGGGATCCAGCGACGTTGCCTTGGTTGTCGCCCCCGCGGAAGCGGGGGTCCGGTGGCGTCAGAGTCACTGGATCCCCGCCTTCGCGGGAATGACGGGACTGCCGTTGCTGGGAATTTCTCCCAGCGCGATCAGCGCTTCCCGTAAATCGGCATCGTGTTTGTGACTTTGGAACCGTGACAGCAGGCTGTAGGCGCAGGGGACGACAAAAAGAGTGAGCAGCGTGGACACCGCGACGCCGCCGATGACCGTCAGCGCCATGGGGACGCGCGTTTCGGCGCCGGGACCCAGGCCCAACGCGGGCGGGACCGCGCCGGCAATCGTGGCGACGGAGGTCATGATGATCGGACGCAGCCGCACGGGACAGGCTTCCATCAGCGCGTCGTACACATTTTTGCCGCGCGCCCGACGCTCATTGGTGAAGTCCACCAGTAGAATCGAATTCTTTTTAACGATCCCCATCAGCAAGACCATGCCGATCATGCTGTAGAGATTCAGGGTCTGGCCTCCGAGCCAAAGGGCCAGGAAGGCTCCCGTAATGCTGAAAGGCAGCGCCAGTAGGACGGTGAATGGATGGATGAAGCTGTTGAACTGGCTGGCCAACACCATATACGCCACAAAAATACCCAGGATCATCGCAAAAACCAGAGATTGACCGGATTCTTTAAACGTCTCGGCTGTTCCAGAGAACACGACACGGTACCCGGTCGGCATGTCCTTCTGCAGCGTCTGGATGTAATTCAGCGCTTCGGTTTGAGATTTTCCCCGGGCGACATTGGCGAAAATACTGATCGCGCGCTCGCGGTTTTTGCGTGAGATCGAAAGCAGGGTGGGTTCGACCACCACATCGGTCACCTCCGACAGCGGGATGACCTCCCCCTGCTCGTTGCGCACCCAGATCTTTTTGATATCCTCCGCCTGAATCCGGTCTCCTTCCTCCAATCGCACGCGCACATCGTAGCGCTTCCCGCCCTTGGTGTATTTGCCCGCCCGAAGGCCGCCGATGGTGGCGTTGATGGCCGTCCCGATGTCCACCACGTCCACCCCGCGCGCGGCGGCTTTGGCCCGGTTGGGGAAAACCCGCGCTTCCGGCTGACCCAAACGGTAGTCGGAATCGATATCCGTCATCAGGCCGGAGTCTTTCATCTTTTTCTGGACGTTGCCGCTCACGTCGGCCAGGGTTGTCCACTCCGGACCCTGGAGCGTGAATTCCACAGGAAATCCACGCGACGCCGTAAATCCGGTCAAGGAAAGATCCTGGACGATCACGCTGGCGGCCTTCGGGATTTTTTGAAATTCGGTCGAGACCATCGCGCTCAGTTCCTGCTGGGTCCAGACTTTGGTCTGGCCGGCTGGGCCAGGGCCCGGTTTCCGTTCCCGCAGGCCGTCCAGCGTGATAAACATCATCGCGGAGTTGACCTCGCCCCCTTCGAATCCGCCGATCGCCGCGTAGTAATTGATCACTTCCGGGCGCGCTTTAAACCAGGCTTCCGCCTGCTTCACGACTCCGTCAGTCACCTGGAGCGAGGAACCGGGGGGTGTTTCTAATTTAAGAAAAAGCATGCCCTGGTCCTGCGCGGGCACGAATTCCGACTTCACCACGAGCATGAGCGAGAGGGAACCGATAAATATAACCGTAGAGGCGGCCATCACGGCCCAGCGGTGAGCGAGGCACCAGGACAGCATCCTTTTATAGATCCGGGCCATGCTGTCCATCAAGCCGCCGCTGAAGCGTCCCAGCCAGTTTGTGTAGCCGACCTGCAGGAACTGTGAGGTCCGCATCGGCGCCAGCGTCAGCGCTTCTAATAAGGAAATCAAAACGGTCACCGCCAGGGTCACCCCAAACTGAAAGAGGAACGCGCCCACCACGCCTTTCATGAAGATCACCGGGACAAAGATGGCCAGGATCGCGACGCTGGCGGCGATCGCGGCAAAGGTGATCTCCCGGGCTCCGACGATCGCGGCCTGGACCCGCGGCAGGCCTTCTTCGTGCCGCCGGACGATATTTTCCAGGACCATGATGGCATCGTCCACCACGATTCCCAGCGCGAGCGACAGTCCCAGCAGGGTGAAGGTGTTCAGGGTGAAATTACAGAAATAAAGGATGGTGAAGGCCCCGATGACCGAGGTCGGGATGGCCATCAGCACATTGAAGGTAGAGCTCCAGGACCCCAGGAAAAAGAAACAGACCATGGCGGTCAGGATCGCGGAAAGAAGCAAGGTAAAGTTTAATTCCTTGACGGATTCCTTCACGAAGTGCGTCCCGTCATAGGCGACGGCGATGTCGTAGCCCGCGGGCAGGGTCTTTTTGAGTTTTTCGGTTTTCTTGAGGACGCCGTTGCCGACTTCGACGGTATTGGAGCCGCGCAGTTTCATGATGCCAAGCCCGACCGCGCTCACCCCGTTGTTCCGGGAGATTTTCCGTGCGTCATTGAGCGAATCCTCAATCCGGGCCACGTCTTTCAGCCGGATTTGCTTCCAGATCTGGCCGGCGTTCTGGCGTTTGGTGATGATGATGTTCTCAAACTCCTCCACGCTGCGGGCTTCGCCCATGACCCGGACGTTCAGCTCCTGTTCGCCGGTGTCGATCGTCCCCGCGGGGATTTCCGCATGCTGATCTTCGATCGTGTGGACGATATCGTCCACCGTGATTTCGTGCCGGCGCATCTTCTCCCGGTCCAGCCAGACGCGAAGGTTGGGTTCGACATAGCCTCCGAGGAATACGTCGCCCACGCCTTTCACCGTGGTGTATTGGTCCTTCGCATAATCCCGGACAAACGTCATCAGCTCAGTCTGGGACTTGCCGCCCGAGACCGCCAGCCACATGAACGGCTGTTCCTCGGGGTTGATCTTGAGGTAGTTGGGGGGATCGATATCGCGCGGGAGGTTGCGCTGGACCTGGGCGATCTTGGTTTCAACTTCCTGAAGCGCCACGTCGATATCCCGGCCCAGTTCCAGCTCGATCATGATCATCGCGCGGCCCTGGAAGGATTGGGAGGAGACATCTTTGATGCCGGAAACGCCCATGACGGCGTCCTCAATCACGTCGGCGACTTCTGTCTCCATGATTTCAGGCGCAGCTCCTTCAAGGGTCACCTGGACCTGGATGACGGGGAGGTCGACGTCCGGCAGGAGGCCGATCCCCATGCGCTGGAAACTGATCCAGCCGAACACGATCAATCCGGCCATCAGCATCCAGGCGAAGACGGGGCGTTTGATGGAGAGGTCGGAAAGCGTCACGGGCTAAAGCCCTTGGCCCATGGCGACGCGGAGGCGGACGTCATTCAAGCGCGCCGCCGTGGCAGAACGGAGTTTGCGGAGCTGGAGATCCTGTAAATCGGTTAAGACTTGGAGAACTTGCAGGTTATTGATCAGGCCCAGGCGGTATTCTTCCTGCTGGAGTTTGTAATTCCGCTGTGCCAGGCTGACCGCCCGGTCGTAGAACCGCATCTGGGTGAGGGTGTAGTTCAGGTTTTTATGCGCTGTCTCCACGTCCCGGCGGATCTGGCGTTTTGTCCGGGCCCACGCCAGGTCGGCGACGATCAGCCGGGAACGCGCTTGCCGGACCTCGGCCTGAGTTTTAAAACCCGAGAAAATCGGGACATCCAGGCTCAGGAGGGCGTCCCATTTCACTTCTTCATTGAATCCGACGCGTTCGGTGTAATACTTCCCGGTAAAATCCAGGCCGGGGAAAAATCCTCCTTTGGCGTAACGCAGCCGGAAGCGCTCCTGGTTCTGCAGTTCCGCCGCGGCACGGAGGTCGGGACGGGCCGAGGATTTATCATGGGCCAATTCCAAGGCCGGCAGGGAGGGGATGGGTTGGGTTTCAATCAGGGCCGTCTCAGGCGGAACCTCCGTGAGGAAAAAAAGCATCTGACGGGCCGCGGCATGACGCTGACGGGCATCTTCTGTCTGGGCGTCCAGCGATACGATCTCGACCTTGGCGCTCAGGACC
>MGUR01000058.1:29225-31464 GCA_001800075.1 Elusimicrobia bacterium RIFCSPLOWO2_01_FULL_59_12
TCTCGACCTTGGCGCTCAGGACCTCGCTGTCGCGCGATCTCCCCAGCCGCACGCGGCGTTCGAGCTCGACCCGCCGTTCATCAAGCAATTGGCGCTGGGATCCCAAGACCTCCAATTCCTGCTGGAGGTCGAAAGCGACATAGAACACTTCCGCCACATCCGCTAGAAGATTCAGGGCCGCCTGGTCGCGGTTAAACTCGGAACTTTTACGGGCGGCCTTGAATCCCCGGATGGCGTTGTAATCGCGGAGACCGTGAAACAGGGGCTGTTTAAGCTGAAAATAGGATTCCGGCCGGCGGGACCGCAACAGCGTCCCCTGGACGCCGCCGGAGCGCGCCTCCACATCGGAGGTGTCCTGCCAGAGCTGGGTCATCTGCCACGAAACGTCGGGCAAAACGTTCCCTACGCCTTGGCGGTAGACGGCCTCCAACTGCCGGATCTCCTGTTCATCAATGGCAAGGGATTCGCTCACTTCAAGCGCCTTCTGGTAGCAAACGGCCAGCGGGATGCCGGCGGCCGGGGGAGGGGATGCAGCTCCGGCAACCCGTATGAATCCCATGAGGAGGAAAAAGACTGATAAGCTGAGGGTTCTCATAAAGCGAGCGTCATGCGCGTAATAATATCGATTCGATATGAATAGTCAAGCCCTATTATAGGTATGCGGCGGCAGGGGGGTACCGCCACGCCTGTCGCCACACCTTGCTAATTGAAAGCGGTACGTAATACAATGATGCGCTGACGCCGATAAGAAAGCCTTCCTAGGGCTTTTTTTACGTCCCGAATAAACCCGAATTTGCATGAAATGGCTTTACGTTTTCGCAGGGGCCCTGTTGTTTTGGAGCGGGTCGTTGCTCTGGGCGGAAGGCCTGGCCCCCGCAGAGCACTTGAGTGACGTGGGCGAAAGCTCGGCGACGGCCCTGGCGGAACCCTTTTCCAGGCCGGTCTCTGCGAAGATAGGCGGCCGCCCGACAAAAATCATTTCGGAGTTTGGAGTACGCAAAGCGCCCGACACGCTCCAGGATGAGCTGCATGAAGGGGTGGATTTCGTTGTTCCCCCGGAAGCCCAGGTGCGGGCCGCGCGTTCCGGGAAAGTCCTTTTCGCAGGCTATTCCGGCGCGTACGTCAGCCGGGCGGACAAGAAAGACAAGAACCATCTGGTGATCATTCTGCATGAAGACGGCAAAAGCACGCGGTATGTGCATCTGGAGCGGCTGCGAGTGCGCCCCGGACTGATTGTGAAGGCAGGCGATGTGATCGGCACCACGTCGGAGTCGGATGAGTGGACGGTCCCTGTGCTGCATTTTGAAATCCGTGAAGCCAACGGTCAGGCCCTGGACCCGATGGACTTCTTGCTCGAGCCTCAGAAAGCGGTGCCGTGATGTCATCCGCCCTTTCCGTTTTGATTCTGGCCGCCGGCGAAGGGACACGCATGAAGTCCGCTCTGCCGAAAGTCCTGCATCTGCTGGCGGGACGGCCCTTGGTGGAGCATCTCCTGGGGACCGTTTCGGCGCTGAAGCCCAGGGACATCGGCGTCGTGGTCGGGGTGGGCCGGGAACAGGTCAAGAAGACCGTTGAACAGCATGGGTGGAAGCGTCTCACGTATATCGTACAGGCATCACCCCGGGGGAGCGGTCATGCCGTTTTGCAGGCCCGTCCCTGGCTGAAGCGGAAAAAGGGAACGCTGCTGGTGGTTTACGGGGACACGCCCCTGCTCACCGCGGCTACGCTGAAAAGCCTGGTCGAGGCGCACGCGGCCACAGGAAACACCGCCACTTTTTTGGCGATGGATCTGCCGGACCCGTCCGGCTATGGACGGATGATCCTGCACGGCCCCAACCTGCTGGACCGCATCGTGGAAGACCGCGACGCGACCGAGGCCGAGAAAAAAGTCACCCTGGTGAATTCGGGCGTCGCCTGCTGGGACATCGCGCTCTTGACGCACGTGCTGCCCGAGCTGAGACCCAACAACGCGAAGCATGAGTATTATCTGACGGACGCCGTCGCTTTGCTGCGCGCGCGCGGAAACAGCGTCGGCGTGGTCACCGCGAAAGACCCCGTGGAAACCCAGGGGATCAACACCCGCGTGGATCTGGCCCGGGCGGAAGCGGTCAGCCGCCGGCGCGTGCTGGACCACTGGATGCGCGAAGGGGTGACCATTCTGGACCCCGCGACGACCTACATCGACGCCGCCGCCGTGCTCAAGCCGGACACCCGCGTGTGGCCCGGGACGCTTATCCGC
>MGUR01000058.1:31496-32420 GCA_001800075.1 Elusimicrobia bacterium RIFCSPLOWO2_01_FULL_59_12
GGGCCGTTCACCCGGCTGCGGCCGGGCACCGTGATTGAAGAGGACGTTCACGTAGGAAATTTTGTGGAAGTGAAGAAATCCCGGATGAAAAAAGGCAGCAAGGCGAACCATCTGACCTATATCGGGGATGCCGTGATCGGGGCGCGGACCAACGTGGGGGCGGGGACCATCACCTGCAACTATGACGGGATCGCCAAGCACCCGACCACGATAGGCGACGACGTGTTCATCGGATCCAACACCAATCTGGTGGCGCCTGTTCGCATCGGGCGCGGCGCGATGATCGCCGCCGGCTCGACCATCACCGACTCCGTGCCGCCGAACAGCCTGGTGGTCGCGCGATCTCGCCAGGTGGTCAAAAAACATTGGGTGAAGGCCTGGTTTCGAAACCGCAAGCGAGGGAAAACATGACCGAACGACTAAAAATTTTTACCGGCAACGCAAACCCCGCCCTGGCGCAGGAGATCTGCAAGTGCCTGAAGGTGCCGCTGGGCAAAGCCGAGGTGGGCCGCTTTTCTGACGGTGAACTGCAAGTTAAAATTCTGGAGAATGTGCGCGGCGACGACACCTACATCGTCCAGCCGACCAACCCGCCGGTCAACGAAAACGTCATGGAGCTGCTGATCATGATTGACGCTCTGGCCCGGGCGTCCGCGCGGCGCATCACGGCGGTCGTGCCTTACTATGGGTACGGACGGCAGGACCGCAAAGCGGAGCCGCGCGTCCCGATATCGGCCAAGCTGGTGGCCAACCTGATCACCGCCGCCGGCGCCGACCGGGTGCTGGCCATGGACCTGCACGCGGGCCAGATCCAGGGCTTCTTCGACATCCCGGTGGACCATCTTTACGCCATGCCCGTTTTCCTGGAGCATATTCGAAAAAAGAAGCTGGATAACCTGGTGATCGTCTCGCCAGACGCGGGAG
>MGUR01000058.1:32441-38550 GCA_001800075.1 Elusimicrobia bacterium RIFCSPLOWO2_01_FULL_59_12
TCGCCAAACGCCTGGACTCCGATCTGGCGATCGTCGACAAGCGCCGGCCGCGCCCGAACGAAGCCAACGTCATGAACGTGATCGGCGACGTGAAAGGCAAAACGGCGATTCTGTTGGATGACATGGTGGACACCGCCGGCACCCTGTGCGAAGACGCCGCGGCGCTTAAGCGGTTCGGCGCCAAGCGCGTCTTCGCGGCGTGCTCTCACGGCGTCCTGTCGGGTCCGGCGATCAAGCGGCTGCAAAACTCGCCCATCGAGGAGCTGATGATCTCGAACTCCATCCCTTTGAACGGAAAAAAAGTAAAAAAAGTCACCGTTCTTTCGGTCGCTTCGCTTTTGGCGGAAGCGATCAAGCGGATCCACGAAGACCAGTCCGTCAGTCAATTGTTTGTCTAGCCATCTCCGCCAGACGTCTGGCGGACCCGTTCTGGACCCCGGCTTTCGCCGGGGCAACATCTTAAAGAGGAGACACTTATGAAAGAGCTCGTACTGGAAGCTGAAAAGCGGGAGTTGTCCACCAAAGGGACCGTGAAGGAGATGCGCCGGAAAGGGCGCGTGCCGGGCGTTGTCTACGGCAATAAAGAAGAGCCGGTGACGCTGTCGCTGGATGAGAAAAGCCTGCAAAAGGCGATCCATTCCGAACGCGGCCGCAACGCGCTCATCACGCTTCAGATCGCCAACACGGCCAACCCGGTTCTGATCAAAGAGATCCAGCGGGACGCCATCACCCGCGCCATTTTGCACGTGGATTTCCACCGCGTCTCGCTGAAGCAAAAAGTCGAGGCGGCAGTCCCGGTGCATGTGAAAGGCGAGGCGCCGGGCGTGAAGCTTTCCGGCGGCGTGCTGGAGCACCTGGTGCGCGAAGTGCGCGTGCGCTGTCTCCCGTCGGATATTCCCGCCGCGCTGGACGCGGACGTCTCCGCCCTGCAGATCGGCAGCGCCATTAAAGCCCGGGACCTCAAAATCCCCGCCGGCGTGGAACTTCTGCTCGATCTCGAAGCCATGATCATCAATATCGTGGCGCCGACCATCTTGGAAGAACCGACGGCCGAAGCCGCCGCGACCGCGACCGCCGCGGAACCCGAAGTCATCAAGAAGGGCAAAGTCGAAGAAGGCGAAGAAGGCCTGGTCGCCGGAGCGACCGCAAAAGCTCCCGCCGCCGGCAAACCCGGGGCGGCCCCAGCCGCCGGAGCCAAAGCCTCCGCCCCAGCCGCCGGAGCCAAACCGGCCTCAGAGGCGAAAAAACCGGAAGGGAAATGACGCCCTCCTTGGCGTCACCCCTGCGGAAGCGGGGGTCCAGAGACTGGATTCCCGCCCTCCACACGACTGGGCGGGCGCGCCGGCGGTGTGGCGTGCGCGCCTTCGCGGGAATGACGACATAAATGTCTATCAAAATGGCCGTGGGACTGGGGAATCCCGGTAAAACGTATGCGGCAACGCGGCACAATATCGGTTACCGAGTTATTGACGCGTTGAAAGCTGATAAGTGGGATGGCCTGGAGCTGTTTAAACCGTCAGGCTTTATGAACTCGAGCGGCGGTCCGGTGTCCGAAAGCGCTCGTCGATCGGGTTGCTCTCCGCAGCAAATCCTCGTTGTCTGTGATGACTTCGCGCTCCCGCTGGGCTCCCTGCGCCTTCGCGCGAAAGGGTCGTCTGGCGGGCATAATGGACTGGATTCCATTCTTCAAATGCTCGGGACCGAAGAAGTCCCCAGGCTGCGTATCGGCATCGGGCCCGTGCCGTCCGGCGCAGATCCAGCCGATTTTGTGCTGACGGCCTTTAAAAGAAATGAAAAACCCCTCGTTCAAGAAATCGTGGATCGCGCCGCGGAGGCCGTCAAAACGATCGCTGAAAAAGGATTCGAAACAGCCATGACCGCATTCAATAAGCGAGCGCTCGCATGAACTCCGACGCCTTCACCCCCGCGAAAGCGGGGGTCCAGAGTCGCTGGATTCCCGCCCGCCAGACTGCCGTCGGGCGGTCCGCCGGCGTAGTGTGGAGGACCGCTTCCGCGGGAATGACGACAGGGCTGGCGGTGCCTGCATGAAAGTCCGCGATGTGATGCGGCGGTCGGTCATTTCCCTGCCGCAAAACGGCAAGCTGAGAGACATTGTCCAGGCTTTCGTTCAGAATCACATCGATTGCCTTCCGATTGTGGACGCGGCCCAGTGCGTCGTGGGCTTGATCACGGTGGATGACCTCATCGACATCTTTTTTCCGCGCTATCATGAATTGCTGCGCGACATGACCGTCCTCCAGGACAAAGGCCAGATCGGTTCCTTGTTCGACACCTCCTTCACCGGCCTTGATCATGTCCAGGAGCAATTGATCATCGCCGCCGACGTGATGAATTCGCATATCCCATGGGTCTCGCAGGAGGAATCGCTCCTCCAGGCGGCTTCCTTGCTGCAGTCCCAGGGGCTTCAGCGCGCCCCCGTTGTCGACCGCGACCAGAAGTTGGTCGGCCTCATCTCCGATTTCGAAATTGTCCTGGCGTTGCTTACGGGAACCTCCCTGCAGCCCGCAAAGGCGGCGACCTAGATGGACCACGTCGAGTTCGTCCACCTGCATTCGCACTCCGAGTACTCCCTCCTGGACGGCGGCTGCCGCATCACCGACGAAAAAGGAAAGCCCAGCGAATGGATGAACACCATCGCCCGGATGAAAATGCCGGCGCTCGCGCTGACCGACCACGGCAACCTCTACGGGGCGATCGAGTTCTACCAGGCCGCCACGCAAGTCGGGATCAAGCCGATCATCGGCTGCGAGATGTACCTGGCGCCGGGGTCCCGGCTGGACCGCACGGCCCGGCGCGGCCAGGAAGACGCCTTCTATCACTTCACGGTGCTCGCGCGAAATGACCAGGGCTACCGGAACCTCATCAAACTTTGCTCGATCGGTTTTCTTGAAGGGTACTATTACAAGCCGCGGGTCGACAAAGAGGCGCTGGCCCAATACGGCGACGGCCTGATCGCGCTCTCCGGCTGTTTGAAGGGCGAACTGGCGCAGGCGCTTCTGGCGGACAAAGACCCGCAGGCGCTGAAGATCGTGGAAAGCTACCAGGCCCTGTTCGGCAGGGAGAATTACTACCTGGAATTGATGGACCACGGCCTGCCCGAGCAGAAACGCCAGAACGAAAAACTGCTGGAGCTCTCGAAACGGACCGGCGTGAAGCTGGTCGCGACCAACGACTGCCATTATTTGAAGAAAGAAGACGCCCCGGTGCATGACGCCCTGCTCTGCATCGGCACGGGGTCCACCCTGTCGGAACCCAACCGCCTGCGCTTTGCCGCCGAGGAGTTCTATTACAAAAGCGCCGAGGAAATGGCCGTTCTCTTCAGCCACTGCCCGCAAGCCGTCAAAACGTCCCTTGAGATCGCCGAACGCTGCCACATCGAAATCAAGTTCGACCAGATGCACCTGCCGCGCTACCAGGTCCCCGAAGGGGAAACACCCGACGCCTACCTGGAGAAACTCTGCCTGGCCGGGCTGAACAAGCGCTACGGATCGAGGACCGCGGAGGTCAGGGAACGCCTTCACTACGAGCTGTCCATCATCCGCAAGATGGGCTTTTCCACTTATTTCCTGATTGTGTGGGATTTTGTGTCCTACGCGCGCCGCGAAGGTATCCCCGTGGGCCCGGGCCGCGGCTCCGGCGCCGGCTCGCTGGTCGCTTATGCGCTGGAGATCACCAATATCTGTCCGGTGAAGTACGGCCTGCTCTTTGAACGCTTCCTCAATCCGGACCGGCGCACGATGCCGGACCTGGACATCGATTTTTCAGATGAGGGCCGCGACCGCGTCATCCAGTACGTCCGCCAAAAGTACGGCCAGACCAGCGTCGCTCAGATCATCACCTTCGGCTCGATGCTGGCGCGGCTGGTGGTCCGCGACGTGGGCCGCGTCCTGGGCATCCCCATTCAAGAAGTCGACCGCATCGCCAAGCTGATCCCGCGGGAATTGGGGACTACCATCGCGATGGCCCGCAAGAACGTTCCCGAACTCCAGCAGGAATGCAAGGACAACCCGGAAACCGAAAAGCTGCTTGCGATCGCCCAGCGGCTGGAGGGCTTGAAGCGCCACAGCGGCGTTCACGCGGCCGGCATCGTGATCGCGGACGGGGACTTGACCCAGTATGTCCCGCTGGCCAAGGGCGCCAAAGACGTGGTGACCACGCAGTTCAACGATGAAGCGCTGCTCAAACTCGGCCTGCTCAAGATGGACTTTCTGGGCCTGCGGACGCTGACCGTGATCGACGAGGCCGTCAAGCTGATCCGCAAGCGGCATAGGCCGGATTTCGACATCACGCAGGTCCCTTTGGATGACGCCAAAACTTTCAAGCTGCTGCAGGAGGCGCAGGCCGTCGGGGTGTTTCAGCTGGAATCCTCCGGCATGCGCGACCTGCTAAGGAAACTGCACCCCACCACGTTCGAAGACATCATCGCGCTGATCTCGCTCTACCGCCCCGGGCCGATGGGCGCCGGCATGCTGGACGAGTTCGTCAAGCGCAAGCACAACCCCAAGCTGATCAAATACGATCACCCCCTGCTGGAACCGATCCTGAAAGAAACCTACGGCATCATTCTCTACCAGGAGCAGGTGATGCGCATCGGCAAGGAACTCGGCGGGTTGACGCCGGGACAAGCCGACACCCTGCGCAAGGCCATGGGCAAAAAGATCCCGGAGGAGCTCGAGAAGCAGCGCGAGTCTTTTATGAAAGGCGCCCGCGAGAAGACCATTCCGTCCAAAACCGCCCAGCGCGTCTTTGAGCAGATCGTGCACTTCGGGGGCTATGGCTTCAACAAATCGCACAGCACGGCCTACGGCCTGGTGGCTTACCAGACGGCCTACCTGAAGGCGAATTATCCGCCCGAATACATGACCGCTCTTTTGACCAGTGAAATCGGCCACAGCGCGGTCGGCAAGGAAGAAGGTTCCAAACTCGTCAATTTCATATCAGAAGCCGAAGAAATGGGCATTAAGATCCTTCCTCCCGACGTTCAGCATTCGCTCAGTTCCTTCTCGCTGGAAGTCTTCCCGGCAACTCCTCATCCCGACGTACCGACCATCGACGCCGTCCGTTTCGGCCTGCTCGCGATCAAAAACGTCGGGTCCGGCGCGGTGGAATCGATCGTCGAGGCGCGAGGAAAAGGCGGCCGGTTCGCCTCCCTGGAAGATTTCTGCCACCGCGTGGACCTGCGCCCGGTGAACAAGAAAGTGCTGGAGTCGCTGATCAAATCGGGCGCCCTGGATTCCCTGAGCGCGGAGGAACCTGTCCGGTCCCGTTCCACGTTCATCTCGGAGATGGACGCGCTGATGTCCCACTCCGCCAGGCTCAAGGAGGACAGCCAAAGCGGGCAGGAGTCGCTTTTTGATTTGAAGGAAATCTCCCGGCCCGTCGTGAAGTCCGAACCCGACGGGTCGAAGACCGCGCCGGCAGCCGCCTGGTCGGAACATGAACTGCTGGGCTTCGAAAAAGAAGTCCTGGGATTCTATCTCTCCGGGCATCCGCTCGCGCGGTATCAAAGCGAGCTCAATTTATTTTCCACGCACAGCCTGGACAAGCTTCCCGCGACGGGCAACGCCGCGGTGCGGCTGGCCGGGATGATCGGTTCGGTCCGCCGGCTGGTGACCAAGGCCAAAAAGGAACCTTATGGGCGATGCCAATTCGAGGACCTGCACGGCATGGTGGACCTGGTGATTTTTCCCAGGGCCTATGCCGGAGGAATCTCGCAATACCTGCACCCGGGTGAAATGGTGGTCGTCACCGGACGGCTGAACCGGCGGTTGGACGAGGGGCCGCTGGAAATCCTGGTGGAAGACATGGTCCCGCTGGCCAAAGCGCGTGAACAGTATGTCAGCGAACTGCTTCTGCGCATGATCACGCCCGGCCTGGAAGACGTCGTTCTGGAGGATCTTCGAAAAACCCTGGAGCGTTACCCCGGCCGCTGCCGCGTGTGCCTGGAAGTCCGGACGCCCCCCAAGGGGACCGTCATCGTCGAGACCGATTTGAGCGTCAAACCCACGGAAGCGCTGTTTCAGGAGATCGAGCGGCAACTGGGGCGGGAGTCCTGGCAGATTACACGAGTGGGAAGATAAACAACAAC
>MGUR01000058.1:38562-40687 GCA_001800075.1 Elusimicrobia bacterium RIFCSPLOWO2_01_FULL_59_12
GCGGGAATCCAGCGGCGTTGACGACACTGGACCCCCGCTTCCGCGGGGGTGACGACAACCAAAGGAGCCAATCATGGATACAGAACGCAAAGGTGGAACGACGTTTAAAGGGAACCCGCTCACGTTGATCGGAAATGAAGTGAAAGTCGGCCAAACGGCCCCCGACTTCTCCGCGCTCGCGGGGGACCTCTCCCCGGTCACGCTGGCGTCGAGCAAGGGGAAAACACGGCTTTTCGTCGCGGTCCCGTCGCTGGATACCCCGGTCTGTGACGCGGAGACCCGCCGGTTCAATGAAGAGGCGGCCAAAATGCCCGGCGTCGACGTGTGGGTCATCAGCATGGACTTGCCTTTCGCCCAGGGCCGGTTCTGCCAGACCGCCGGCATCAAAAACGTAAAGTGCCTCTCGGACCACCGGGACGCGTCTTTCGGGAAAGCCTATGGGACCCTGATCAAGGAATTGCGCCTGTTGTCCCGCGCGATCTTTGTGGTGGATGCCAACGACAAAGTCCAGTACGTGGAATACGTGAAGGAAGTGACGAGCCATCCGGACTACCAAGCCGCTCTAGACGCGCTTAAACAGGGGGCCCGCGCTTAACCGTTACGTCTTGGCCTCCAGGCCCTTGCGGGTCATGGCGCCCCAGGATGTTTGGAAGCGCGCGCGGCCCAGCCCAAGATCAATGCTTCGTGAATGACAGGCGCCCGCTTTTATGCTGAAGTCGCCAATCGACCTTGAGGGCGTGGCGCTAAGGCGTGAAAACCGAAATACTCTTTGAAATTGAAATGCAATCCATATAGCATGGCTGCGATTCCGCTTATTTCAAGCATGGCAACCAGTTCATTTGGAACAGGCTCATAGACCCACCGGAATATGAGGGCGCTCATCAACAAACCAATGCCCATTCCCCATGTCCCCTGCGCTATTCCTAGGATTCTCTTGATCTTGCCTCGATTGGACAGCTCTTCAGCAACCTTCTGTGCGTCCATTTTTCCCGATTCGAAGGCCTCAATTAGATCCTTGACCTCCGCATACATTAATTGAACGGAACGCCACCCCAGCGGCGCGATCTCCACGCCCGTCAGGTGCTTGACCACGGCCCGCCCGCCGTTCATTCCGTCGGTACCGTCGGGTCTGCCCCTGGGTCTATGAGTAAGTTCATATTGACATGAAATGACTCATGAGTAAAATAAGGGGGTACTGAAATAACTCATCTTATGAAACTTGCGCATCATCGCTATCTGTGGACTCCCGTCAAGCAGGATCTCACCCGTAAAATGGTCTTCATCGGGGGGCCTCGCCAGGTCGGTAAAACGACCTTTGCGCTTCACTTGTTGCCCCACGCTCCCCGCACGGAAAGTCATCCGGCTTATTTAAATTGGGACAAGCGGGACCATCGTCAACGGCTTATCCGGGAGCATATTCCCCTGAATGAACCCTTGGTCATTCTCGACGAAATTCATAAATACGCCCGCTGGCGGGGCCTGGTGAAGGGGCTTTACGATACCCGAAAATCATCCCAATCCTTTTTGGTGACAGGATCCGCACGGCTTGACTATTATCGCAAGGGAGGAGATTCGCTCCAGGGGCGATATCATTATTATCGACTCCACCCCTTTTCTCTCCGGGAAGCCGACCCTGCCGCGCATGCTCAAACGCTGGATGCCTTGCTTGGCCTTGGAGGTTTCCCTGAACCCTTGTTGTCTGGGAGCGAACGGGAGCTTCGTCGCTGGCAAAAAGAACATCGGGAGCGGGTGATCCATGAAGATTTGCGGGATTTGGAGCGTGTGCGTGAACTGTCCCTGATCGAACTGCTGCTGGACCATCTGCCTCAATGCGTGGGATCTCCATTGTCCGTACGCAATCTCAGCCTGCTGCTCCAGGTGTCCCACGAAAGTATCCAACGATGGCTTGCCATGCTGGACCGGCTCTATGTCTGCTTCCGCATCGCCCCTTTCGGGAGCGCCCGGATTCGCGCGGTGCGGAAGGAACAGAAGCTTTATTTTTGGGATTGGTCGGAAGTTCCCGATGATGGGCCGCGCTTTGAAAATCTCGTGGCCAGCCAGCTTTTGAAGTATTGCCACTGGCTGGAGGACACTGAAGGGTACCGCATGGAGCTGCGTTTTCTCC
>MGUR01000058.1:40698-42413 GCA_001800075.1 Elusimicrobia bacterium RIFCSPLOWO2_01_FULL_59_12
AAACGCGAAGTGGACTTTGTTGTTTTGAAGGATGGAAAACCCGAATTTGCCGTGGAATGCAAGACCGGCGAGAAATCCCCGTCCCACGCGGCGCGCTATTTTCGCCAACGCACGTCGATCCCTCGTTTTTACCAAGTCCATCGCGGCCAGAAGGACTACGGCCATCACGAAACGGGCATTCGGGTCCTCCCGTTCACGACCTTTTGCCGCGAACTGAAGCTCCCATGAAGCCTTAAGACAGGGGGCGCGCGCTTAGCCGTTACGTCTTGGCCTCCAGGCCTTTGCGGGTCATGGCGCCCCAGGCGTTCCGATTGCGAAGGAAATCCCACAAACCCTGCAGCCGGTAGAAACCGGTCATTTGCCGGTAGCCGAAGTTCTCCAGGGCGGCCACCAGGAAGAGTTTCAGCAGGCTGGTGACGCGCGGGTACCGGCTCAGGGTGAATTCCTCGAGAAGCACCGCCAGCACCGACAGCAGCATCCCCATGCACACCGACAGCAAAAAGAAAGCGGCCATGCTTTCCCAGGAGACCCGGTCCGCCAGCAGGGCCGCGAAAAAGAACGCGTAGCCGAACAGCTCCACCACCGGGCTTAACAGCTCGACCCCCACAAAAAAAGGCATGGCCAAAAGCCCCAGGGCCCCGTAGCGCGGGTTGGAAAACATGCCCCGGTGCCGCGTGAGCGACTGGGCCAGCCCGCGCTGCCAACGGTTCCGCTGCCGGCCGAGAATCGTCCAGTCCTGGGGAACTTCCGTCCAGCAAACGGGGTCGGGGATGAAATGGATGTGGTACTTCCGGCCGCGGTCGCGCAGGTAGCGGTGCAGACGGACGACCATCTCCATGTCCTCTCCCACCGTGTCCGTCGCGTAGCCGCCGATCTCAATCACGGGCTGCTTTTTAAAGACCCCGAACGCTCCGGAAATGATCAAGAGGCTGTTCCAGTGGCTCCACGCCAAGCGGCCGGAGAGAAACGCCCGCAGATACTCCACGACTTGAAAGCTGGGCAGCCAGGCCTTGGGAAGGTCCACTTCCTCAATCAGGCCGTCCCGGATCCGGCAGCCGTTGGCGACGCGCACGATCCCTCCCACCGCGACCACTTCCTGAAAACGGTCCATGTAGGGCCGGACCACGCGGATAAGCGAGTCCTTATCCAGCAGGGAGTCGGCGTCCAAAGAACAGAAGAGCGGGTATTGGGAAAAGTTGATACCGGTGTTCAAGGCGTCCGCCTTCCCGCCGTTTTCTTTGTCCAGGACCCACAGATGCGGATGCTCGCGAGACCGGTAAATCGATTTGACGGAAGCCGTGGGAAGCAGGCGGTGGTAGACGTGCGCCGTTTTGCGGAGTGAAAAAGCGCCTTCGAGGGCCTTGAGCGTCCCGTCCGTGGATCCGTCATTGACCACCAGGATCTCATACTGCGGGTAGTTCAGCTTGAGAAGCGCGCGCACGCTGGTGACGATATTGGCTTCTTCGTTGTAAGCGGGGACGATCACGGAGATGGGCGGCGTGACGCGGGCTTTCAAGATTTCGTCCGGCCCGCGGAAGCGCCAGACCCAGCGGTAGTGGATGATCACCGCGCAGGAGACGCAGAACAGGGCCAGATAGATAAGGTTGACCCCGATAAAATAGATGAGGATCCCGTTTTGAAACGCTTCGATCATCGCGTCGCCTTCAATTCATCCAGCCACTGGTTCGCCATGTCGCGCGCGTAGCGGTCGGTGG
>MGUR01000058.1:42422-48548 GCA_001800075.1 Elusimicrobia bacterium RIFCSPLOWO2_01_FULL_59_12
CCCACCATTCCCGGTCTTCGAGACCTCGAAGCAGGTGAGGGATCGCCGGCGCGTAGGCGTTCCGCCCCGCCTGCTTGGCCGCTTGGGCGCGCATCGCCCAGGCCGGGTCCTGCATGCAGGACAGCAGCGCTTCCAGCCCCGCCGGATCGCCCAGCGCGCCCAACGCCTTCCCGGCGGCCAGCTTAATTTCCATGTCGGACGATGAGAGCATTTCGAGCAATGTGGTCAACGCCTCGGTGTCTTTGAATTCGCCGACCAGGTGGACCGCCAGGAGCTTGATTTCCTGTTCAGGATGGCGGCACAAATCCAGGAGCAGGGGGAGCGCGGATTTTCCCATCTCAAAAATAAAATTGTCCATCCGAAGCGCGGCGATCTTGAAGTAGTGCGACATGCTTTCCATGATGAACGGGAGCGTATCGACGTAGTGCATGTGTCCGAGCGCCCATGTGGCCTCCAGCCGCACCTCGGTATTCGGGTCCTTCAGCGCCTTGATCAGATGGGGTTTGGCCCGCCGAACGCGGGCCTGTCCCAAGTGGTGCGCCGCGGCGGCGCGCTTCCACCAGAACCAGGAACGCTTCAGATCGTGAAGGTCCTGCTCGGAAAACCCGCTGAGTTCATAGAGCTCCTCCAGACGTTGCGCCGCGCCGGCCGCGGCTTCGTTGGCGCGCTCCAGCAGGACGGATTTGAAGATCCATCGCTCCCGAACGGACAATCCCTCCAGACGCCGGCGATGCCGGTTCTGACGGGTCGCGAGATAGGCTTCCAGCGCCTCGACCAGTTCCGACTGCCGCGTGCGGCGATAACGCTCCCACGCGTTCACGATGGCTTTCTGCGCCAGAAGGCTTACAGCCAGGAACCCGACGATCAACCCGAGAATCTGGCTGGTGACGATGCTTAAAGACAGGATCAGGGAAGGGAGATCGGCTACCATCGCAGCGTGACGGACATCGCGCCGGTCCGCAAAATCTGCTTATTGGACCGGCGCTCATACTCAAACGAGGGATGCAGCTCCCACCGCGGAGAAAGGGGCATTTGGACCCCCGCCAGATAATGGTGGGCCGAGAACTCGCGGGTGGCGCCGGCGCCCGCTTCGAACGATTCCTCTGAGCGCGTGTAGGCCGCCCAGGGATGCGCCCAGCGGACGGGCCGCACCAGCCAGCGCGTGCTGACCGAATGGTTCGGGACCGTGGCGCCTCCCAGGAAATCGGTCAGCGTCCAGTAGTACGCCGCCGACCCCTGCAGCCACGGCCGGGGCATCCAGATTATGGTAGGACTGATCAGGTGGATATTGGAAATCGCGTAATGCGCAAATCGATAGCGCATCACTGTTTCAAGCCAGCCGGCGGGGTCGTGAATGAAAGAGGTGTCCACGATGCTGAGCGGGACGATGTCCTGGTTGGGAGCCCCTGAGACGCTGAACGCGACGGCCGAACGCGGAAGCGCGATCGGGAAGGCCACCCCCATCCCGCCCCCTGTGGCCGATTGATCGAACTTCCGGGTGCGTTCCACGCGGCCAAAGACGCTGCGCCGCGCATCGTCCGTGCGCCGCAGCTCGACGGCGCTTGCGTTCTGGTCGGAAGCAAAGCTCATGTCTCCGTAAAACCCCTCCATCGAAAGCGCCCACGAAGCGGCCTGAGAAGCCGCCGGCATCCATAGGAACAAACCCATCCACCATAGTCCCGATTTCATGGCGCTCCTATGTAGCAGGTATTTCACGAATTTTCGATGGGTTTTTAGCAAAGTCCCCTCCTAAAATATTTGTGAATAAAGGGCCCTTCATCCGGGTCTAATGTGATAGGAGGGCATTATGAACAAGCCCAAGTCATCTGGTTATCACCATCTTCTAAGCGAGATAAAACAACGTGTCCGCGCAGCCCAATATGAGGCTGCCCAAGCCCCTGAAAGATCAATTGCCCGAACCCGCCCAAATCGCCAGGTTGCTGGACGAGATCAAAATGTAAGGATCACACTCTATTGTTTCGCACTGTCATTTCAATCACTTTCCGAGTCCTACCCGACGCATGGGTCTTCCGGGCCCCCATTTTGGCCCCTCCGCTCCATGGTATCCATGACTCAAACCCAGTAGACTGTTCCTAATTCCAACCGGGAGGGGGCGGGCCTCCAACAGAGGCCCGTTCCTTTTCTGTTTATGCCGAAATATCTCGTTCGAATCGTCGCGCTCCTTCTGGTCCCCTGCCTTGCCCTGAGCGGAGTTGAAGGGCTGGCGGCGGACCCGGTCTTGGCGTTCGCCTTGTCCCGGCCGGTTCGAGCCGGGGAATGCCGTTCCGTTTCTGAAGTTTCCTCCCAAGCCCCCTTCCAGCGGGAAGCCTTCGAGCTGGCCCTCATTGGTGAACGCACGACCCGACCCCTCGCCCAGGCACCCCATTCCTACTGGATTCAGCGGTTCGCTGGCAACCTCCGAAAAACTAATGGGATGACCACCCCCAGCTTGCTTCTCACCGCCATTATTCCCGCGTCAGCAGGACTACTGGCGGCTGTCTGGAAGCCCGTCATTCACGCCCTTTTATCCGCCATCAAGGAACCCGTATGGGAAGTGACGATCGTCGCGGGGGGATTTTTGACAAGCATCCCCATGGCGGTCGCCGTTCTGGGATTTGCCTTTTACCTGATGAAAACGCCCCTCGGAATGACAAACCTGGCCGCGCCGCATGACCGGAATGAGGGCACACGATCTGAAGGCGCCTCACCCGCCAGCGGACCAGACGAATCCCTTGAGGCGCTGATCCAGAAGGTCCAAGGATACGCCGATGGTGGACTGCTCTCGTACGATGGCATCGCACAGATGGATTTGACTCATACCCGCGAGCAGTTCGACGACTTAATGCGACTCTTTCGGATGACCGGTGTTTTACAAAGTCCCGAAAAACAAGCCGCGTTTTACTATCTTCTGCGGCACCGCATACAGCCAAGACGGATCGAAGGAGACCCTTGGAAAATTCACTTCGATGGAATGAGCGGAGTCCACATAGATGCGGCCGGTCTCCATATAGAATCCCGTATTCTGGATGCTCTGCGGACCATCGGCCAAGGCCGTCTCTATGACGACCTCGATCAAAACCTGTCTCTCCGAAAGAGCCCCATACCTCCCCATGTCCTTAAAGTTCTGCATCAGCTGTGCCTGTACAGGATCCTTGCCCCCAGGCTCGTGACAGGCAATGAATTTGAATCAGCGGAACCCCGGCTGGGCCAATTTCCATCTTCTATTTTCACCCACGTGTACGCCGACGGCGCGGGGAATGACTATGTGTATGATCCCGCCGCCGGCAAGTTCGTCGCAGATCCGGAGTACCGCGGGCATGTGGGTTCAGCTATTTCAGCGCAAGAGTACGCGGGCATTCGAGCACACGTCTTCTCCGATTTCATGGATAAACAGAGACGCTCCGTCAATGGCGAAATTAACGCTAAACGCCGTCACGGCGTTCAAGTGACCCTGAAACCCATCCGTCCTATGGATTATCGCGACAGCATGGTCCCCATCTTTGAAAAAACCATGAAAAAGAGAAATCTCCTTAAAAGGTTTGAGATTTCAAAGGGGGGATCAACGTCCATCGACGTGCGGAGGCGGGGGGTCAACAAGGGCTCGCCCGTACGTCACGCGAGAGCTCATTTACCGCCGGATGCCGTCATCTTTTTCTTGGGAGATGAAATGCTGCTGGAGGGAAAGGATGAGAAAGATGCCGGCGTGGATGATCCCGTGGCACTCCTGCAGTTGGAGAAAGGTTTTGAAAACCTCGTGGCGATCAATACCCACCAGGACCGGCACAATGCCCGCCTCCGGCCCCGTCTCATTTCCACCCGGGACCTTCCTCTGACACGCGACACGCTGGGCGACAAGGCCTTCGGCCCGGACGCCGCTGAAATCTTCCATCACCGCCTTTTAAACCTGCTGGAAGACTCCATCGGCCGCGCCTTGAGAGATGCTGCTGGATTCGAACCCCAACCCGTCCTGCGAATTCTGAGAGATGAGATCTCCCCACGTGAACCCGCCGAGACCCCGCCCGACGGGGGCTCGTCCTCATTTGAACCCCCGGTACTTGACCCTGACAAAACGGGAACAAGCGCCGCCGCGCGGGCCACGCCGGTTCAACAAGTGGCCGCCCTGCTCGCTCAACTGGGAGATATTTCCGGGTTGTCTTTTACCGGAAGCGAACTGCGATTAATCGATCAAATCCAGGCTGGGAGAACGACCGTCGCAAGCCGCCTTGCCGAGGCATTGGGTGTGAGGCCTCAACGCGTCCGTCAATTGGCGGTGAATATCCTCGAAGAATTGCGGTACGAAAAAGAGCGCCGCGCCCGCTCTGCGGACGCCATGCCCTTTGAGCGGCGCCCTATCGAGGACCTCCTTTTCGATAAAAATACTCTGATGGCGTTCAAACAACGCGGGATAGGCACGATCGAGGCTCTTCTGTCGCATTCGTTCCGCGACCTGCGGGAGTCGGGCGGCATGAGTGGAAGGCGCCTTGAACTCGTGCAGGACCGCTTGTTGTGGGAGGAAGGTCGGCCGCCCGCTACGCTCGACACAGACCCAGCGCCGGGGCGTAATGATCAACGAAATTCGGTCAGGCAATTATTAAGGGGCCTGGAGCTCCAGGCGGGAACGGCGGCCTACCAAATGACGGCCCGGGAACCCGCCATGGCCCCGGCTGTCAACGCGGCGGTCCGCGGAAGCGTAGCGGATGCCCTGCTGCACGACGCCTTCCCCCGCGTAGGCGTGATCGCCGTCTTTCACGAAACCGCCCGGCCGCTGGAGCCAAGATTGGGGAGCCTCTGGGCGCGGGTATTAAGAATTTTGGCGGTTCAAGCGCTCCACGATACGATGGACGACTCCCAGCCGTCCCTCCGGCTCGAAACCGGTTTCACGCGGACGCGAAGCGGGGAATGGCAGGACTTCTTGAGCGTCTCGGCCATAAAACACGGCCTGCCGTTGGCTGGCCCCAGGCCCAACCCCCTTAAAAACCCTTGCGTGGTGAAACGTCCGGAAGCCGAGCGGGCGTCGAAACTGGCGCGCGCGGTTTTCCTGGTGGAATTGGCCGGAGGCTCGATCACGCGAGAAGCAGGTCAAGGAACGACTTTCACCATACGTTTTCCGACAAATCCCTCGCCGGAGCAGAGACAGGGATTCGAAGCCCGGCAAAAGCCGCCCATTCAGCCGGATCCCTTGGAAGATTGGAAACGGGAGATGGAAAATTATCGCGGTGCATGGGGCGCCGGAGAGTCGACGTCCGGCGGGGCGTGGGGAATTTGGCGGCATTGGAACCTCACCGACCCGCGGCGTAACCGCAGCGGCCTTCTGTGGGGCGCGTTTTTTGAGGGGCTTTTCACGCTGGCGTGCATGGGCGCGGCTCACGCGACCGGCCACAACCTTGCTCTCGCGGGCGGCCTTTCGGTCGTGCTTCCGCATTGGCTCTTCGGGGCGTTGAACACCGATGGGAAAGTCGCCCGCACACCGCGGGATCTGACGGCTGCCATCGGGATAGGCGCGACAGGCTTGATCGCGGCGCCGCTTCTTGCTTGGAGCCTCGCCAGCCCATCCTGGCCTATGGCGGCGTCCTACTTCCTGGCGGCCGTCGGCGCGGCGACCCTCCCCCACATGTCGCTCCAACCTCGCCCTTCCTCCCCGCTTGCCGCCGCCGCGCCGGGCGACCCGGGCGGAGGCCGCGAGGGCGATTCCGGGGGCATCCCGGGCCGATTTCACCGGCGGCGGCAAGAGATCCTCGATGAACGGCAAACGAAATTGCTCCACCCCTGGCAAACGGAACGCCACCGAGGCATCCGGGACGGCAAGGTCGGGCGGGACCATGCCGACCGGAGCGCGCTGGAAGTCGCGATAGAGGAAAACGGTCGGATTTTGGATTCTCTCCGGAATGAGCTTCAAACTTTTCTTCGCTTTGACCGTTGGAACCCGCATTTACGCTTGCTCGCCAATCGCTTTAATAACGAACGATCGAGCGTGCCGTCCCCGCGCGCCGGAGCCAACGCATGGACGCTTCGGAGAATCCTGCGCCTCCAGCAAGAAATAATCGATGACGCCGGAACAGCGATTCGGCTTCACGGGTTCTCTTCCCCCGGCGGCGCGCGCGTCGCGCCGCCCCAAACCAGCCCCGA
>MGUR01000058.1:48556-55379 GCA_001800075.1 Elusimicrobia bacterium RIFCSPLOWO2_01_FULL_59_12
GGAAGCCATCGCCGGCGCCGACGCAGCCCAGCAAGCCGTCGATGCGGCCGGGCAAGACGCAAGGACCGTGGATTTGAGCCGCCTCAGTTCCGCCCGGGCGTATCTCAAGCGACTGAGGCAATTTCAGCGCGCAGCCCGGTCCACGGAAGACCCCATGGGGCGGCTGCGGGAAGTCTTCAAATCGCTCGATTCAGACACGACAGAGGCCGCGAAAAAACTGCTGCGCGATCCGCGATGCCGCTTCATGGACTGGGTGACGCTGTCGTCCACCCGCTTGCCGGGGATTCCAGCCCGGCGGAAAGAACGCCTCGCGGCGCCGCTCGAAAACGTGATGCGAAAACTGGACGCGCTCGAACTCGACCGTCTCGGCGTGCCGGGTGAATTGATCCGCGCGTCCTTCGCGGTCGCGATCGAAGAAATGAGCGGACAGGAAGGGGAAGAGTTTCTGCGCGCCTTCGATGAACTCTGGAGCCGCGACCCTCATGAGACGGGGATCACCGACCTGTCGCTGAGGAGATTGGAGGCCCTCGCCAGAAGCCCTGATTGGCGGGATGTGGATGCCCGGGGGTTATTGAATCTGTTGTTCCTCTTTGGAAAAGGCTCCGATGCCTTCAAGCAGGCGGGGGCGTTCTATATCGTTGCCAACCTTTTCCCACGATCTCTCCTGAATGGTTTTGTCCCGCCGGGACGGCCTGCCCTAAGCGAGTGGAATGGCCGCAGGAGATCGGAAACGCTCATGGGCGCCGATCCGATCTATCTCCGGCGCGCATTAGGCGAGGCTTACGATCTCACTGCTTTGGAATGGTCCGCTTTGGAGATGCCTCTCTCGCCTCATATCCGGCTGATTCCCGAAAGGACGCCCGCCCCCCCCTTGCCCAAGAGCCGCAAAGGCCCCGCCGTAGCCCAGATGATCGCGGGGATGGCCGTCACGCTGGCGGCCTTCCGGAACCAGGTGATGACTTTGCCCATTCATGCCGCCTTAGGAATCGAGTTGGCCGGCCTGGCGGCGGCGATGATCGCAATCCATCACTACTTCGAGGATGATACGTTGCGCGCCTGGAGGAAATTAAAGACGGCCGCGTGAGCTCCCGCCCATGGATGGGCTAACGCCGGGCGGGGGATTTTTTGCGGGCGGCGTCCATGTCGGACACCCAATGAAGGTAACGGGGCATTTGCCGGAGGAGTGAGCGGAACGCGGTCCAATTGAATTTTCCCGCCGGGTAGTACACCCCGTAGGTTTCCAACCGCCAGTGCACATAGCTTGCCCAGGTCCGCCAGGCGCCGGGGCTCCAAAAATGGCGAGGCAAATATCTCAACATGTCACAGGCCTTTCAGCATGTCGCGCGCGTTGTCCTGATCGGCGCGGGTTTCGGGGACGGCGTCCTTCGGTGGTTTGAGCGCCAGCGTATTTTCCAACTCTTTGAGCGCTTCTACCTTGCGACCGCGCGCTTTATAAATCTCAGCGAGAGTATTGTGGTGGATGGCGCTGTCCGGGCCGTATTCGACCGCCCGTTCGGCATGCTCCAAGGCTTTCTTTCTGTTTCCTACCGAGATCCAGCCCGGCGATTTCTCGTAAAACTGGGCCAGGAGCATGTGCGCAAAAGCGTACCGGGGACTCAAGGACACCGCCTTTTCCAGATTTTTGACCGCCTGCCGCACGGCGGCCAGGCTCTTGGGGCCTTTGTGCGACTGCGCCCACTGGCCCAACGCTTCCCCATAGAGCGCCAACGCCTCAGGACGGGACGGATTCTTTTCGGCAGCTAACGCGCCATAGGAACGGGCTTCCTCCGACCAGTACTTCCGCTCGCCGGGATCTTTGCTTTGGCGATACGCCCGGCCGGAGGCCCGGGTCAACGGGATGTACAGCTCCGTGCGTTCCGGCGCCAAGCGCAGGGCGCGTTCCCATAAGACAATGGCGGCTTCGGTCTGCAGAGGCTTGTCACGGCGCTGCCAGGCCGCTTCGGCCTCCTTGATAAGGGCTTTCGCCGATTCCGCCCAAACGGGCGGTGTGGAAATTACAAGAAGGACCGCCATTCCCGCGAAAGCGGGGGTGACGAAAGGGCAATATCGCTTCACTCCAACACCCCGTCCAAATCCTTTCGAAGCTTTTTGGCATTGATGAATTGATGGCCGCGGATACCCAGGGACTGCGCCGCATCGATGTGCGCTTTCACATCGTCAATGAAGATCGCCCGAGAAGGGGGCACCTTCGCGCGGCGCAAGGTCAGGCGGTAAATTTCCAATTCCGGCTTGCGGTGCCCCACGGCATAGGAGGCGATGGCATGTTCAAACCAACCCATAAAAGCGTGCGTCTTCCGGACATGCGCCCAGTGCATCGGATTCACATTGGAAATCATCGCCAGGCGGTATGACTTCATCAATCGCCGCGCGATGGCGACTGTGTCTTCCATTTCTTCGAAGATGTCATTCCACAGGGGAACAAAAGCCTTGAATTCCAGATCCCGCAATTTCAAATCTTTTTTCAATGCGAGGAAGAAATCGTCCGGGTCCACCGCCCCGCGTTCGAACCGGTCCCAAAGCGGCGTCGTTTTGAAGTACGTCCGGATCGTCCCGGCGGTCAACGGCGAATGCCGCTTCAAGCTCCGGATGACTTTCGTAAAATCGAAGTCCACCAGCACGCGCCCCAGGTCGAAAATGATCAGCTCCGGGCGGTTCATTTCTTCACCAGGTGGAGGGTCTTCTTCACCGACTGCGTCACAAAACTGAGGACGGATTTGACCAGGGCCTCCGGCCATTTCCTTTTTTTAACCGCGTACTGCAGCATGCGGGCGTTGACGGTCGAGACGTCTTCGAGTTTGCCGGCGTTTTTCAGCGTGTTGCGCAGAAGTTCCCAGGACAAGGGGTCCTCGGTCTTGCGCGGCGCTTTCCATTCTTCCTCGGTTTTGATCTGGATCCGGTACGCGGGCCCATCCAGCGCCGTGATGCCTTCCTTTTCACCGTAGGCCAGTACGGCCTCGCCGATTTTTGCCTGCTCCGACTCAAGGGTCTTGATCTGGGCTTGCAGGTCCGCTTTGCGTTCCTCCAGGTCGGCGAATTTCTGGACCAGCTGAACTCCGCTGTCCTGCAGATAGGCGTTGGGAGAGAGCGATTCCATCGCGGTCGGATGTTTCCACGCCGGACAGATCGGCTTATACTCGCACCACTCGCAGAGCCGCGTCACGCGCACGTCCCAGCGGCCTTTTTCCGCTTCGCGCTCGATCTGATGGATCACATCGACCACCTCATGCTGCAGGGACTCGAGATCGGCCGACGTCCGCGTGGAGACGATGTCCTTGTCCGCCGATAAATAGTGCCACACCAGCCGGATCTTTTTGGCGTCCGGCCAGCGCTGCGTGATCCCCAGCTGATACAGCGCCAGCTGGCGGTCTTCGTCGGCGTCCTGCTGCGTCGGGATGGTATCGCTGGTCTTGTAGTCGTGGATCTCGTAGGTTTCCTCCTGCGGGAGCCAGCTCAGCCGGTCGATGTAGCCCTGCACCGAATAGGTTTTGTCCCCGTCCCGCAGTTTCATCTCAATGCGCTCTTCCAGGCCGAGTGTTTTTCCCTGATCAAAAGGGTGGCAACGTTTGTAGTAGTCCCGGAGGCATTGCTGGCCCTTCGCAAAGTAATGGGCGGGCGTAAACCCCGGGCGCACGACCGTGACCTTGCCGTGCCAGTTCTTCTCCCAGGCGTTTTCATAAAACGCCAGAACCTCCTCCAGCGTATTGAGCTTGGAGAGCTTCAAGTCACGGTAAAGCTTTTCCAGGGATTCGTGGACACGCTTGCCCACAAAGGCTTCGACCCCTTCCGATTCCGTCTCGATCTTGTCGATATAGCGGAACTTGTATTTCCGGGGGCATTTCTCAAAGGTCTCGATGCGTGAATTAGAGTACATCGGATTGCAAGCTGGGATGCAAAATTCCTTTCTGCCCATGGGCTTCCAGGGCGTGCACCAGGGAAACGATCGTGTCGTTGACGGGTGTGGCGATTCGGTGCTTGCGCCCCAGCGCCGAGAGCGCCCCGTTGATAAAATCGATCTCCGTGCGCCGCCCGTGGTGCAGGTCGGACAGCATCGACGGCTTGTGATCGAACGTCGCAGGCGCCTGGACGCTCCGTAAATGTTCTTGATACGCTTCGGCGGCCGCCCAGGCCACCGGCTGCCCCTCCGCTTTCAGGACGGCAAAAGCCTCCCGGAGGATGCGCTCGATCACGGCCCAGGGGTGCGGATCGAGGAGCTCGCCGTACTTTACGCCGAGGATGCCCGCCAAGGCGTTGAGTGAGGCGTTGTACAGCACTTTTCCCCAGAGCTGCGTTTGGATGTCGGCGACCGCTTCCGCCGGCATATGGGCCGCGTTAAACGCCTCAGCCATCGCCCGGACCTGTGCATCAATCGTTCCATCCTTGCGGCCGATCTTGATCTTGTCGGCGGACACCGTCACCAGGGTGCGGCCGGCCAGGGCGATCTGAAAACCGATGATGATCATCCCGCTGATCACCCGCGGCCAGCCCGCGCGGCCGGCCAGGATCTCCGCGTTGCCTATCCCGTTTTGCAGGTGCAGGATGGGAATGTCCTTGGGAAATTTCTGGACTAGGGTTTGGGCGGAAGCTTCGGTGTCATAGGCTTTGGTGGTCAGGAGGATCCAGTCCGGAATGCCCGCGGGGATCTCGGTGGCCGCCTGGAGCTTGGTGACGCGGTGATCACCCCAGAGGCCGCTGATCGTTAAACCGGAAGCGGCAATTCGCGCCATGTGCGGATTGCGCCCGACCAGCGTCACCTGATGCCCGGCCTCGGCCAGCATGCCGCCGACGGTGGAACCGACGGCCCCCGCTCCAAAAACAAGAATCTTCATAGAGCTTATGGCTTGGAGGATAGAAGACAGCGGATGGTCAAGGAAGTTTTATTTAAAGCTACCTTGACTATCCTCCATCCTCCATCCTCCATATCGGCCATTAAGCCGCCGTCGACTTGCGGATCAGCTCCTGGCAGACGCGGTACGCCTTAAACCGCTTGGACAACGCGTTCATCGAAAGGATCCCCTCTTCGGTGATCACGCCGGTGATGTATGAATTGGGGATCTCTTCAAAAAAGGAAAAGACAAGCTCCACGTTTTGCCATTCTTCCTGGGTCGACTCTTCCGAATTGTCCATGATTTCCTTATGCGGGCTGAAGGCCGCGGGGAGGAACTTGCTGCTCTCGCAAGCAACGTACACGGGAACCTGATCGAGCTTGGCGGCCATGGCGATCGCCAGCGTGCCCACCTTGTTCACGAAGGTTTCCTCCGAGATGCGGTCCACCCCCACCAGGATCAAATCCGCTTCCTTCACATACTGCGCGATGGCGGCGTCCAGGATCAGGCGCGTGTTGATCCCTTGCTGGCCCAGATACCGGGCCATCTCCCGCCCTTCGCAGTAAGGGCGCGATTCGGTGACCAAAGCGTTTAACGCGCGTCCCTGCCGTATCGCCTGGCGCAGGATGCCGCCGACCGTGTTCGAGGAACTGTGCGTGAAAATGGTGCTGTTGGGCGTGACCAGCCCTTGTCCATGCTGGGCGATGCTTTCCAACGCGGCGTCCGACACGCGCATGAACTGGTTCGCCCCTTCGCGGGTGGCGGTCTGCAGCGCCCGTATATCCGGGCGGTCTCTCAGAGGTTCCACGGCCAGAAGGACATGGTTGACCAGGTTAAAGAGGGACGCCATGCTGGGTTGTGAACCGATCAGCGCCTTCCCGAGCCCGATTAAATCCTTCCAATAGACCGCCGCCGAACCGTCCCCCTCCTCGCTGAAGGCGTTCAAGCACTGGACCGCCTTGCGGGCGATATCAGTCGCCCCGGAATGTACGTCCGCCCTCAAGTCTTTGAGGATCGTTTGCGCGAGCCGTCCCGAGGCTGCTGGTTCCATGGCGTCCCCCTAGGCATGACATAAACGTCTTCCGGCTGATCTGTATTATAAATTAAAATAAAAGCATGGCTCGAAAAGGTCTTCCCGCCGCGGGTCTGGCCGCGGCGCTCCTCCTGTCCGGGGGCGCGACGACCCCCTACACCCACCGGCGCCAGCTGATGGTGGTCTCCGAAGCGGATGAAGATCAGATGGGCGAACAGGCCTATCAGGACGTCCTTAAGAAGTCGAAGATATCCCGCGACGCCGAGGCCACGGCGCTCGTCCGCCGCGTCGGCGCGCGCATCGCCAAAGCCGCCGAAAAGCCGGAGTTTCATTGGCAGTTCACCTTGATTGATGAGCCCAAAACGGTCAACGCCTTTTGTCTGCCGGGCGGCCGCGTGGCGATTTATACCGGTATTCTTCCCATCACGAAGGACGAAAACGGCCTGGCGGTGGTCATGGGTCATGAGGTCGCCCACGCGCTGGCCCGGCATGGCGCCGAACGCATCAGCGACGATTATTTCGCGCAGAAGGCGCTGGGGGTCCTCGTTCAGGGCCGAAGCGAGATCACTCAGGCGGTCGTGGGCCAGGCCTATGGGATCGGATTGGCCCTTCCGTTCGGGCGTAAGCAGGAGTCGGAAGCCGATCACATCGGGCTGATTCTGATGGCCAAGGCGGGCTACGATCCGCGGGGCGCGGTCCCCTTCTGGCAGCGCATGGCGGACGCTAAAGGGGGAGGCTCGCCTCCGGTCTTTTTATCCAGCCACCCGTCGGACAAACAGCGCATCGAGAGAATCCAAGAACAGCTTCCCGAAGCCCTCGCCTACTATAAACCGTAAACCCCCTGTTGTCATTCCCGCTTTCGCGGGAATCCAGAGTCTCTGGACCCCCGCTTACGACATGCGGGGGTGACGACGAGGCGTCGTCACTTGATAATCGCGAACTTGCC
>MGUR01000058.1:55467-56663 GCA_001800075.1 Elusimicrobia bacterium RIFCSPLOWO2_01_FULL_59_12
TTGACCGGCATCGTTGGAGAGGTCCCAGGTGAGGGTGCCGCCGCCATTCAGCGTTTTCAGCCAGTGAAGGGACAGGGTGAAGATTTTGAGGGTCGTGTTGGGGGCCGCCCCTTCAAAAGAGATGGGGGACGCGCTGTGGACGTCGGACCTCCAGGGATTGGGGAAAACTCTGATCACGGGAATGACGGTCAGGCTGGCCGGGTTGGACGCGGTGCTGCCCAGCGCATTGGTCACGACGCAATGGTACAGGGCGGCGTTATCCGCGAAGGTCGCGGGGGGAATGGTGTAGCTGGCGGAGGCGGCCCCCCCGATGGCGGCGCCATATTTCATCCACTGATAGGTAAACGGGGTGCTTCCTGAGGCCGACACGAAAAATGTCACAGCCCCGCCCGGATTGACCGATTGCGAGGACGGGTGCCCCGTAATCACGGGGGGGCCCGTCCGCGTGTCCAACAGATCCACTTTAATGACTTGGGCGGGAGACAGTCCGGCGCCGAAATAAGCGTAGTTGGCGGGCGAGTCGATCACGGCGGAGAGCAGGGAATCCTCGCCTCCGGTCAGCGTGACGGTAAAGACCTCCGTAAAATCCGAAAGCCGCACGCGGACCACCTGTCCCGGGGAGGTGTTCGTCCCGAAGTAAGCGTACGTACTGCTGGAGTCGATCACCGCCGAGGTCAAGGAATCCTCCCCCGCGTTCAGCGTGAGGGACCCCGCCCGGGTAAAATCAGAGAGCCGTATCCGGACGATCCTCCCGGGAGAGGTATTGGTCCCGAAGTAGGCGTACCCCGTCACCGTGGAAATGACCGCGGAGGTCAGGGAATTCTCCCCCGCTTGCAGTGTCCGGGTTTCCACCCGGGTAAAATCGGAGAGGCGGATCTTGACCACTTGCCCCGGGGAGGTGTGGGTCCCGAAATAGGCGAATCCCTGAGCGGTGTCGATCACCCCGCAGGTCAGACGGTCCTCCCCGGCCTGCAATGTCAGGGAGGCGGTGTGCGTAAAACTGGACAGACCGATTTTCACGATTGAACCGGGAGAGGTCTGCGTCCCAAAATACGCAAATGCACCTGACAAATCGATGACGGCCGGGGCCAGGCTGTCCAGGCCCGCGGACAATGTCATCGACGAGATTTCTGTAAAATCACTCAATTGAATTTTCATAATAGCGCCCGGCGTGGTGCTGCTCCCAAAATAAGCAT
>MGUR01000058.1:56696-57052 GCA_001800075.1 Elusimicrobia bacterium RIFCSPLOWO2_01_FULL_59_12
GCATACGTTCGGGTGGAATCAATCACCGCGGACAGGGCGGAGTCGGCTCCGGCGCCGAATGTCAAACTATCAACCTCGCCCATGGCAGCCGCCTGAGGCGCCATGGCGAGCACGCAGACGCCCGCGAGTTTCGCGAGCCGCAGCCCGAGCCGAAGCTTACTTAACCAGGTCTTTGAGCAATTCATACCGGCTGCTGCCTTCTTTCAGAAAATCGCTCTCCTCAGGCGAGAGCACGTCCTTCCCCAGGGGCTTTTCCCCGAAACGCATGATCAGAGAAAAATAGTGCGAATGTCCGATATCTCCCAACGGCATCCAGGCATACGACACTTCGTGGCCCCACACCGGAAAGCCGATCC
>MGUR01000058.1:57066-57478 GCA_001800075.1 Elusimicrobia bacterium RIFCSPLOWO2_01_FULL_59_12
CCCGCCGCGACGCCCGCCAGGCCTGACAATTCCCGGATCCGCTCGGTGGAATACCCGGTGCGCAGCGAAAACCCGCTCTCATCTTCGGAGGGCCAGGCGACTCCGAGATGGAAACTGGGGGGCCCGTTTTTCCGGTAGACGCCTTCCCCGGACAACTGAATTTGGCGGGTCGCCTGGTAGGAGGCGCCGCCCCGGAAAGCCATGGGCAGGGAATCGCCTTCGCTCAAGAATTTGAGTTTCGTGCCGATATTCGCCGCCACGGCCGCCAGGGTCAGTGAGCGCGTCAGCCGGTAGTACGTCCCGATATCCGCGGCGTACGCGCTGGCGGACACGTCGTCGATTTTAGCCTGGATGATCTTACCCGTGACTCCTACCGCCGCTTTCTTCGTAATCAACTGGCCGTACGCGAGCG
>MGUR01000059.1:0-2856 GCA_001800075.1 Elusimicrobia bacterium RIFCSPLOWO2_01_FULL_59_12
GGTTTTCCTTGTTTCCAGGGCCGTGGTCCGCGCTTGAAGGAGGGCCTTTTGTTTCGCCACGGATTCGCTCAGCAAAGACGCTGCCGCCGAACCGGCCAGGCGGGCCGCCTGCCAGGGGGTCTTCCCCTGCATCATGACGCGTTTAAAGCCCATCCCCTTGGGCGCGTGTCCCGCGGCCGCCAGGACCGCGGACGCTTCAAACGTGATCTTCAGAACTCCCAGGGAGTAAAACGCCGCCAGCACGCTTATAGGAAGGATCAGCGGACCCAGCCGTCGCCTCAAGCGCATAGAAGTCATGCCTCAAGATGACCTCACCGCCGCGACTTTTCAATCTTAAAATGCCTGTGTAAAAAAGTGTTTATATGGGATGCATCTTCTCGACGGAAAGATGTTAAACAGGCTGGCGTCGATCATTCAAAAAAGACCCGATGAGGGTCGCCGCGCCGCCCCTGCCTGCCGGCAGGCAGGCCCTGTGACTGCGGCTCAGTGCCAGGTACAGAGCGCATGCGGTACGGCAAATGGCTTACGTTTGAGCCCTGGGACACAGTCTCCCGGCACCTGTGGGGTCCTTAAAAGTCTCGGGCATGAGCAGCATCAAGAATAGCGTTTTGGGGAGCGGACGGCTAGGGACGGGAATTTAGAACTGATTTGAAGGGAGGGGGCCAGACCCCTAAGCGCTAAGTCTTAGAGCAATTTCATGCGGATTAACTTCTGAAGGCGTCTATAGATATCCTGTTTATCCCCTTCTTTGCGAATTCCGACTCCCACCACGACGACCAGAACCCGATGCGCCTGCACCCTATAAATGATCCGGTATCGCTGGCCCACGGCCCGTAAGCTTCGATAACCCGCCAAAGGGCCGAGCATGGGTTTGCCCTGTTTCTCCGGTTCGTTGACCAGTCGCTGAGCCGTGTCGACGATTTTCTGCTGAATGCGACGGTCCCCGACATCTTCCAGCATCTCTTCCGCCAAAGGCGTGAAGACAACCGTGTAGGTCACTGAAGACGCAGCTTTCGTTTCACATGCTCAAGGGAAACGAGTTTCCCCTTTTTCATTTCCTGAATACTTTTCTTCAACTGTTTCATGAGAGGCTCGTCGCTGAGAACTTCAATCGTCTCCTCCATCGCCTCGTAGAGATCCCAGGGTAAAAGTGCAAGCACCGGCTCCCCGCGATTAGTAATTTCAACCGGCTGACCCTCTGCCTTCAAAGATTTGGCCAGCCGAGTCAGTTGACCACGGGCTTGAGAAATAGACAGGTGTGTCATAGTTCCTCCTTCATGTACATCTATTTGTACATCATTGTGTGCAGCCTATCAAGCCAAAAAAACGTTTTGGAGAGCGAAAGATTGGACGTCGAGCAGACGCATGCCGACCAAGCCTGCGTGAAAGTGCGGGGGAAGGGCGATACGCCGCTGTTGTTATTTTTTCTCGGCTTTTGCGGCGGCTTCTATCTGAGCGTATTGTTTGGCGAGATGGGCGGCGAGCTCGGGAGGCACGGTCCGTTTGATCTCGGCCAGAAGTTCGGCGGTTGAAGCCGGTTTTTGGCCGCTGTCAGGTGATGTCCGGGGCATGCCTTTGGCCATAAACTTGAACCAGTCGGATAAAACGTCTGCCGGGTTATCGCCGCGGGTATGAACCGAAAACACCCAGGTCGCGCCGCGTTGATATTTGACGTCCCAAGTCCCCTTCGGGAGAACCTGCTCCTTCAAAAGATTAACCCAAAGGGTTCCGAAGGGATCCACCGGCGGCTCAGCTGAGGGTTTTCGCCCGGAAGCATTGGGCTTCTCCAAAAACGCATTCACTTGACGCTCTGTTTCTTTAACTGACCAACCCTCGCTGGCGGCCAGCTTGGCGGTTTTGACGAGCGCTTTCTTATCTCCGAGACGTAGGAGAATGCGGGCCTGGCTTGGCGAAATTATTACACGTGTAATAAAATCTTGGACCTCGGCCGGCAATTCGAGGAGAGCCAAGGCCTGGGCGATGGCCGGCTGTGAAACTCCAACCTGCCGGGCGATGTCGGCCTGCTTCATACCCAAATCAGCCAGCCGCTTATAGCCTTCCGCCATCTCGATCGGGTTTAGGTCATCCCGCTGAAGGTTCTCCACCACCACCTGCTGTGCCGCCTCGTTATCATCTACCTCCTGGACCCTGGCATCAATCGATGTCCAACCCAATGACTTCGCCGCCCGAACTCGGCGCTCACCGGCAATGAGCTCAAATTTCTCTCCTGTCTGACCGGCAGGCAGGCCCACCTTCCGAACGATAATGGGATTCAGGAGGCCGTGCTGTTTCAACGTCTCGGCCAATCCCTGCAACTCCTCTTGATTAAAATCTTTTCTGGTTTGAAACGGAGAAGGAATGACCTGCGCGATGGGAATCTGTTGAATTACGGCAGGCGCGGCTTGCGTGGTCGGCATAGCATCCTCCTTGGGAAGTTAGCGACCCCAAAATCCTACCACATGAAGATAAATTCCAGCTGAAGAAAAGCTTAAATTAATTTAAGGGAAAACGCGTTGGATTTTAGGCATGAAACTGCTCTGGCACCATAAATTCACGACATCTTCCTCTTGTGACAGTGGATATGAAAAAGAGGCGCCGGCGAAGACTATTTGCTTGCCTGGTTTGCCCGGTACATAACCACGCGGACGCGTTCCAGCGTGACCAATCCTTCTTTGACCATATCATCGAGCTTCGGCAGAAAGTTATTGATCTTCTCTTCGCTGTCGACGATTTCAATGACGATCGGCAGATCCTCGGACAATCGAAGGAGTTTGGCGGTATGCAGATGGCTTTTGCACCCGAAGCCCATGAAGCCTTTAAGCGCCGTTGCCCCCGCCAGCCCTTCACGTCGGGCGG
>MGUR01000059.1:2870-4360 GCA_001800075.1 Elusimicrobia bacterium RIFCSPLOWO2_01_FULL_59_12
CAGCCGAAAAAGGATAAAGCCGCCGATCAGACTTCCCGCGATGTTGCACAACGCCCGGAGCGCCTCCCCATCCTTGAGAAGATTGGACGTCTCAAGCATGAACGTGGAGAAAGTCGTAAAAGTCCCGCAGAAACCGGTCATGAGCAATAGGCGGGCCTCTGGACCTAAAAACAATTTCACTTCCGCCAGAGCATTCAGGAGTCCGATCGCAAAGCAGCCGGACAGGTTCACGACCATCGTTCCATGAGGAAACTGTACGCCCAGAACGCTGTAGACGGCTCCCGCCAGCCAGTAACGGCAAAATCCGCCAGCGAGCGTTCCGATTGCAAGAAGAATGGTTTTTGGCATAAAACACTCTCCGCCACTATGGTTTTGGCGGACCCGCTAAGGTTTAGTGGCGGGCTACCGTGGATTGGCAGGAGTCATCAGCCTCGAGAGGACTTTCAGGCGGTTAGCGGCGAACCCCATCGCCGTCCAGCAGCGCTATTAAACCAATTTATCCTGTCATGGTGCCAGGCACGCAACATCCACGCAACATCAACATGGGGGCCTGGCACAAAAAGAAAAACCCCCCGGTGTTCGTCCGGAGGGTTTTCTTGTTGAGAGCAATGGGGACGACGGGCGGCTTTAAAACCCGAACAACATGTCCGCGTAGCTGGGCACCGGCCAGAGGTCCTTGGGCAGCAGGACTTCCAGCGCGTCAATGTCCTCGCGCAGGCTGGCCTGGGCGGTGAACACCTTGTCGCGGAAGGCCGCGGCGCGATGCTCGGTGTTGGGCTGCGCCTCGGCGGCCTCGCGGGCTTCTTCCAGCGCTTCGGTCTTCTTGACGGCGGAGGCCAGCAGGGCCTGGACCTTGTTCAAAAGGTCCGACTGTGGGCCCGACTGAGCGCCCGCGGCCTTGAGCATGTTGACCGTTTCGGCCAGCTCGGCGGTGTAGGAGATCACGGCCGGGATGTACTGGGTCTTGGCCATGCGGATCGCCGTCTTGGCTTCGATGTTGATGTGCTTGGCGTACATCTCGATGTACACCTCAAAGCGCGATTCCAGCTCGCGCTTCGACAGCACGTTATATTTCGCGAACAGCTTGTGCGCTTCCGCGGTGTTCAGCGATTCCAGGGACGCAATCCACGAGGGCACGTTCGGAAGCCCGCGCTTCTTGGCTTCCGCGACCCACTCCTCGGTGTAGTTGTTCCCGTTGAAGATCACGCGCCCGTGCTTTTTCATGATGTCCCGCACGATGGTTTCGGATTCCTTATTCACGTCCTTGGCCTTCTCCAGGCGGGTGGCGATCTCGTCGAGCGCTTCGGCGGCGATGGTGTTCAGGACGGCGTTCGGCCCGGAGATGGAGGCCGAGGAAGCGACCATGCGGAACTCGAACTTGTTGCCGGTGAAGGCGAAGGGCGAGCTCCGGTTCCGGTCGGTGTTTTCGATCGGCAGGGCCGGCAGGGTGTCGACGCCGATCGTCATGAACCGCTGGCCGCGGCCCTTGG
>MGUR01000059.1:4389-8138 GCA_001800075.1 Elusimicrobia bacterium RIFCSPLOWO2_01_FULL_59_12
TTGGCCCCCAGGCGCATGTCGTTGCCCGGGTTGGACGCGGCGGCGCGCAGTTTGGTGGCGTGCTTGTCGACCGCCATGATCAGCGCGCTCAAGAACAACAGGAACTGTTCGTTTTCGTGCGGGGTCTTGCCCGGGTTGAGCAGGTTTTCCCCGTCATCGGTGGCCAGGGACCAGTTATTGTGCTTGCCGGACCCGTTGACGCCGGCGAAAGGTTTTTCATAGAGCAGGCACACCAGGCCGTGGCGCAGGGCGACCTTTTGCAGGGTCTCCATCACCAGCTGGTTGTGATCGGCGGCGACGTTGATGGTCTCGAACATCGGGGCCATCTCGTACTGCGCCGGGGCCACTTCGTTGTGCTTGGTCTTGGAGGGAATGCCCATTTTCCAAAGCTCGAGGTCCAGGTCCCGCATAAACCTAGAGATACGGTCCTTGATCGCGCCGAAGTACTGGTCTTCAAGCTCCTGGCCTTTGGGCGAGGGCGCGCCGAAGAGCGTCCGGCCGGTGGAGATCAGGTCGAGGCGCTGGTCAAACCATTCCTTGTCGATCAGGAAGTACTCCTGCTCGGGGCCCATGGTGGAGACGACTTTCTTGGACCGTTTGTTGCCCAGGGCGCGCAGGAGGCGCAGGGCCTGCTTGTTCACGGCTTCCATGGAGCGCAGGAGCGGGGTCTTCTTGTCGAGCGCTTCGCCGGTGTAGGAGGCGAAGGCGGTCGGGATGCACAGCGCGACGTTGCCGGCGTCGTCCGTTTTCAGGAAGGCCGGGGAGGTGCAGTCCCACGCGGTGTAGCCGCGGGCTTCAAAGGTGGCGCGGATGCCGCCCGAAGGGAACGAGGAAGCGTCCGGTTCGCCCTTGATCAACTGGCCGCCGGAGAACTCCATGAACGCCGTGCCGTCCCTTTGCGGGGCGAGGAAGGAGTCATGCTTCTCGGCGGTGATGCCGGTGAGCGGCTGGAACCAGTGGGTATAGTGCGTGGCGCCGCGTTCCAGGGCCCATTTCTTCATCTCGGCGGCGACCGCGTTGGCCGTGCCGATCTGGAGCGGGGTGCCTTCTTCGATCGTCTTGCGCAGGGACGCGTACGCCGCCTTGGGCAGGCGCTTGCGCATGAGCGCGTCGGTGAAGACGTTGGCCCCGAACACGTTCTTTAAATCGTGGCTGTGGTCGGCTCCGTTGGAGTAAATCTTGGAGCGGGTGACGGCTGAGGTTTCAGTGGTCATGGAAGTCCCTTTCTTAAGTTCGATAGAGAACGGCTAGCGACTCTGAAAATGGAGTGAATCTTACGTCGGAAGGGCCACAGTCTATCAATAACCTTCCGAGAGGGTCAAGCCTGGGCGGCCGTCCCCAATCGGACGGCCGCCCAGCTGACCGGTTGAACTATTTGCTGCTGCAGGCGAAGCCCGGGTAAGCGCTTTCGCCGTGTTCGCCGACGTCCAAGCCTTCTTTTTCCTCTTCGGCCGACACGCGAACGCCAAACAGCGCCTTCACAATGTACCAGCCGACGAGCGCGACCGCGAACGTGAACACGCCGACCGCCAGGATGCCTTTGATCTGGGCGAAAAGCAATGGGGTTCCGCCCCCAAAGAACAGACCGTCTCCGGTGGTGTTGGCGATGAACCTGCCTTCAGCGAAGAGACCCACATACAGGGTGCCCAGGACGCCGTGGAACAAGTGCACCGCGGTCGCTCCGACAGGATCGTCCATCTTTAATTTGTCGAAGAACTCCACAGCGACGACGACGGTCACACCGGAGAGCGCTCCGATGATCGCCGAGCTCATCACGCTGACATAGGCGCAGGGGGCGGTGATCGCCACCAGTCCCGCCAGCACGCCGTTGATGGTCATGCCCAGTTCGGGCTTGCCCCGCATGACGCTGGAGGTGAGGGTCGCGGTCAACAACGCCATCGCCGCGGCGGTATTGGTGGTCACGCAGATGCGGGCCATGTCGGCCGGGATCGCGGCCATGGTGGAGCCGGGGTTAAACCCGAACCAGCCCAGCCAGAGGATCAGCGCGCCGGTGACCGCCGAGGTCATGTTGTGGCCGGGAATCGTGTTCGTTGAACCGTCCTTATTGTATTTGCCGATGCGCGGGCCCAACACGATGATGCCTGCCAGCGCCGCCCAGCCGCCCACGGAGTGAACGACGGTCGAACCGGCGAAGTCCCACATGCCGGCCGCCGCCAGCCAGCCGCCGCCCCAGATCCAGTGACCGACGATCGGGTAAATGACGCCCACCAGCAAGAGCGTGAAGAGGATGAAGCTCTTGTACTTGATCCGCTCCGCAACGGCCCCGGAAACGATCGTGGCCGCGGTCCCGGCGAACACCAACTGGAAGAAGAACTTGGCCAGGAGCGGAACCGTCGTCCAGCTGATCGCCTTATAAGCGCCCTGGTAGGCGTCACCGGTCGCGGGACTGTTGTCCATGCCGCCGATAAGCCAAAGACCCTCCGTGCCCATGAATCCCGATCCGTTTCCGAACATCACCCCCCATCCCAGGACCCAGAAGGCCAGGGACGACGCCGCGAACACGATGAAGTTCTTGGACAGGATGTTCACGCAGTTCTTGGCCTGACACAACCCGGATTCCACCAAGGCGAAACCCAGGTTCATGAAGAACACCAGCATCGCCGTGACCAGCACCCAGAGGGTGTCCAGCGCGATCTTGTGGTCGCCGATCGCGGTTTGAACCGCGGCCAGGTCCGCCGCCGGATCCGCGAAGGCTCCCACGGTTGCTCCCAGACACACCGCCGCCGCAAGGATCGAAATACTACGCACTCGTCTTAACCAGCTCATATAGTCTCCTTTTTAAATTATTAGTTGATGGCTTTGAGATTTCAGATGGGCACAACAGCGTGCATGCGGCTCAGGAGCGGGCGGGTACAAATGAAAAAGCCCAATCCTCGAATGGATTGGGCTTCAGCGCCGCTTCTGCATGTGTCCGCCCGTCGTTGGGCGAGCCCTAATTTACCAAACAGGCCCGGTCATGTCAAGCCTGCCTGCGGCTTATGATTCTTGGGTCCAGAACAGGGTCGTTACGACGACCGCCAGCAACGTCAATCCCAGGCCGATCAAGACCGGAATCGGCGGGGCGGCGGATTGGAAATGCAGGAACAAAACGACCACAACCGCGCTGATTAACCACCTTTTCAGGTTGTCGATCAGGAGCTTTTTTCGTCCCGGCGTCATGCGGATGGAGGGTTATCCAATGGCGACTTTTCCCGATTCGCCGGTGCGTATCCGGACACATTCATCGAGGTCCAGGACGAAGATTTTCCCGTCTCCGATGTTGCCGGTCCGCGCGCCTTTGGTGATGGCCTCGATGGCCGGTTTGACGTAGTCCTCATTCACGGCGGTTTCGATCTTCACCTTGCGCAGGAGGCTGCCCGCTTCTTTATGACTGCGGTAAACCTCGGCAATCCCCTTCTGTCTCCCGCGGCCCAGCACGCTGGTCACGGTCACCAGATGAATTTCCTTCTTTTCCAGGGCGTCCAGGACGTCGTCCACACGGTCCGGCTGAACAATCGCGATGATGTATTTCATGGTAGTTAGAGTCTCCTATATTAATCGAGCTGGGTATAAGCCGCTTCGCTGTGCTGGGTCAAGTCCAGGCCGATACGTTCTTCCGATTCCTTGACACGCACGCCCACCAGGGCATTGATCACTCTCAGGATGACCACCGACGCCACGAAGGAATAGATCGCCGTGATCAAGGCCGCCTTAAGCTGAATGATGAACTGCGCGGGATTGCCGTAGAA
>MGUR01000060.1 GCA_001800075.1 Elusimicrobia bacterium RIFCSPLOWO2_01_FULL_59_12
CTCCTGCGGGCCGAAACTCTTTCGGAGATCCGCGACTTCGAGGACCGGCCCGGCATCCCCGGGCGCGCCGGCTGGAGGGGCGCCGCCGCGGACCCGGCGCTTGCGTTCCAGCGCCGTCGCCAAAAGGACGGGAAGGGCCAGAATCGCGAGCGGAAGGCGCATCGCGGCGGCCTGGAAACTCGATTTCTCCGTTCCCTGACCCTGGAAAGGAGGGGCCAAAAGCGGGGCGGGGTCGACGAGCTTGGGTTTGGGTTTGAAGATCGGAAAAGCCCGGCCGGCGATATCGAGCGCCTGCGCGGCCGGCGTGAAGGCGAAGAATCGCGCGAAAGGAACATGATCCGCCAGGTTCTCAAAGGCGTTCCCGGCGCTGTGCGGGACCCTCCCGACGAGCGCGCCTTTCAAGCCGTAGCCCACGTAATCGCTCCAGTAATTGCCGCGGCCGTTCTCGGCCCAAAGGTTGCCGCGCAAGGGTCCCCCTCCCTGGACGGACACCTGCTGAAGGTTGTCGTTGAACGCGTTGCGCGTGAAGACATTTCCTTGAACGCCGGGCAGCATCGCCACGCCGATGTCGTTAAAAGCGATGAGGTTCCCCTGCCAGCGGTTTGATTCTTCGGGCACCGTCGGCGATTGATCGATGAAGACGCCCTGGCGGTTGTTGACAAAAACGTTGTCCAGGACGGCGACCGCGTCGCTTTCTTTTAAACCCAGGCCGGAACCCGAGGGGCCGCGGTTTTTCTCAAAGCGGTTTTTTTCAATGACCACGTCCTTGGAGTACATCACATAGGCGCCGACGGAGTTGTCAAAAAACCGGTTGCCGGCGACGCGGGCCCGGTGGGTGTACATGAAGTGAAGGCCGTAGCGCCCGCCCTCCACGACATTGTCTTCGAAGACGGACCCGTTCGAGAACCACAGCACCGTATCGCGGCCGGCGGTCAGCCGGTTGCGCCGCATCACCGGCCGGTCGGAGTACCACAAACGAACGAGATCTCCGCGCTGGCCCAGATCGATCGGTTTTCCGCGAATGACGTTGTCTTCAAGGACGGCGTCCGGCGCATTCGTCAGGAATACGCCGAAGAGAACGTCCTCGATGCGGCAATTCCGGATCCGCGCGTTCGGGGCTTCAACCCGCACCCCGCTGTCTTCATAAAGGAGGCTCTCGCCGGAGCCTTGAATCACGAGCCCGTCCAACGTCACGCCTGCGGCGCGCACGGTGATGACAGTGCCCTGACCGTTCGCGTGGATGACGGCCTTCCCCTGACCCTGAAGCGTGAGCGGCTTATCGATCACGATCGGGGCCCGATAAACGCCGGGCGCCAGATCGATCACCGCTCCGGGCGCCGCGCGGGCGATCCGCTCCTGAAGCGGCGGCGGCTCCGCATGCGCCCGGCCCGGGGCGGATGTCCCGAGCAGCGCCGCGAGCGCGGCGCCCAGCAGGGCCCGTGCCTGACGGGGCTCTTCGGAGGTCGTTTGGCCGCTTCGGGCCAAAGCCACGGCGAGTAAAACCAAAGCCGCAAGGACCAGATAAAACCCGGCCTGGGGCCCGACGACGCTGCGGAACTGCGCGATCGTTCCGCTGCCCCAGATGGGGATCGTGAACGCTTTGATCTTGAGCGGCGCGGTGGGATCCAGGTGCGTGCTGGCGTAGCGCATCCAGTAGGCCATGTCGGCGACGAAGGCGAAGGGATAGGCCAGCACGGCGAGGAAAATCAGCCACTGCAATTTCCGCCGCTGCAGGCCCGCCAGGATCCAGCAGAGAAACGCCAGCGTGACCGCGACCGGGACGCTGGCGATTCGCTCCAGGCGCCCGAACTGATCCAGGCGGCTCAGCCCGATGTAATGGTTCAAGTTGTCGATTTCCTGCGCGTCGCCGCCGACCCGGAAGGCGTACATCTTGGCGCGCAGGCCGCCCGGATACTGGGGGGCGAACACCTCCGCCTGCCAATAGGGAAAGGCAAGGGAGAGGAGCAGGAGGATCCCCGCCCCTCTCCCCGCCCACGCCGCCATGCGGCGGTCCGGCATTTTATTTCACCGTCAAGTAGCCCATCATTTCCATGTGCAGCGCCGAGCAGAACTCGCTGCAGTACCAGGGAAACACCCCGGAACGGTCGGCGATGAAGTCGGTGTCAACGGTCGCCCCGGGATCGATGGAGAGGTTGATGTTGTAGGAGGACAGCGCGAACCCGTGAGTGGCGTCCTGCGCGCGATCGATGTTGGTGAGGTGCACATAAACGTGATCGCCCTGCTTCACATGGACCCGGTCCGGTATGAAATGGCTCCGGATCGCGGTCATGTAAACGTGGACGTTCTTCCCGTCCCGCACCACGCGTTCTTTGCCCGGGAGCGTGGCGGTCGGGCTTTTCTTCCCGGTGAGGGGGTTGAACCCGATCTCCGGGTAGATCTTCCAGGGTTTGAGCGCGTCCGCCTTGATGATCGCGGCGTAATGCGGCTCGCCGACCGTCGGGACATCGGAGAGCAGCTGCATCTTTTCGCCCGTGATGTCGATGAGCTGGAGGTTTTGCGGATGCAGCGGCCCCACCGGGAGCGCCCGGTCCAGCGACCACTTGTTCAGGGCGACCAGATACTTGCCGTAGGGTTTGGCCGTGTCGCCTCCGGCGACCGTCAGGTGGCCGACGTTGTAGTGCACCGAGAGCTTCTCGACCAGGGTCCAGGGTTTCTCGCCGCGCGGCCCTTTGTCGAGGGTCCATTTGGCGATCGCGGAATCGAGGAACAGGCTGGTGTAGGCATAGCCCTTGTCGTCGTATTCCGTATGCAGCGGCCCCAGGCCGAGCTCGACCTGGGCCTCTACGGTGTCCTTGAACTTCAGGATCGGGATCCCGTAGGGGTCGGTCCCCTCGTAGTTCTTGGTTTCGATGGCCTTCATGATCTTGTGGAAGCTGAAGATGGTCGCGTGCGGGTCAAGCTTGCCGCTGACCGCGATGAACCGGCCGTCCGGATTGAGGTCGCAGCCATGCGGGCTTTTCGGCTCCCCGATGTTGTAGAGAACCCCCTGCCTGACGGCCTCCGCGATCGGAACGACGCGCATCCCTTTGATCGTCTTCGTTTTGATTTTTCCGGCCTTGAGCAGGGACTCCACCTTTTTCCAGTGGATGACGTGCATGTAATCCATCTCGCGCTGGGAGGCCGCGATCTCGATGGGCGGCTTGCCCTGGCTGCTGTCGGGCCAGGCCATCTCGGTGTTGTAGGTATTGATGAACACCCAGCCGTGGCTGACGCCCTTGCCCATGCCGCCCAGGTCCTGCCAATAGGGCGGGAGCTCGACGGTGAAGCTTTTGTCCTGAACGAGTTTGCCGGCCGACCGGTCAAACGGCCAGAAGGTCACCAGGCCGCGGTAATCCTCCTTGTAGCGGGACAAGGGGGCGAAGTCGGTATAGGGCAGCGGATTTCCGAACTGCGCGCCCTCCACGTAGTATTCCGTATCCTGGGTCACCTTGGCCCCGCAGTGATTGGTCGCGATCAACGGGTTTTTCACGATCTGCCGGGCCTTGAAATCGCGCAGGTCGACCACCCCGATGCGGCCGTTGGCCTTGTCGTTGACGAACAAGAACTCGCCGTCATAGAGCCCCTTGGTGACGCTGAGCGCGGGGTGGTGCACGTCGCCCCAGGTCTGGACTTGTCCGGCGGCTTTGCCTTGATTGAACAAATCGCGCGTGTTATGGTCGCCCACGCCGAAACCCTGCCAGGAGTCCTGCGAGAAGACCGGGATGTTCTTTAAGAGGCGCATGGACGGGATGCCGAAGACCAGGACGTTCCCGGCCTGGCCTCCCGAGGCGAACATCATGTAGTCGTCGTAGCTGCCCGGAGGGACGAAGGTTTTGAGCGCGGCCTCCACGTCGCCCGGCGTCAGCTCCCGGGCTTTAATGATGGATTCCAGGCCGGGGCTGAAAAGGGCGCTGCCTCCGATTTGCGCGAAGCTGCGGCGCAGGGGCGTGAGCGCCAGGACGCCCAACGCGGCCAGCGCCAACGCCAGTCCGGCGGCCAGTTTAATTTTTCCGTTAATGTTTTTCATGAGATTCCTCCTCTTTATCGTTGTCTTCCAAGAAGATTTTTTCGTACGTCTCGTGGTAGTTCGTCCTGAAATCGTCAACCAGTTTTTTCCGGTGGGCTTTCCACGCCTGGCGCTGGGCTCCTGTTTTCCTGATCCTGGAGTCATAGGCCAGGAACTGCCAGATTTTCTTCCCGTCCTCGCCCTGGACCGGGCAGCCCGGCTTGGCCATCATTCTTTTCACATAGCGGCTCCAGATATGGTCCTCGATATGCCAGATCTTGGCGTTCTTGAAGATCTCCGGTTCCCGCGTTTTGGCGGCGGCCTGCTCCTCGGCCGACAGCTCCAGGTATTGAGAGTTGATCGGCCGCGCGATGGTGTGGCACGCGGCGCATTTAAAGGCGAAAAGGCGGTAGTTCTGCTTCATCTCTTTGGGGTAGCCGGAAACGTCGATCTCGATCGGGCCGAAGTCGTTTGGGTAGAGCCCGGAGCCGGGTTTGTTCCCGGCGACGGGGTCCTCCGCCCGCACGTTGAAGACGCATAGACCTGACAGCACCAGGGCACTCACGACAAGCTTCTTGATGCGCATATTATGAAGGACTCCTTTTAAGTGTGTGGGCGGCATTCTTATTCCGCGACAAGGGCATTTTGTAATTGGACAACGTTCCGGCGACGGCCTCAAAAACGCTCGCATAATCGCTGCATCGGAGGGCGCTGAAGGCCGGAATCTCGATCAGCTGATTCCAAACGGCGGCGGCCACCTCGGAGGCAAACGCCTCGAAGTCGGGGGAAACAACGGGTTTAGTCCTGCAGGGGTATGCCATCGCCGCTTCAACGCCAGAATAGCAGGTGGAAGGGCCGCGAAGTATGACGCCCATCATACTGCCGTTAAAATTTGCACAAGGTTAACAGAAGGCATCCAAAAGTTTCTTAATTTCGGCGGGCGCTTTCAATGTGATTTGTCCGCGGGTCGAGGCCGCCCAGCCCTTTTTGGCGAACGCGGAGATGGTGCGGATGGTGGTTTCCACCGTCGTGGCGGCCAGTTCGGCGACTTCCCGCTTGGTAAAAGGGAGGGTGTTTCCGTGTTCCTTTTGAAGTTGAAGAAGGATGCCGGCGATCCGTTTTTCAACGGGTTCCTGAGCGCTGCAGGAAACGCCCTGCATGGTGTTGAGCCGCTGGCTGCAGAGCGAGCAGACGCCCATGACCATGGCGGGAAATCGGTTGTAGCAATCCAAAAACGCGCGGTCCAAGATGCGGACGACGGCGCACGGGGTGGACGCGATGGCCGTGCAGGGGTAGGTCCGTCCGGTGTTCCCCAGGCGGCAGAGCGTGCCGAAGAGTTCCTTCGGACCGAGACTTTCGATCGCCTGGGGCCTTCCGCCGGACGTATATTTGAAAATCTGAATGCGCCCTTCTTTCAGCACCCAGACGCTGTCCGCCGGATCCCCTTCCGTATAAATGGTCTCTCCTTTGAGATAGGTCTTGGCGGTGGCCAAGGAGACAAGGCGGTCCAGTTCCTTTGACGGAAGCGACCGGAAAGGATCGACCTGGGCCAGAAACGAACGCATGGACGCGACAAGGTTAGGCATGGACGGGTCTATTCTACCTTTTAATAGGAAAACTCAGGGCCGATTTGAACCCTGCCCTGAGTTTTCCGTTGGCGACGAAGCGTTAGTGGCTTGAAGAAATGAGCCGGCTGTAGAGCCAGGCGGCGGCGGAAGCGCCGACGACCGGGCCCGCCCAGTACACCCAGTGGAATTCCCAGAAGCCGGAGGCGAGCGCGGGTCCGAAACTGCGCGCGGGATTCATGGACGCGCCGGTGAGCGGGCCGCCCACCAGGATGCCCGCGGCGACCATCAGGCCGATGCCGAAACCGCCGATTTTTGGGGCTCTGCTGTCCACGGCCGTCCCCAGGACCGCGGTCATGAGCAAAAAGGTCAGCATGGCTTCTATCCCGAACGCCGTCAGCGGGTTGATGCCCGCCGCCAGCGCGGGCGTGCCGAGCTGCACCGGCCGCCAAACGTCCGCGGCGTAAAGGGCCCGGAGAACATAAGCCGCCAGGGAAGCCCCGGCCAGCTGGGCGAGCGTGTAAGCGAGCGTGGTTTGCGCGCCCTGCTTTTTGGCAACCCAAAGGCCGACGGAGACCGCCGGGTTCAACTGCCCGCCGGAGACCGCCATGAAGGCCGACACCATGACGGACAGCATGAGGCCGTGGGCGATGGCGATGCCGACCAGTCCCAGCGAACCGCGGGTGTAAACATCCGTGAGAATGGAGCCTGCCCCGATAAAAACGAAGCCGAACGTCCCGACCAACTCAGCGAGTACCGGGCGTACTATCTTGTTCATCGCGCCACCTCTCTTTCTGCCTCAAATTATAGACATTATTTCCGAAAATTACGAAAGGCGGCCGGGGGACGGGGAACGGCTTTGAAGGGCGTCTCTACGGAGGCGGATCCTGTCGTGGGAACCGGGTCTGTTTCACACGCCGAAAGCAGGCAGGAGGCAGCGAACAACAGCGCAAACGGGGCAAAAAAACGCATAACCAAAGTCCTTTCGTCTTTTCACCCTCTCCCATTTCGGGAGAGGGTGCTGAGGAGGTCCTAAGTATATCAGGCTGCTTCGCGGCTGTCTAATGGCGCGCTTGCGGCGAGTGCGGAGCGGAGCGGGAGCGTGAAGCGGATCGTCGTGCCCAATCCCAGCCCGGGAGAGGTCGCGCGGATTTTCCCGCGGTGGGCCAGCACGATTTCTTTGCAAATGGCCAGGCCAAGCCCCAGACCCTGCGCGCCTTTCGAACCCCCGGGGGTGATCTGGAAGAATTTGTCGAAAATCCGATCCTGCGTGTCCGAAGACAGCCCGATGCCGGTGTCCGAGACCTCGATGGCCAGGGAGTCCCCCTCCGGGGCGGCCCGGACGGCGACCCGCCCGTTTTCGGGGGTAAATTTCAGCGCGTTGTGGATCAGGTTCCACAGCACTTGCCGGATACGGCCCTCGTCGAGGACCACCGGCGCCAGCGACGCGGCCGGAAGCGAAAGCGTCAGCGCGACGTCCCGCTCCCGGGCTTCGGCCTGAGATTTCTCCACCTCCTCTTTGAACAGCGTCTCGACGTCGCAAGGAGCCGGATGAATGGACAGGCGTCCCTTTTCCATGCGCGCGAAATCCAATAGGTCGTCCACCATTCTCTCCTGCAGGTCCACCTGGCGTTCCAACTGCCGGATGATGTCCGCCTGCGGAGATGTCAGAGGCCCTCGGGCCTGCTGTTTGAGGATCTCGCAATAGCCGCGCACCCCGGTCAAGGGCCCCCGCAGGTCGTGGCTCACCAGCGAGAGAAATTGCGACTTCATTTTGTCGAGCTCCTTAAGCTGCTCAATGTGCGAGCGATTCTTGTGGTGCAGCTGGGCGTTCTCGATGGCGAGGGCCGCCTGGCGGCCGAACGATTTTAAAAAATTGATCTCGCGCTCCGAGAAAGCGCGCGGCTGCGAGACGGTCACCGCGTTGATGACCCCCAGCGGGTTTCGGTCCATGGTATAGACGGGAACGCAGAGCAGCGATTTGATCATCTGGCCGCTGGAGGCGTAGTGCGGGTCGCTCATCGCGTATTCCGCCCAGTAGGGCTCGCCGAACTGCAGCGCCCACCCCGCCATTCCCTCTCCCAGGCCCAGAGCCAGGGGGCTGTGGATGCGAAAATCCGTGCCTCGGACCCACTGCGTCTGCAGCCGCTGCGTCTGAACGTTCCAGAGCATCAAGGACGCCCGGTCCACTTTCAGGATGGCCAGGACGTTGTCCAGGATGTGGACCGTGGTTTCATCGATGCCCTGGGTGGAGCCGACGAACGTGGCCAGGGCGGCCACGCCCACTTCAAAGGAAAAGTTGAGTTCCGTGATCTTTTCCTGAAGCCGTTCGAAGAGCGCCTTGCGCTGAAGGGTGAGAGCCACGGAGTGGGCCAGGGTCTCAAAAAATCGGATGTCGTCCGGCTCCCAGGGGCGGGCCGCGTAGGTCCCCAAAAGGAGCACCCCGAAGGTCTCTTTCTCGCTGCGGACGGGGAGGCAGAGATGGGCCGTGTAGTTGAATTGCTCGCTGGGGCAAGGGTCCCCGTGAGTTTGGCTGAAGCTGAAGGGCTGGCGCAGGGCAAAAGCGGGGCAGGCCCGGACCGGAAGGTAACTCGCGGAACCCGGCCGCATGGCGGGGTGCTCTCCGATCCCTTTCAACGCGCGCCAGCTTTCATCGTGCACCCACAATCGCGCGAACGTCCCGAACGGACGCAGGATCTGGTTCAGGCGGGCGGCGATCTGTTCCTGCAATTGGGTCCTGGGAAGATCGAGCGTGACGGCGTTGAGTTCGTTCAAGAGCGTGATGTTGCTTTCCATCGCCAGGACATTTTTCCGCAGCGCCCCCTCTTTCCGGCGCAGGAGCCGCACGGTCACCACCGCCGTCATGATCATGATCCCCAGGAACAGCATATGTCCGGCGTAGACGGCGGCGAGCTCCCGGGATGTTTCGGCGCGATGGATCCCAATCAAGACCAGGTAGGAAAGAGCGGATAAAAGGCCGTTCCAGCGGATCTGCCCCATGTCGAAATGGAAGGCCTGCACAAGGAAAGGCACCCCGTAAAGGAAAAAGAACGGGCTGTTCGGCCCTCCCGTCAGATGCACCGCGCAGGCGATGCCCAGAATATCCCATGCGCTGAGCGCGTAATCCAGAAGGCGGCGCGCCGCTTCGATGCGGGACGCAAGCCACCAGGCCGCCAGATAAGGGACGGTATAGGCGGCCAGCAGGAGGGCCAACGGGCGCAGATCGGAGACGAAGCTGAAAATCCAGAGATAAACGGCGAGCACAAAAGACGTCAAGGAAATGGTCAAGCGGAAAAGACTGTCGAGACGGATTTTTTGGAGGAGGTCTTCGGGAAGTCCCCGGCGCAGGGGAGTCATGGGCGCGGCGCCTCAGGCCGCCAGAAGGCGGTCAACTTCTCGGTAAAGGTCTTTGGCGTAAAAGGGTTTGGTGAGATAGGCGGCCGCGCCGACCTCTTTGCCGGTCAGGAGATCTTCCTTTTCCTTGCATCCGGTGAGAAACAGCACGGGGATGTCCTGGCCGGACGAGTTCGTCTTGAGGATGCGGCAGAGTTCAAAGCCGTTAAGCCAGGGAAGCATGACGTCCAGGATGACCAAATCGGGCTGGTGCTTCTTCAGCAGTTCCGGAAGCTGGACCCCGGTGGAGGCGGTGATGACATTGTAGCGGGAGTTCAGGAGCTCCAAAACAATGCGCCGGACGACCGGGTCATCGTCCACCACCAGGACGCGCCGGCGGTCGCCGGAGGTCCGGCGACACGCATTGTCCGGGTCTTTTACGTTGCTTTCCACGGTATGTTCGATGAGGCGCCCGGGCTCTGCGGTGGGGTCCATGATGCCTTCCAAGTACCACGATTGGAGGGGGTTGTCAACGTCTTTCCCTGACGGAAAGCGGGATTTTACAGGATGTTGAGGATTCCGTGAGTTTGGGAGATTCTAGGGAGTGGAGATCTGAATGACGTAGGGTTTTGGACCCGGGGTGGCGGCCGTCTTCAGGGCCTGGAGGGTGTAACTGCCGCCGGCGTTCCACAGGGACCAATCCTGGATTCCGACGTCCGCCGCGGCCTGGATCTGGGCGCGCACTTCTTCGGGTCCGTAGCGGACGCCCCCTAAGGAAAAGTCCTGCAGGTAAGGTCTCAATTTCTGCGCCAGGGGGCCGAGGCCTCTGACCGCGTCTTTGAGACCGTAGTACACGGTTTTATAGGGTTCGCGATTGGGTTCCGGCAGGCCGTATTCCCCCCTGTAATAGTGCGACGGATAGACCATCGGGCAAACGTAATCGACTTTTTCGGTCATCGGCACGATTCGCTGGCCGATCCCCATCCCCGAGTTGTCTGACGTCGTGAGTCCGAAAACGTCGATCGAAATTTTCGTTCCGAGCGGGTGCAGCAGCTGTCGGGCCTGGCCGAGAAAATCCACCAAAGCCTGGGAAGCGGCCTGGCGGTTGTGCGGGACGGAATAGCGGATGCTTTGAAGATGCCCGTCGGTGGGGAAACGGATATAGTCGAACTGCACTTCGTCGAAACCCAGCTTGGACGCCTGTAAGGCGATCAGCAGATTGTAGCGCCAGGCATCCTTATTATAGGGATCCAGCCAGGTGGTATGTCCGTGGTCGTACCACAACTCGCCCAGGTGGTTGTGGACCCCGAGGCTTGGATTTTTGCGGGGCATGATGTTGTCTTTGAAAACGACCTGGCGGGCGATGGTGTAAACCCCCCTTTTTTTAAGTTCCGCGAGCCACTCGGCAAGATCGGGAACCGCGTTGACGTAGGCGCCCGCTTGCTTGGCGGAGGCGGCCCCCGGAAGATACACTTCCCCATGGAATTCTTTCACATCGATCACCACCGCATTGATCACGGTTTCGTTAAGAACGTTGTCCAGCCAGCGCCGGTATTTCGGGGATCCGGCGTTCCAGCAGGTCAAATGGATCGCGCGGATCGGATGGGTGGATGGGGTGAGGATGAACGGCGGCGCGGCCGCATCGGGGAGGGGTTCCCTGGCCAGGCCGCCGCGGGAAACGGGTCCGGTTGAACCGCGCGGCGCTTCCGCCGACAGCGGATAGCCGGCGGGCAGAGCCAGGCAGGAGGCGAGCAGGGCGGTGAAAAGAGGCTGAGCGGTCATGGTGTGGGCAATTTAAGGCGGGGAGTGTACTAAGGATGCGCCTCCCGTTCAGAGGCGTCATGCGGAAGGTAACCCCGGCCCGGCGGTACGATCAGCTGGGAAGCGACGGTCAATTCGGTGTGGCGAATCTGCCCTCCCCGATGCGCCGTCCATACCATCAACAAGCTGGCGACGGTCGTTAATCCCAGGACCCCTTGCAGGAACCCTCGCGGCAGCTGGCTTCGCCGGCGAAACGCGATCAACCCGGCGAGGGCGGCCGCTCCCAAGAGTTCCATCCCGATCAAGGCGGCCCCGGCGGCTTCTTCATGGGGTTCCACCAGATCATCGCTGATTCCCGGCAGCGCTTCGACGACTTCTTCAACCGCGTCCCCGGAGAAATAGACCGGAAGGGTCAGCACGGCCAGGGCGACAAATGCGCCCAGGGAAAATCTCTGCATGTCAATATTTTTCTTGGCGACGCCGTAAATAAACAAAGCGCTGGCAAACAACAGTCCGATAACCGGCACATGACTCAGCACAAGATGCAGCTGGATCGCATTCATTAGAGACCTCCCAAACCGGATTTGACTATTCGCCGCTCTGGCCTAAACACCCAAGATGTCATAAACTCATGTGGCGACGCCGGGTAACCCATTGCGTCAGGAGGCTCATTATGAATCATAAGCTAGGCCGAAAGATATTCATCGCGGCGGGTTTTCTGGGAGTCCTCACCGCCGTGATACGGGCGGACTTCCCCTTCCAATGGAGAGGAAGCCGCGGGTGGGAGCCGGAAAGCGCCTATTGCCGGCTCTACGACGCGCGCCGTGTCGTGACGCTCAAAGGGGTCGTGCAGCGCGTGGAAAAAGTGACGCCCCTGAAAGGAATGGGCGAGGGGATCCATCTGATGTTGAAAACGGAGGCCGAAACCATTCCCGTCCATCTGGGGCCGATCTGGTATGTGAAAAAGCAGCCGGTCCAGATCCAGGCGCGGGACCTCATCGAAGTCACCGGTTCCCGCGTCCCGTGCGACGGCAAACCGGTCATCCTGGCCGCCCACATCCAGAAAGGCCATGAGATCGTGAAATTTCGCGAAGTGAAAGGAACCCCGCTCTGGGGCGGCGTGGAACGGCATCAGCGCTAGGACCCCGCTACGGGGTTGTCTCCGCTGACTGTTTCGCCGGCCGAAGCCTGCAGATGTACACGAATTGGTTTGTCGCATCGCCCACCCATTTGCGGACGCATTCCCAAACTCCCGAAGCGGTCGTTTTTCCCAATGAAACGCCGGTCACGCTCGCCGCCGGGGATTCCGCTTCCGCGGGCAGCAGGGAAAACCGGATCGTCACGATGCCCCATTGCTCTCCGAAGGAATTCGGCTTTTCCACAAACCGCCACTGCTTCAGGGCCTCCACGGCTTTTTCGTCGAGGCGCGTTTCGCCGCTCAACTGCTGAGGCTCCATGAAAGATTGCACCTGGCCGGCCGGCGTGACGCGGATTTTCATGCGCAGGACGCCGGTGATGCCTTTTTGCTGGGCCCACTCAGGGTAGTCCGGCAGAACCCAATGGACCAGAGCCCGGTTTTTCAAAGGCCCGGTGATATCCACCGGGCTCAAGGGGCCGGTTTTCGGCGCGGGGGGCCGGGCCGCCTTCTGGGGCTTGACGGGCGCCGCGGCAAGAGGCGGGGGCGCGGGCGGGGGCGGCCGGTGTTGGATATAGACCACCAGGGCCAAGACCAGCAGCAAGCTGAAAGCGACGGCGATCATCCATTTCACGGCCTGAGGGTACCACTTTGATCAAAAACGCAGTATGATTTTCGTCATAAAGGAAAACAAGGGAGGCAACTCAATGTTTTTCAACCTTCACACCGCCCGGAAACGATGGGCGCTCGCGGGCTTCATCGGGGCGCTGGGTCTGGCCGGCCTGGGACTTTGGAAAAAGGCCGGCGGCCCGGCGGCAGGCCAGCTGACGGAGCCGCTCCAAAAAGGAACCCTGATCGAAAGCGTGTACGGAATCGGCACGGTCACGGCCACCAAGAGCTTCCAGCTGAAACCCGGGGTCACCGATACGATCCGCAGACTGTTCGTCAAGGAAGGGGATGCGGTGAAACGCGGCGAGCCGCTGGTGCATTTTGACGGCGGCGCGCGGATGACGGCTCCTTTCGACGGCACGGTCACGCGCCTGCCCGTCAAAACCGGAGAGACCGTTTTTTCGCAATCGGTGATTCTGGACCTGGTGGATCTCCTGGACCGCTACCTGATCGTGTCCCTCGAGCAGCGCAGCGCGCTGAAGGTCCGCCGGGGCCAGAATGCGCGGCTGAGTTTCGACGGCTTCCGGGAGCAGTCCTTCGAAGGGAGCGTGGAATCGGTTTATTCCAGCGGGGACAATTTTTTGGTCCGGATTGACGCGCCCCGCCTGCCGCCGCAAATCCTTCCCGGGATGACGGCCGACGTCGCCATCGGAATCGCGGAACATCCCGGCGCGCTGCTTGCGCCGGTGTCGGCGATTCAAGCGGGCCGGGCGATCCGTAAACGCGGAGAAGGGCGGGCGGACGCCGTCCCGGTGCAAACGGGGGTGGTCGACGGCGCCATGGCCCAGATTCTCTCGGGCGACCTGCGGGAAGGCGACCGGCTGTGGATTCCCCGGAAAAAAGGAAAGACGCCGTGATCTTCCTGGCGGTCAGGTACCTTTTCGCGCGGCCCCGGCAGACCCTGCTGACGCTCCTGGGCATCTTCTTCGGCAGCGCGGCGTTTGTGGCGATCTCGGGTTTCATGCTGGGGTTCAGGGGCTACCTGATCGATCAGCTCATCAACAACAACGCCCACGTCCTCATTCAGGCCCGCGAGGAGTTTCTCACGGAACATTCGCTGGATGCTCCTTTTTATGGATCTGCCTACCGCCACATCTTTTGGGCGGCGCCGCCGTCCGGGCGGAAAGACAGCGACATCGTTGAAAATCCGCAGAGCTGGTATCTGAGACTGAAAAACGATCCGCGCGTCGCCGCCTACTCTCCCCAGCTCACGGCGTCCGTCATTTTCGCCAAAGGGACGGCCGCGTCCGCCTCCCGTCTCATCGGCTGCGATCCCCTGCAGCAGCAAAAGGTGACCACGATTGGGGAGTATGTCGTCGAGGGAAAATTCGCGGACCTGGCGGTCGGCGGGAACCGGCTGGTGATTGGAGAAGAACTCAAGAAAAAGCTGGGGGTGGAGCTTTCTCAGACTGTGTCGGTTTCGCTGGCCCACCGCGCCGCCACCCCGTTTAAAGTGGCGGCCGTCTTTCGCACAGGAAACCGCATGACGGACAGCCTGGCCTACGGGGCCATCAGCGACGTGCAAAACGTCAACGGAACGCCGAATCAGGTCAACGAAATCGCCGTCCGGCTGCACGACCATGCCCAGGCGGCGGCCCTGGCGACCACCTGGGCCGGCTGGGGTCCTGAAAAAGTGGAAAGCTGGGACCAGATCAACGCCAATATTTTTGAGATTTTCCGCATCCAGGACGCCGTCCGTTTTCTGTCCGTGGGCGCGGTTTTGATCGTGGCGGCCTTCGGCATCTATAACGTGCTCAACATGACGGTGATGCATAAACGGCAGGACATCGCGATCCTCCGGTCGATGGGCTACAACACCGGCGAGATGATCTGGCTTTTCTTCTCCCAGGGGTTGATCCTGGGCGTGTCCGGAGCGATCCTGGGGCTGGCCTTCGGATATGGGGTCTGTCTTTATCTGCAGACGATTCCGTTCGGGGGCGGATCCCTGGGGTCGGGACCGGGCCATATGCTGGTCTCTTTCCAGCCCGGCATCTATGTTCAAGCGGCCCTCCTGGCGCTCCTGTCCGCTTCCATCGCCAGCATTCTCCCGGCGCGCGCGGCCGGGAAGCTGACACCCATCGAGATTATTCGCGCCGGAGCGGAGTGAGCCTATGGGCATCGTCGCTCAACATGTGGGAAAAGTGATCGGCGCGCCGCCCACCCGTATTTTGTCGGATATCACCCTGGACATTCGCGAAGGCGAGTTTGTCTCTTTGACGGGGCGGTCCGGCGCGGGCAAAAGCACGCTGCTGTATCTCCTAAGCAGTTTGGACAAGGCGTCGGAGGGGACCATTGAAATTGAAGGCCAGGACGTCGGCCGCATGTCCGGCGAGGCGCTCAGCCGGTTCCGCAACGAGAAAATGGGCTTTGTTTTTCAATTCCACTATCTGATCGCGGAACTGAACGCCTTGGAGAACACCCTGCTTCCGGCGCGCAAATTCAAACAACAGGAGCGGCGAAAGGCGCATGCCGAAAAGCTGCTCGAACGGTTCGGATTGGGCGACAAATTGAACCGCCTGCCGCGGCAGCTGTCGGGCGGCGAGATGCAGCGGGTCGCGATCGCCCGGGCGCTGGTCATGGAGCCGCGCTACGTGTTCGCCGATGAGCCCACGGGGTCGCTGGATACGGCGAACGGAGAAAGGGTGATCAACATCCTGCGCGAGGCCAACGAGACGTCGGGGACGACGGTCGTTTTGGTGACGCACGAACCTGAATTTGCCAACCTGGCCAAACGCCAGATTCACCTGCGGGACGGACGGGTGGTCTAGAGGCGGAAAGTTGGAGGTAACAATAAGTGTCACGATGCGAAGTAAGACTCTGGACATAGATCCCAGAACCCACCCACGCGCGTGACAAGTCTATCTGTCTACTCTTACGAACCGGCTCAGAAAACGACCATTCTTTGCTTAGGCCGGAAGGGCAAGGGTTGATCAGCCTACCGGTTGCTTTAAAATTAAAGCACCAGAAACTGCCTATTTTTATGCTTATTTTGACGATGAATATTTTGGATATTTTCAGGGGCTTGAAATTGTTATGATTTTGACGTACACTGTCTGTACAAGGAGGTAAGGCCCATGTCTTCTATGACCGTCAAGAAATCACGCACAAAACGGTTTAATCTTCGCGCCACTGCGCAGCAGGAAAAGTTGATCCGCTCGGTCGCAAGGCAGAACGGCGTCAGTGTGACGGATTTCATCTTAAAAAGCGCCTATGAGCGGGCTGAACAGGTTCTCGCAGACCGGCGGGAATTTGTTCTTTCGGCAAGCCGGTGGAAAGCGTTCCTGGAAGCCCTAGACCGGCCGGTGCAACCCAAGCCCCGCCTGGCGCGACTCCTGGCGGAACCCAGCCTCTTCGAACGCCCCGCGTGACAGATCTCGAAACCTCGTCCTCTGCGCCGCTTTCAGCTGTCGAAAAACTGACGAAATCCCATGAGATAAGTCTTTTCGACTGCGGCGACGTCGAACTCAATGACTGGTTGAAGCGCTATGCGTTCGTCAATTTGCTGAGTGACTCCGCGCAAACCTACGTGGCTCACCGCAAAATGCGAGTGATAGGCTACTATTCAGTTTCTGCCGGAGCTGTTCGCCCAGAAGAGTCCCCGGCACGCATCACCAAGGGCCTCGCTAAACATCCGATCGGCGTGATTCTGCTCGCTAGGTTGGCAGTCGAAAAGCAGGAACAAGGTCAAGGACTCGGACAAGCCCTTCTGAAGGATGCGTTCTTACGAATTGCTTCTGCGGCGGATACGGTAGGCGCCCGCGCGGTGCTGGTTCATGCTGTCAATGAGCGAGCCCGCCTCTTCTATGAACATTTTGGGTTCGAGCCTTCCCCGACGGATCCACTGACTCTCATGTTTCTCATGAAAGACCTGCGAGCCCTGTTGAAAACGAAATGAGCCATCCGACTTAAAAAATGGAGGGAATCAAACAGGTAGGGCAGCGAGCGGGCGATGGGAATCGAACCCACGTCTGAACCTTGGCACCTTTAGATGTCCCATTGCCCATTTTCAAATCCCCCCACCTTTTATCAGCGATTTTGATGTTTTCCAGTTTATCTCTTTTTGCCGTCGGAAGGATTCGACGCGCATCGCACTATTGGGTGAGAATGTTCTTAAGGGAGCTTTTATTTCTGAGAGGATTCTCGGAGGAACTGGGTCAACTTGGATTTGTCCGTTTTTCCCTCCGCGACTGACAACACAATCGATTCGAACGTTTTTTCTTCCGTACGCAAATCGATCCCATTGAGTGTCAGGAAAATGTCGGCAGCGGCCGCGCCGGTCCTTTTGTTGGCATCGCCAAAAGGATGATTTTGAACAATATGAAACAGGTAGGCGGCCGCCATTTCGAAGAGATCTCGATGCAGGTATTCACCGCCGAACTGGGCCATCGGCATAACGACGGCCGATTGAAGAAGCTCCAGATCGCGTATGCCTGGCGAGCCGCCGTCACGCGCGAGATGATCCTGATGAATTTGCAGAATCTCTTCGATGCCCAGGAATTCGGGAACTTTAGGCCGCTTTTTCAACGTCAGGCCTCGCCAGGCGCTGGTACATCCGCCCGAACTTCCGATGGCTTTTGGCCAGCGCCTGCTGGAACCGCTTATGCCGGCGAGGATCGTTCACCGGGGACACGATCAAAACCCGCCCATCGGTGGAAATATCCAAGGGTGTTTTCTCATCGATTTTGAGCAGGTTCAGCACGCCCCGGTCGATGACCAGTGCGAGGCTGTGTCCATGTTTGGTCAGTTTTTTTGTCATGGCTTCCTCCTTGGGTGATTCAACGGTAATACATTGTATTACCCACCCTGCCACATCTTCAAGGGCCTTTTTCTCAGAAATTCTTCATGGCTGCCGGGATTGAGCTGCACAGCCATTGCAGCCTCCTTGGTTTTCCATTTCGAGGCGCCGTGACTGTCAACAGATCTACTTCAGGAAGGATGTTGCAATTTTACTGGACGGGACGGCGATGACGATGGAAATTGGCCGAGCATTCGCCCGCCGGCTGTGCGGCGGGCGAACCGTTCTTTCAATGGGCGCACAGCGGGCGATGGGAATCGAACCCACGTCTGAACCTTGGCAAGGTCCCGTTCTACCATTGAACCACGCCCGCTGTGCGCCCACCCTTAATCGTACCGTTGAACCCCACCCGCGAAATTTGGTGCCCAGGAGGGGAGTTGAACCCCTACGCCTTTCGGCATACGCACCTCAAGCGTACGCGTCTGCCAATTCCGCCACCTGGGCGATGCGAAGCAGCCATCTATTGTCCATTTACGCCGTTTGCCGTAACCCCGAGAGGCGGACGGCGATAATAGTAAATAGTGAAGCTTTTTGCTCTGCAAAAAGCTGGAGGTGCGGGTGGGAATCGAACCCACGAATAGCAGTTTTGCAGACCGCTGCCTTAGCCACTTGGCTACCGCACCGTAAATCTAAACTATCCGATAAAACAACCTGTTTTGACTCGGCCTCTTTTCCAGACTGATTATCGGGGCCGCGAGTGACCAAAAAGTGACCATCCCGCACCGGTATTTCGGGGTTTACGACCGTTCCAAGTATCTCGACCGCGGAGCGCATCCGCGCCGGTGTCACGTGCGCATAACGCATGGTAGTGCGGATGTTGCTATGGCCTAGGAACTCCTGAACTTCCTTCAAGTTCGCTCCGCTCATCAGCATATGGGACGCGGCGCTGTGTCGCAAATCGTGAAAACGGAAGGATGTTAGCTTCGACCGCCTCAAAGCCCCCTTAAAAGCGCAGTCAACCTTCCGGTAGGGATTCCCGTCTTCGTTTAAGAATACAAAAGGGCCGCACTTCATTGCCAAACATTCCGTCAACACCTTGTGCATGGGCGCGTTGATCGGGATCGGATAGGGCTTGCCGGTCTTCCGGTTCTTGTTAATGATCTGGTTCTGATCGAACTTGACGTGATCCCAGGTCAAACCCAAAATGTCGCCCTTGCGCATTCCTGTGTTCAGGGCGCAGACGACCACGCGGCGGAGCGGGGGTGAGCAGTAGGACAGAAAGCAGATGATCTCCTCGCGGCTGAGGAAACGCTGCATTTCATTGTCCTCTTTGAGCATTAGTGACTTGCCGCGAAACTTTCCATGGAAGGGGTTGCGTTCCGTCCTCTCGTCGTCGATAGCGCGGTTGAAGGCCGCCTTTGCAAAAGCCAGTTCACGATTCACGGTGGCGGGTGCGGCGCCTTCCTGTAAGCGCTGGCTCTTGTATGATTCGATCCCCGTCTTGCGCACGTCGATCAACCGTAAGCCTCCAAAAACGGGTTTCATGTGTTTCCAATACTGGATGTCTAGGTCATGAGAGCGCTTATTGACCCGCGAGTATTCGAGGAAATCCTTAACGATCTCATCAAAAGTGATCTCCGTGTCCCGATTTATGTCGAGGCCTGATCGTTTTTCGGCGATTCGCGTTTTAATCTTGGCGAGGGCGGCTTTGGCCTGCGTCTTGGTTCCGATCTTCTTGCGTCGTCTGCGTCCGAGTTCCCACCAGTCGATAAACCAAGGGTCGTTCTTGGACGCGCCTTCTTTCTGGAAGTACCTCATGCCTTGCCTCTCTTGCGCGGATGCTCGTCCCGCCAGACATACGCCCTGACCAAACTCCGCACGATCCGGCTCGGGCTGGAATCCTTTTCCTTGGCGATCTCTTTCAGTCGCCGGATGTCGGATTTATCGAGATAAAGTGTGCATCGGCCTCGCTCAGTATTCATCGACGGAAATTGTACGACTATATGTTTCATATGTCAAGGGGCGCGACGGGCTCGACATGTTTCGTCGCCAGCCAGGCATCGATCTCGTCAGCTTTAAAGCGCGTCAACCGGCCCAGTTTATACAGAGGCAGCTCCTTTCGACTGACACGACAGTAAATACTTTGGACGCTAACGCCCAAATAGGCTGCCAGTTGCCGAGCGTCAATTAAACCGTGGGTGGGCTGCTTTCCGCTCACTACCGCGCCTCCAAAGCCTTTGACCGGCAAGAATCTGAACAAAAGCCGCCGTTACCGGCTGGCAAAGGCGACTTGCATTCAAGGCAGCGGGTCACGTCCGCCCCACAAACGCCAATAACCGATCATTTCGCTTTTCGTTACGGCTTCCGGTTGGCGTATTTTTGCGCCAACCTATATCCGTAACCTTTCGACGATAATTTGCTTGAGCGGCGCGGCCCAGAACTCCCCAGATTACGCGGT